>NZ_JBNCAQ010000048.1:0-70374 GCF_049808595.1 Streptomyces aurantiaciflavus | reverse complement strand
CCCCCCCCCCACTCATGTACGGCCCGCGCCGCTCAGTCGCCGTCCGCGAGGTCGCCCGTGAAGGCGGCAGCCATCCGCAGCCAGGGCGCCGCCTCGTCGTGGCGTCCCTGGCGTTCCAGGGTGCGGCCCAGCATCAGGTGGGCGTAGTGCTCCACCGGGTCGCGGTCGATGATCTCGCGCAACTGTTGCTCGGCGCGCCCCAGTTGCGCGGAGTGGTAGTAGGCCCGAGCCAGCAGCAGCCGGGGTCCGGTCTGCTCAGGGGCCTCCTCGACGACGGCGGCCAGCAGCTTGGCGGCCGCGATGTAGTCCCTGGCCGCGAAGAGCAGTTGGGCCCTCTCCCAGCGTTCGAGGGTGGTCTCCTCGTGTGGCACGCCGACGCCGTCGTCGAACAGGTGCAGGGCACTTGCCCAACGGTCGGGAGCGACTCCGTCGTTCGCCGGGTAGCCGTTGAAGTTGTCGGTCATCGTTCCTCAGTCCTCCCTGCCGGTCCCGTCGTGCGTGTCATGCCGCCGGTTCGGCGGTCTGCGCGCGCTCCGCGTCCCGGGCGGCGAGGAGCGAGGCGTGCGTGGGGGCGTCGGGCACGTCGGCCGGCCGGTTCCTGGCGAACTCCTCGCGCAGCACCGGGACGACCTCCTCGCCGAGCATGTCGATCTGCTCCAGCGCGGTCTTCAGCGGGACGCCGCCGCCGTCCACCGTGAACAGCTGGCGCTGGTAGTCGCCGGCGTACTCGCGGAAGGTCAGCGTCTTCTCGATGACCTGCTCGGGGGTGCCGACGGTCAGCGGGGTCTGCTCCATGTACTCCTCCATGGAGATCCCGCCGCCCATCACCGGCGAGTGGTCGAAGACCGGGCGGAACTCGCGGATCGCGTCCTGGGAGTTGCGGCGCATGTAGACGTGGCCGCCGAGGCCGACGACGGCCTGCTCGGGCGTGCCGTGCCCGTGGTGCGCGTACCGCTCCCGGTACAGGCTGATCAGCTTCTTGGTGTGCTCCTTGGGCCAGAAGATGTTGTTGTGGAAGAAGCCGTCGCCGTAGTACGCGGCCTGCTCCGCGATCTCCGGGGAGCGTATGGAGCCGTGCCAGACGAACGGCGGTACGCCGTCCAGCGGGCGCGGGGTCGAGGTGAACCCCTGCAGCGGCGTACGGAACGTGCCCTCCCAGTCGACGACGTCCTCGCGCCACAGCCGGCGCAGCAGGGCGTAGTTCTCGACGGCGAGGTTGATGCCCTGCCGGATGTCCTGCCCGAACCACGGGTAGACCGGCCCGGTGTTGCCGCGCCCCATCATCAGGTCGACCCGGCCGTCGGCCAGGTGCTGGAGCATCGCGTAGTCCTCGGCGATCTTCACCGGGTCGTTGGTGGTGATCAGCGTGGTGGCCGTGGACAGGATGATCCGCTCGGTGCGCGCCGCGATCCAGCCGAGCAGGGTGGTCGGCGAGGAAGGCACGAACGGTCGATTGTGGTGCTCGCCGGTGGCGAACACGTCCAGCCCGACCTCCTCGGCCTTCTGCGCGATGGCGACCATCGCCTTGATCCGCTCGTGCTCGGTCGGCGTACGACCCGTGCTCGGGTCGGTGGCCACATCGCCGACGGTGAAGATGCCGAACTGCATCGTCCTCAGCCCTTCCCATGGTTGATGCATCAACTATAGCTCCGCAACACGCCCCGGGACACCGTTATTCCGCTCTGTTCCGCGCCCGGACCGACCAGCCCGGCGACCCCGGTGGGGGCGGCCCACCCAGGCCACTTCTCCGCGCCGGCCGTCGACCAGGATCTCGTATCGGCGTTCGGCGTCCGCCCGCTGGACGATCCGGTTGGCGGAGGACTCGCTCATGGGGTGCCTTTCGTGCGGAGGTCAGCGACGCGGAGGATTCCCGCGCGGCCTGATGACGGCGTTGGGCAGGGCCGGTGCGGGAAGGCGCTCCCCCGGATAGCCTTCGACGGCGCCGAAGCGGTCGGAGGCCGCCTCCCAGTCCTCTCGGGCGCGGACGATGTCCTCGTGGCTGCGGCCGATGAAGTTCCACCACATGACGATCTCCTCCTCGAACGGAGGGCCTCCGAGAAGGATCGTCCGCGCCGGAGCGTCCGACTCGTTCACCACCGTCAGGGCGTCGACGCCGCAGGGGACGTAGCCGAGTTCGGCCGGGCTCAGCACGGTGTCGACCAGGCGGACGTCTCCGCTGTCCACGAGAAGGCCGTGTTCGAAGGCGGTGTCCACGGCCAGGGTGATCGCCGCACGCGGTTCGAGCGTGATCTCGGCGCCGAGCAGGGGCGTGAAGGTCCGCACCGGAGAGGTGCCGCCGGCGAGCGAGCCCAGGAAGACCCTGATCTCGGCCCCGTCGCCCCGCACCGGCTCGGGCACGTAGTGCTGGAAGTCCCGATCGGTGCTCCGGTGCTCCTCGGGCAGCGCCACCCACAACTGCACGCCGTGGATGACAGTGGTGTCCGGGGTGGAGATCTCCGAGTGGGCGATGCCGTGTCCGCCGGTCATGAGGTTCATCTCGCCCGGACGGACGAGGGCGCGGGTGCCGAGGGTGTCGCGGTGCTCGATCTCCCCGCTGAACAGCCAGCTCACCGTCTGCAGCCCGGTGTGCGGGTGCGGGGCGACGTTCATGCCACCCGTCGCGTCGGCGTCGACAGGGCCGTAGTGATCGGCGAAGCACCACGCTCCGATCAGTGTCCGGGCCCGCTGCGGCAGCGTCCGCCGCACGCGCATCGCACGCGGACCGCCCAGCGGCACCTCCCGCGCCGACAGCACATCGACCAGGGGCGCCCCGGCCGGCCGGTCGTCGTCGACCGGTGCCCCGCATCTCAACGCCGCGGGTTCGGTTTCCACGTTGCTCACCGAGACCACCTCTCACCCTTCATGGTTGTCACGTCAACCATCATGTCACGGGAACAGAGCGACGGCCACGGCTGGGCCCCACGCCTGCACCGGCGACCACGCCTGCCCCGCCACCCGGGGGAACGCCATGAACCCCTGCGCCCTCACCACCCTCAGATGCCGCGCAGCGTCACCAGGTGACCCCGAAGCGCCGCCGCGACGCGATCGGCCGCGGCGAGTTCGTCCGGCGTGAGGGACGAACAGCTCACGAACGGGGCCGGAACGGGTCGCGAGGGCTTGACGGGTGAAGACGGGCTCGGCCTACTGGTATGTGCAACCAGGCGTATGGGGGGACTCGTTCGGTGGCGATCCCGCGTGTCGGACCCGTTGGTCGAGCCTCCGCCGGGAGGCACTTGCGGGATCTGATCCTGCGGCGCCCATGGGTGGGCGCCGTGGTCGCGCTGGCTTCCGTGGTGTTGTTGCATCTCTTCGCTCCGGCCGTCACCGCGGGCTCGAACGCGGTGACGGGCACTGCGGTGGCGGTGGACGCCGGAGCCCAGGGCAGCGCACCGGGCGCCGAGGCCGAAGGGGCCGGCGAGGAATCGCCGTGCGAGGAGGATCCGTCGGTCCGTCGGATGGCGGCACGGTCGCCCAGGCCCGACGGAGCGACAGGGGCGAGGCGTGCGGCGCCCGGCGCCCCGGTACGGGGCTCGGCGCCGCATCGAGCCGGCGCGGACATCCCTTCGGCCGGAGTGACGGCGAGCCCGGGAACGGGACATTCCTCCCGGAGCGCCGCCGCCCTGCAGACATTCCGCTGCTGAGCAACGGCAGTACCGACAAGGGCCTGCACCGTGCGGCCTGCGTACTGCCGACGCCGCCGCACGGTCGTGAGCGGGCCTTCGTGTGTTCAGCATGTCGACGACACAGGAGGCGGACTTGCCCGGGAGAAAGCGCGTTCTCGTCCTGAGGCCGGAGGAACTGGGCCCGAACGACCACAAGGTGTGGCGGGAGATACGGACGGAGACCGGAACACCGGAGAATCCCTTTCTCGACCCGGTGTTCACCGCGACCGTCGGGCAGGTCAGGCCGGGAGCCAGGGTGGCGGTGCTGCAGGAGGACGGTGACCCGGTCGGTTTCTTCCCGTACGAGAGAGGCCCGTTGGGGCAGGGCCGGGCCATCGGGCTCGGGGTGTCCGACAGTCAGGGGGCCGTGGTGCGGCCCGGGCTGCGGCTCGACGCGCACGGGCTGCTCGCGGCCTGCGGGCTGTCGTCGTGGGAGTTCGACAACCTGGAGGCCGGTCAGGGCCTGTTCGTACCGCACGCCGCCGAGGAGCTCACCTCCCCCGTCGTCGACATCGACGAGGGATTCGAGCGCTACGCCGAAAGGCTGCGGGAGAGGTCGCGGGGGCTCCTCGGACAGACCCTGGCCAAGGAGCGCAAGCTCGCCCGGCAGGTCGGCGAGGTGCGTTTCGTGTACGACGCTCGGGATCCGGATGCGCTGCGGGCGCTGATGGGGTGGAAGTCAGCGCAGTACCGGCGCACGGGGCGGCGGGACAGGTTCGCGCAGGAGTGGATCACGCGCCTGGTGCGGCTGCTCGCGGAGAGCGACGAGCCCGGGTGCCGTGGGGTGCTGTCGGTGCTCTACGCCGACGGCCGGCCCGTGGCCGCGCATTTCGGGCTGCGCTCACGAACGGTGCTGTCCTGGTGGTTCCCGGCGTACGACCCCGCGTACGGCAAGTACTCGCCCGGCATCCTGCTGCAGCTGCGGATGCTGGAGGCCGCCGCGGCGGACGGCATCGGGATGGTGGACCTGGGCAGTGGGGCGGCTCGCTACAAGGAGTCCTTCAAGACCCGTGATCTGCGGGTGTACGAGGGCGCGGTGGTGCGTCCGGTGCCGGGCGGGGCCGTCTACCGGCTGCGGCGGCAACCGCCACGGGCCGCCCGTCGCTTCGTACGCAACCGCCCCTGCCTGGCCGGCGCCGCCGCACGAACGCTCGCGGAGTGGGGGCGGCTGCGCCACCGACAGCGGTGAGCACGTGCGGGCGGGAGTGCCTCGGATGCGGTCGGTGGGGCAGGCCGGCCACGCGGCACTCTCAGTCGCGGGACAGTACGCCCGATCCGGGAACGGGGGCGTAGGCCCGGAGCGCGAAGCGGGTGCCTCCCGCGCCCGTCACGCCCGGTGCCGGGCGTCGAAGTGCGACCCTCGACGCCGGCCTGGGCTTCGAACGAACCGATCGCCTGGTGATGATCCAGATCTTCACCCAGTCAGGACGCACCACCGAGGTCAAGCAACGCGTCTTCCGAACCGTCGCCGAGCAGTTGGAACCCCTTGGCATCAGCGGCGCGGACGTCTTCATCGGTATCGTCGAGAACGGCCCGCAGGACTGGTCGTTCGGCTACGGGCGTGCCCAGTACACCGAGGGTGCGCTGCCCGTCCCCGGTCGCTGAGACCGGCCGCCCGCCACCACCGCCGAGGTGTGACCACAGCCGCCCGGAAGCTTCTCCCTCCTCCGGCCGCCTGAAACGGCACACCTTGGCCCTTCCACTGATGCGAGCGCGAGCCGGCTGGGGGCGGTCCCCTTCGAATCCGCCGAGCCGGAACCGACCGAAGGCACGGTGGATCGCCCTGTACACCGGCGGCCTCGTCGCATGCGGCGACCGGGACGTCGACGAGAAGGTCTCCCGGCTGCGCACCGCCCACGGATGAAGGCGGCCGTGGTCTGTTCCTCGTCGCCCAGTCGACCCGCCGCTGGTGCACCCGCTGCACAACGACCGAAGCAGTGCCCTCCCTCGCTTGACCGGGCAACGATCCCGTCCTACCTTGGAGTGAACAGAACGTTCTATTCACTTTGGAGATTCAGATGACTGACACCTCGCCCGCCCGCACCGTCGTGCTGATCCACGGGCTCTGGATGACCCCGCGCAGTTGGGAGAACTGGATCGAGCGCTACGAGGCACAGGGCTACCGGGTCATCGCCCCCGCCTGGCCGGGTCTCGAGGGCGAGGTCGAAGAGATTCGGCGTGACCCCTCCCGCATCGCGGGGGTCGGCCTGCGCGAGGTCATCGCCCATTACGAGGAGGTCATCCGCGGCCTGGATGAACAGCCCGTCATCATCGGGCACTCCTTCGGCGGGGCCATCACGCAGGTGCTGCTGGACCGCGGCCTGGGCCGCGCCGGCGTCGCCATCGACTCGGCTCCCGTCAAGGGCGTCCTGCCGCAGCCGTACTCCACGGTGAGGTCGGTCTGGCCGGTGATCGGAAACCCCGCCAACAAGAACAAGGCCATCGCCCTGACCCCGAAGCAGTTCCACTACAGCTTCACCAACACGCTCAGCGAGGAGGAGTCCGCCGCCGTCTACGAGCGCTACCAGGTGCCCGGATCGGCCCGCGTGCTCTTCCAGGGCGCACTCGCCAACTTCAACCCCGGCGCCGCGACGAAGGTCGACTTCCGCAACCGGCGGCGCGCTCCCCTGCTGTTCATCGCGGGAGGGGCCGACCACATCGTGCCGGCGAAGGTGAACAGGGCCAACTGGCGCCTGTACCGCAAGTCTCCGGCCGTCACCGATTACCAGGAGTTCCCCGGCCGCTCCCACTTCACCCTGGGTCAGGAGGGATGGGAAGAAGTCGCCGACTACGCCCTTGGCTGGGCAGCCCACCACGACCTCACCCACGTCTGACAGCGGCGACCGCCGGCGCCGCCGCAAGTCCGCGCGGGGCGAGGCGGGGATGGTCGGCCGGCGCATAGCCGCGGGCCTGATCAGACCAGCATTCAGGCTGCGGCCAGGAGAGCGGTGACGCCGTGCACGAGAGTGTCGTTCGCCTTCTGCGGATCGCTCAGATAGCCGGCGACCATTGCTCCGTCACGCATGGCCACCATGGCATCGGCCGAGCGTGCGGGGTCAGCCGCACCCGTCTGTTCGAAGGCGTCCTGGAGGATCTGGTGGAACCAGGCCCGGTGCGTCAGTACTGCCTGATGGACGACGCTGTCCCGCTCCGGGTACTCGGCGGCCGCGTTGATGAACGGGCATCCGCGGAAGCCCACGCCGCACAGCTCTTCACCGATTCCGCGTGCCATGGCCTGAAGGAAGACGGAGGAATCGGCGATCTCCGCCCTGACTGTACCGACGCGGTCGCGAATGCCCTGGTCCGTCGCCTCGAGGTAGGCCCGTACCAGGTCGTCCTTGCCTTCGAAATGTCGATAGAACGTGCCGCGGGCGATCTCCGCCTCAGCCATGATGCGGTCGACGCCGACCGCCCGGATGCCCTCGGTGTAGAAGAGCCGGCTCGCTGTGCTCAGCAGCCGGTCCCGAGCCGCGGGCCGGCGCCCTGATGCAGTCGCACGATTCGACATCCGCCCATTGTACAGAACGTTCTGTTCATGCAGACGGCCGGACTGAACCTGGGGCTCTGTGCGGCGGACGGGTGCATGCCCAGCCGCCGGGGTGCCCGACCGGCCGGCACTCCGGGCAGTGCGGCAGCACCGGTCGCCAGAGCGGCGGCGGTCAGGAATCGTCTGCGGCCTCCATCGGGAATCGCGCGCGCTCCATTGCGTTCGAGGGGGAACGCGGGGCCGCGCGATGGCCGGAGGCATGGGAGGCCGAGGGCCGGTGCCACCGGCCCTCTACGCATCGCCGGCTACAGGGCGACGAGCTGCCATTCCTGGTTGGTCCCGCCCGTGTTGGGCCACTGGATGATCGAGGCGCCGTCCGCGGTGGAGGCGTCCTTGACGTCGACGCACCAGCCGTTGCCGACGTTGACGATCCGGCAGTAGCCGGTGGAGGCGGGCACGAGCTGCCACCACTGGTTGCTGCTGCTGGTGTCGGTCCACTGGTCGAGAGCGGCGCCCTGGGCGGAGCCGCCCGGGCTGTCCATGACCTTGCCGCTCTTGACGTTGGCCAGCCGGTAGGAGCCGTCGGTGTTCGGCAGCAGTTTCCACTGCTGGTTGGTGCCGCTGGTCTGCGGCCACTGGATGAGGGATCCGCCGTCGGCGGTGGAGCCTCCGCTGACGTCCAGCACCTTCCCGCTCTTGTGGTTCACCAGACGGTAGGTACCGAGGTCGGCGGAGAAGGGGCGGTCGTAGATCTCCAGGTTGCGGATGGAGGCCCAGACGCCTGTGGGCAGTCCGGTCACCGTCACCCGCACATAGCGGACCTGGGCGCTGAACAGGGTGGCCTGTACCTGGCTGGTACTGGTGGTGCCGGTGCGGTCGGCCAGCATGGTCCAGGTGGTGTTGTCCGTGGAACCTTCGATCTTGTACCTGTAGTTCGTGGCGTCGAACTCCCAGGCGATCCGCGCGCCGGTGACCGCCTTGGTCGACCCCAGGTCCACCGTCAGCCAGGCCCCGGTGTTCGCGTTGTTGGCGCACCAGCGCGTCGCGGTGGAGCCGTCGACCGCCTTCGCCGCGGAGTTGCCCTTGGAGGACTCCTGGCTGCTCGCCGTCACGGAGCGGCCCGAGGCGATGTCGGCCGGCTGCACGGTCCGGTCCAGGGTGACACCGACGACGCTGTCCTCGGGGTTGCGGGTGCGGTTGATGCCCGTGATCGTCACCGTGCCGTCCGAGCCGACGGTGTACGGCAGGTCGGTGCCGGCCGCGACATCGAACACGCGGGTGACCTGGGCGTCCCCGATCGGCTGGGTGGTGAAGCTGGTGCCGCTGTAGCCGGGCAGCAGGTGGACGTAGAAGGTGCTGTCCTTGTAGGTGTAGCCGTACTTGCCGTCCACGGGGTTCCACGGGCCGCCGCGGGTGGCGTAGACGGCCTGCCCGTAGGTGGTCATGAAGGTGCCGATCCGGCGCAGCAGGCTCGCCTGCCCGGAGGGCACGGTGCCGTGCCGGTCCGGGCCGACGTTGACCATGGCCGTCATGTTCCGGATCCAGCAGTTGACCAGGAGGTTCATGGCGGTGCTGTAGCTCATGACCTTGCCGTCGGAGTTGTAGCCCCAGGTGCTGCCGACGGTGAAGACCTTCTCGGTGACCTTGCCGGTGCGGATGGCCCCGCTCGGCACGGAGGGGCCCTCCTCGCTGGCGTAGTCGCCGATCCATCCGGAGCGCGAGGTCGCGACGATGTCGGGCTGGTGCGCGCGCACCATGCCCATCAGCCCGAGCGGTTTGCCGCTGCTGTCGGTCTCGCCATAGGTGGAGTCCACCGGCCACTGGTTGGACGTGTCCCGGAACTGGCCGGGCTCCCAGAAGAACGCGGCGTCGGCGTCGCTGCCCTGCTCCGCGATCCAGCCGCCGTCCCACCACAGGTCGTCGATGACGCCGTACTGGGTGACGAGCTCCTTGATGGACTCGTACACCTCGGTCTTCATGATCCGCGCGTTCTCCTTGTGCGCGGGGTCGGTGGTGTATCCCCACGGGTTGGTCGCGCAGTTGGTGCCGTACACGTCGTAGTAGCCGGGGTAGCGCCAGTCGATGGGCGAGTAGTAGAGACCGACCTTCAGACCGGCCGCGCGGGTGGCCGCGACGTAGTCCTTGACGAAGTCGCGGCTCAGAGGCGCCTGCCCGGAGTTCCAGCTGTTCGGGTGGTTCAGCGGCCACAGGGCGAAGCCGTCGTGGTGACGGGTCGTCAGCACGGTGTACTTCGCCCCGAAGTCCTTGGCCAGTTGTGCCCAGGCCGACGGGTCGAAGGCATCCGCGGTGAACTGCTCGCCGGTCGTGTCGGTGACGTACTTCTGGTAGTCCGCGGGGGTGACGGGTGCGTTGTGCATCCACCACTCGCCCTTGGCGGGGCCCGAGTAGACACCCCAGTGGATGAACATCCCCAGCTTGGCGTCCTGCAGCCACTGGACCTTCGTGTCGGGCTGCTGCTCGAGGCCCATGTCGGTCCTGGGGATGCGCAGCGGGGCCAGCGGCAGGGGCTGGGACCCGGAGGTGGCGGCCTGGGCGGAGGCCGCCCCGAGGCTCGGCGTGACGACGGCGGCAACCGTCATGGCCGCCATACCCATCAGCACTCTTCGACGAGTGGGCGATTCTGACAAGGGGTTCTCTCCTGACTGTCCACAGGACAGCACAAACCGTGCTGCGGCTCAGCGTTCGGACCGAACGATCGGGGGAGTCATCCGATGAATGGCGGGTGCGCCGGGGAACCACACGGAGGGCGCGCACCACGCCCGATGACGTTGGATGTATTAAGGCTCAGAGCTCAGCTTCCGTCCAGACGTTGGACGAGTTTTGACGGAACTGCGTGGTTCATGCGAGCAACCAGGAACCCAGCGAACAGCAGACATCGGAGTTCTTGCTCTTGACGGGACTATGCCCCTCTCCTACCGTCCCTCAACGGGACCGCACACAATCAAACAGACAACTCAGCACCCTCGTTGAGGAACCCGATGCTCCGACGCACCCTCACGCTCGTACTGGCCGCCACGATGAGCGTGTTCGCCTTGCTGGTCACCGGGTCGCCCGCTCAGGCCGCCCCGGTCACCGTGACCAACGCCACCCAGTTCACCGACACCGCCGGCGCCGTAGTGCAGGCCCACGGCGGCGGAGTGATCAAGGTCGGCTCCTTCTTCTACTGGTTCGGCGAGAACCGCAACCCTGACAACACCTTCAAAGCCGTCTCGGTCTACCGCTCGACCGACCTCAAAACCTGGGAGTTCCGCCGCAACGTCCTGACGCAGAGCAGTGATCCCGAGCTGGCGATCGCCAACATCGAGCGGCCGAAGGTCATCTACAACAGCACGACCGGCAAGTACGTGATGTGGATGCACAAGGAGAACGGCAGCGACTACACCCAGGCCCGCGCCGCCGTCGCCGTGTCCGACACCGTCGACGGCGACTACACCTACAAGGGCAGCTTCCGGCCGCCCACCGGCACCACGTCCCGCGACATGACGCTGTTCAGGGACGACAACGGCACCGCCTACCAGATCACCTCCGCCAACAACAACGCCGACCTGCAGATCTTCAAGCTGAGCGCCGACTACACCTCCTACGACAGCCTGGTCGCCAACCCCTGGCCGGGCACGTTCCGCGAGGCTCCCGCGCTGTTCAAGCGGAACGGCGTCTACTTCATGCTCACCTCCGGCAACAGCGGCTGGAAGCCCAACCAGCAGAAGTACGCGACCGCCACGAGCATCACGGGTCCCTGGACCGCCATGACCGACGTCGGTGACGACACCGCCTACGGCTCCCAGACCGCGTTCGTGTTGCCCGTCCAGGGCACTCAGGGCACCTCGTACCTGTACATGGGCGACCGCTGGGGCAACTCCATGGGCGGCACGGTCAACGACTCGCAGTACGTCTGGCTCCCTCTGACCTTCCCCACCAGCACCACCATGGACCTGCCGTGGTACCCGCAGGTGGCCATCGACACCGACGCCGGCATGATCAGTGGGGTGGGCGGCGGCCCCTACTACAAGCTGATCGCCCGGCACAGCGGCAGGTGCCTCGACGTGTCCGACAACTCGGCCGCCGACAGTGCGGTCGCCATCCAGTACACCTGCACCGGCGGCCTCAACCAGCAGTGGCGGCTGCAGGACGCGGGAGACGGCTACGTGCGCGTCCTCGCCCAGCACAGCGGCAAGTGCCTCGACGTCGCGGGCGCCTCCACGGCAGACGGTGCCTACGTCAACCAGTACCACTGCACCACCGGCACCAACCAGCAGTGGCTGTTCAAGGATCAGGGCAATGGCAACTACCAACTGGTGGCCCGACACAGCGGCAAGTGCCTGGACGTGAAGGACGCCTCCACCGCCAACGGCGCCCGGCTCATCCAGTGGACCTGCGGCACCGGCGCCAACCAGCGGTTCCAGCGTGTGACCGCCTGACCGCAGAAAAGCCCGGCGGGTGGCGGCCGAATGCCGTCACCCGCCGGGCTTCGCGCCGTCCTCTGCACCGGCGCGAGGCTTTTACCGGCCGGGGCTACCGTCGCCACGGGAGATCTGGTGCCGACTGTCCACGGTATGTGACCACTGGCGTCGGTGGTCACACGGGCTAACGCCGTACCCGAGGCATCCCCAGCCCGATCCACGAGATGATCTCCCGCTGGATCTCGTTGTTGCCGCCGCCGAAGGTGAAGATCACGGCGGAGCGGTAGCCGCGTTCGAGTTCGCCGTGGAGGACGGCGCCCGCCGAGCCCTCCTGGAGTGCGCCCGGTGCCGCGACGACCTCGAGCAGCCAGGCGTAGGCGTCCCGGCGGGCCTCGGAGCCGTAGACCTTGACGGCGGAGGCGTCCTGGGGGGTGAGGGTGCCGTTCTGGAGGGCGCCCACCATCTGCCAGTTGAGGAGCTTGAGCGCGTCGAGCTTCACATGGGTCTGCGCGAGCCGGCGGCGCACCCAGGGCAGGTCGACCACCCGGCGGCCGTCGGCGAGTTTGGTCTCCGTCGCCCAGCGCTGGACGTCGTGGAGGGCGCGGATGGCCATGGTGCCGTGGGCGGCGAGGGTCACGCGCTCGTGGTTGAGCTGGTTGGTGATCAGCCGCCAGCCCTGGTTCTCGGCGCCGACGCGGTGGGAGACGGGGACGCGGACGTTCTCGTAGTAACTGGCGGTGGTGTCGTGGCCGGCGAGGGTGTGGATGAGGGTGCAGGAGTAGCCGGGGTCGGTGGTCGGCACGAGCAGCATGGTGATGCCCTGGTGCGGTGGGGCCTCGGGGTCGGTGCGGACCGCGAGCCAGACCCAGTCGGCGGTGTCGCCGTTGGTGGTCCAGATCTTCTGGCCGTTGACGACGTACTCTCCCCCGCTCTCGGCTCCTCCCCCGCTCTCGGCTTGGCTCGTGCGGGTGGCGCCCCCGTCGTCGCGCACCGCGCGCGTCTTCAGCGCGGCGAGGTCGGTGCCCGCCTCGGGTTCGCTGTAGCCGATGGCGAAGTCGATCTCGCCGGAGAGGATCCTCGGCAGGAAGTACGCCTTCTGCTCGTCCGTGCCGTAGCGCATGATCGTCGGGCCGACGGTGTTGAGCGCCATCAGCGGCAGCGGCACGCCGGCCTGGGCGGCCTCGTCGAAGAAGATGAACTGCTCGATCGGGGTGAGGCCGCGGCCGCCGTACTCCTTGGGCCAGCCGACGCCGAGCCAGCCGTCCGCGCCGAGGCGGCGGATGGTCTTGCGGTAGAACCGTTTCGCGCCGACCGGGTCGGCGTGCCGGGCGTAGGCGTTGTCCGGCACCAACTCGGCGAAGTAGGCGCGCAGTTCGGTGCGCAGTCGCAGCTGCTCGGGCGTGTGGTCGAGGTGCACGGCGCCTCCTGGCTCCCCAAGGCCGGTGTCCTGACGGCGCACACCGTAGAACGTGTTCCAGAAATTGGGAATGGCAGGGCGGGAAGAGGCCGGCACGGGGAGGATGTCGTCCCATGACGGTGGACGGACTCCATGCGCGGCTGAAGCGGGCGGGCCTCGAGATCGCGGATCCCTGGTGGTCCGAGGGCCCGCTGCCGCCCCGGGCGGCCTGGCGCCGGGTCACCTCCGGGGAGACCGCGCCACTGGTCACCCTTCCGGGAGACCGACCCGCGGAGGTCGACGCACGGTGACATGAGATCGCCGTCGAGAACGGCCTCTTCGGCGCCGACGGCATGTTCCTCGTCGAGATCGAGGGCGACCGCGCCGGCCGCGGACCCCGCAGCTGGGCGCGCGTCCGGCTCACGCCGGGCCCGAGCTGGTGGAGAGGTTCAGTCGGGACGCGCACGAGGAGGTCCGGGACCGGGCGGCGGCCGACCCCCGGCTGTCGGCCGCCTCGGCTGTACGGCTGCTCAGCGACCCGTACAGCACCGTCCGCACCGCGGCCTCCAGGCACCCGAGCCTGCCCGCCCGGACCCTGGTGGGCCTGCTGCGGGACACCGAGACCGCCGAAGTCGCAGCCCGGCACCCCCGTCTGCCCGTCCCGATCATGCGTCGGATGCTGGACGAGGTGCGCGCGGGCCGCGTCTGGGTTCCCTCAGCTCAGGGTCGCCATGAAGTCGGAGCAGGCCTGGGCGCACGCGCGGCAGGCGGCGGCGCTCTCCTCGGCGCCCGGGTACTTGTCGAAGACGTGCGCGCACTCCAGGCAGACCGTTCGGCACCACTCCAGCTGGACGCGGATACCCGTCTCGTCCATCCGGTTGTCCTCGGACAGCACACGGCAGGTGGCGTCGCACACCTCCGCGCACATGATGCCCTTGCGTCGTACGAGTTCCTGCAGTTCTGTCCCGTCCGGATCCACGAGGCTCGCGCGCGTCGCGCAGGCGCGCGCACACTCGGTGCACGCCTGAGCGCAGGCGAAGCGGTCCTCCAGGAACCGGAACAGTTCCTGTTGGGATGTCGTCGAAGTCACACAGCGCGGGTAGCCCGGGCCCGGCCTGGCCAAACCAGGCCGTGCGCTCCGCTTCTCCGGCCGCCCGCGATGCCGTCCCTGACGCGGTCCGCGATGCCGTGCGCACGCAGAGCAACGGGTGCCGCCCGGCGGTTCATGACCGGTTGCAGGGGTATTCGCCTGTTATGAGTACCGCAAGCATGCAGCTGGCCGCGTCGAGCGGCCTGCTCAGCCTGGGCATGTTCGTGGTCGGCATCGTCCTCGTGGCCCTGTTGGCCGGCAGCTTCTGGCTGGGCGCGCGTATCAAACTGCGCGAGCCGCCCCGGCCGCGCCCCGAGGAGCAGCCGCACCTCCCCCCGGACGGACCGGTGCAAGAGGTCCGGGAGAACCGGGAGCCCGACGAGGTACCGCAGACACCGAAGGGCGGCCGCGCCCTCACGCCGTACGAACTGACCAACATGCGGACCCGAACGAGCGCGGAGAAGAAGCGGCCGCGCTGGAGCCGGGGCAGCAGCGGCTCGTTCGGCGGGGGCGGTCTGGGCGCCCACTGAGCGGTCGCCCGCGCCCCACGCACGGAATGCCGCTCGAGGCCACCTGCGAACGGAAGTGATATCCCATGGCCGACAACGGCCGCAGCACCCTGCCCCTGCCCGACTACGACCACCTGCCCATCGGCGGCCTGGAGAGCCGGGTACGGTCGCTCACGGCCGGGGAGGTGGAGGAACTGCTCGCGTACGAGCGGACGCATGCCGACCGGCTCCCGGTCACCGAGCTGCTGACGTCCCGCCTGGAGCAGTTGGAGGCGGGCGCCGAGCCGACCTCGGGCGATCCGGGAGCCCTGCGTCCGGAGCAGTCCCAGCGGCACACCGGCTCCCCGGTGTCGCCGGCGACCTCACCGCAGCCCCACAGCCCACCGCCGCACGGCACCCCGGACCAGCGGGGCAAGCCGAAGGGGGACCGTATGTAGGGGACCTCACGTAGCGGCTCCCCGGCCGGGCGCGCGTCTTTCGCGTCCCCGGCCGGGGACACAGAGGGCCCGGGCCACCGCCCGGGCCCTCTTCAGCAGTTCCGCAGGGCCCGCGCGGCCACCGACAGCGCCTGCTCGGCGTACGTCCGGCCGAACAGGACCGCGTGCACGAGGAGCGGGAAGAGCTGGTGCACCCCGACGCGGTGGGGCCGGCCGTCGGCGAGCGGTGCCGCCTCCTGGTAGCCCTCCAGCACCTCCTCCAGGTGGGGGCAGCCGAACAGGTCCAGCATCGCGAGGTCCGTCTCGCGGTGTCCGCCGTGCGCGGCCGGGTCGATCAGCCGGACGTGGCCGTCCTCGCCCCACAGCACATTGCCGTTCCAGAGGTCGCCGTGGAGTCGCGCGGGTGGCTCGGCGGGGCCGGCCAGGTCGGGCAGCCGTGCGCAGAGCCGCTCGACGACGGCCGCCTCGGCGGGGCGTATCGTCCCTTCGTCGACCGCCGTCCGCAAGTACGGCAGCACCCGGTGTTCGGCGTACCAGGCGGGCCAGTCGTCGCCGTCGACGTTGCGCATGGGGGCGAGCCCGATGAAGGCGTCCCGTGGGCCGCCCGGCGGTGGAGCGCCGAACGCGGGAGCCCCCGCGGCGTGCAGGACGGCCAGGTCGCGGCCGAACCGGCGGGCGGTTTCGGGGCTCGGCCGGCCCAGCGGCACGCGGTCGGTCACCAGCCAGCGTTCGTCGTGCCCGTGCACGGAGGGGACGCGGACCGCGCCGGCGTCGGCCAGCCAGCGCAGCCCGGCCGCCTCCGCGCGCACCGCGCCCGTCCCGTCACCGCGTTTGACCATCACCGTGCGGCCGTCGTCGAGGGTGACCTCGGCCAGGGCGGCGGACAGCGGGCGTTCGCGGATCGCGGCCGCTCCGGTGAGGCGGGCCGCGACGGCGCCGGGCGCGTCAGGCATGTACACGGCGTCCAGGGTACGGCGGCCGAGGTCACACGGAAGGGTTCCGACCGGGGCGTTTCGGGCGGTGCGGTCCGCGGACACCGGCGCCGGTGGTAGCGACTGGGTTCGCCTGCCGGACGGCCAGGTTCGGGCGTGAACGGTCAGTAAGCGACATCGCGGAGCGAAGGCGGTGTGAAGGCGCTGTGATGGCCTTAATCGTCGCGCAAAGTGAGGTGGAACATGGCCGACTTGGTGCAGGCGGAACCGGCGGCACGACAACGGTGCGACTGCCGCGTCCCCGCGCCGGAGGGCGGCGCCGAGGAGCGGTTCCGCGGGCTGCTGGAGGCGGCGCCGGACGCGATGGTCATCGTCGACGACACCGGCACCATCAGGCTCGTCAACGCCCAGACGGAGGCCCTCTTCGGCTACGGCCGCGAGGAACTGCTCGGCCATCCGGTCGAGTTGCTGATCCCGCACCGCTTCCGCGGCCAGCACACCGCGCACCGCGGCGGGTACGCGGCCAACCGGCAGGTCCGGCCCATGGGCGCCGGGCTCGAACTGCACGGGCTGCGCAAGGACGGCACGGAGTTCCCCGTCGAGATCAGCCTGAGCCCGCTGGAGACGACGGAGGGCCTGCTGGTGTCGGCGGCCGTCCGGGACGTCAGCGACCGCAAGGCGGCCGAGGCCCGGATCAACGAGCTGGCCGCGCTGGTGGAGTCCTCGCAGGACGCGATCCTCGCCCACACCCTCGACGGCTGCATCACCTACTGGAACGCGGCCGCGCAGCGCCTGTACGGCTACACCGCCGAGGAGGCCATCGGCCGGCACGTCTCCCTGCTGGCCCCGCCGGAGCTGCGCGGCGAGGTGAGGGCCCTGCTGAAGCGGCTGCGGCGGGGCCGGAAGGTCGAGCACTTCGAGACGCTGCGGGTGACCCGGACCGGGGCGCTGCTGGACGTGGACGTGACGCTGTGGCCGACCCGGGACACGCACGGCACGGTGGTCGGGGCGTGCGCGATCGTGCGGGACATCAGCGACCGCAAGCGCGCGGAGGCCGAGCTCACCGCCCTGTACGAGCAGCAGCGGCACATCGCGCTCACCCTGCAGCGCAGCCTGATGGGCACCCCGCCCGCACTGCCCGGCCTGGCCACCGCCAGCCGCTACCGGCCCGCCACGCAGGGCGCCGGTGTGGGCGGCGACTGGTTCGACCTGATCCCGCTGGGCGCCGACCGGGTGGGCGTGCTGATCGGGGACGTGATGGGCCGCGGCCTCGAAGCGGCCGCCGTGATGGGCCAGTTGCGCTCGGCCGCGCACGCCCTGGCGAAGACCGGTATGCAGCCCCGGCAGCTGATGCGGGCGCTCGACACCTGCGTCGCCGACCTCGACGTACCCGACCAGCTCGTCACCTGCTGCTACCTGGTGATCGCCCCCGACGCGGGCACGGTGACCGTCTGCTCGGCCGGCCATCTGCCGGTCCTGGTGGCCGACGCGGGCGACGGTGTCCGCGCCCTCGCCAGCCCCGTCAACGCGCCCCTCGGCGTGGGCGACGTCCTGTACGAGCAGTCCAGTTCGGAGATACCGCCGGGGGCCACCCTGGTGCTCTACACGGACGGTCTGATCGAGACGCCGGACGCCGACATCGAGATGCGCATCGGTGAACTCACCGTCCTCCTCGACAGCCTCTTCGCCGGCACGCCGTCTCTGGAGGCGGCGGCGGACCAGGTGCTGGCGGGCCTGCTGCCGGACCCCGACAGCCACAACGACGACGTGACCCTGCTGCTGGCCCAGCTGCCCGCCGCGCCGCTCGCTGCCGTCACCACCGACCTCCCGGCCGTCCCGTCCTCCGTCCCGGAGGGCCGCGCCTTCCTGCACAAGGCGCTCACCTCATGGCACTGCGCGGACCGCGCCGACGACGCACTCCTGCTGCTGTCGGAGACGCTGACCAACGCCGTCCAGCACGGCGAGGGCCCGATCGCCCTGCATCTGCACCGCACGGCCACCGACCTCACGGTCGAGGTCGGCGACCGCAGCCCTCAGCTGCCGCAGCCGCGCCGGGCGGCGGAGGCCGAGGAGTGCGGGCGCGGCCTGCTCCTCGTCCGTGCCCTCGCCGACAGCTGGGGCGTGCGGCCGACGGACGAGGGCAAGACGACGTGGTTCACGCTGAGGTTGTGAAACCCTCGCGGCCCGTACCGATCGTCTCGGGCACCTGCGGTGGACGGGCCGTCCCGCGACCGCCCCGCGCCAGGGCGTGGGCATGGGCGTCCAGGTGTGCCTGGATGTACGGCACGGCCACCGCGTCGACCTCGACCTTGCCGTCGACGAAGGCGGGCTGGACGTTGACCTCGAAGACGACCCCGCCGTTCTCCACGGCCAGGTCGACCCCGGCGAAGGGCAGCCCCACCGACGCGGTGGCGGCGACCGCCAGTTCGGCGAGACGGGGCGGCAGGTCCGGCGGGGCGATGTGGACGGCGGTGGCTCCCTGGCAGGTGTTGCAGGGGGCGTCGGGCTCGGGCTGGAGGTGCTCGCGGGCGTGGACGACCCGGCCGCCGAGGACGAAGACGCGGAACTGGTGGCGCAGGCCGTCGGCGGTGACGTTGCCCGCGTCGCGGGAGAGCATCCAGTCGGTGCCGTGCTTGGCGTAGTAGGCGGTGGCGGCCTCCAGCTGGGCCGGGGTGGTGACATGGAAGGTGTCGTTGCCCCCGGTGCCGACGACCGGGCGGGCCCAGGTGTCGTGGCCGAGCCGCTCGAAGGCGTCGGCGGCCTCGCGCGCGGAGGGCCGGGACAGCACGACGGTCTCCATCTGGGCGATGCCGTCCCGGCGGAAGCGCTCGACGGTCAGGTTCTTCTCCGTCGCCGTGCGCCAGGCCTCGGCGCCGGCGCCGAGAGTGACCACGTCGTGGCGTCCCAGGATGTCCTGGAAGGCGGCGAGGGAGCGACGGCGGTGCGGCGGGATCTCGTAGAGGACGACGATGTCGGGCACCAAGTCCAGTCCTTCTCCGGGGACTTGGAGCCGTAAGCGGCCTCCGTCGCGGACGCCGCGGCCGGTCCCGCCGGTCGCGAAGTGGCGGGAGTCGATCCGAACGGGCGGTGTTCCGGTGAGCAGTTCCACCGCCTCGGCGAGGTACTCCCGGCAGCCTTCGGGCGACGTGGGGTCGGCTATCAGGGCGATGCACGGTCGGGACACAGCGGCCTCCAGTGGCTCTTGACACGCGCCCGGACCGGGCACCCGGCTGTTCGGCCCGAACGGCGTCACGGGGTGGTGCCTGTCGCGCGGGTGGTCGTCGCAGCCGTCGCCCTGGGAGCCGCGCCGGTGTGCGGGCCGTGCCGGGTCCGGGCGAGGGCCGGGCCGGGACGACCGGTGACCACGGGAGTGGTGGGGCTCGCCCCGCCGGATCCGCGCCGCAGGGCTGGGCGGAACACTGTAGGCGTCGGGCGGGAGGCCGTACCAGGGCGCACGCCCAACGGCTCCCTGCCCCTTCCCCTGCGCCGTCCGCCCCCGTCCGTGCGCCCTGCCCGAGGCCCGGCCGGTCGGCCTTCGGCGGGGTCGAGGCGGCCCTCATCCGAGCGAAGGGTGTCCTCGGCGGGCCGGACGACCGGAAACGGCAGAGGCTCGGCAACGCCCAGGGACCGCCGGTGGCGGGAGCCGACGGGCCGGCCGACGTCCGTACGTGTGCACGCGTGTGGTCGGCCGGCGCCGCCGGGAGTGCGTCCCGGGCCTGCAAAGCCCGACTCAGGTGTGGGCCGGCGTCATCGCTTCTTGGAGTACACCACGGCCACGTGGAAGCTGCGGTCCGCCGGCGTCCCCGCCGAGTCGAAGGTCTGCACGTACAGACAGTTGCTGGTGCCGATGCGGCCCACGACGGTGATCTCACCGGGTGCCGACGTGCTGACGTTGCCGGGGAGGCCGATGGTCGCGACGTAGGTGCCGTTGGTGATCGGCACCTTGAAGCAGACCTGGTAGGTGCCGACGGGGTTCTCGACCCTGGTCGCCGACTCGGCACCGAAGCTCTGCCCGTCAACGAGAGTCCCGTCCTCCCTCACCACGGCCCGCACGATCCTCTGATCCTGCCTCAGGTCGAGGGCACTGAGCTCCTTGACGCCTGTTTCCGCGCCTGCCGCCGAGTTCGTCGTGTTCGGCGGGACCGGTGTCGCCGCGCCGGCGGCCGCGGGTGAGGCCATGAGAACCCCGGCGATCACGGATCCGGCCACCGCCGAAAAACCCCTGACCGTCCAAGTGAACCTCCTGGGCCGGACGCCGAGACGCCACGGGGCCCTGAGTTCAAATGTCACGCTTGCTCCTTGTCTGTGAGTGCCAGATCCACCCGGAGAGCAATTCCGCAGGCACCGCGTCCGTCTTCACCGTTGATCCGAGTTGTCACCCGTGCGGGCCATGGAAATGCGCCGAATGGGAGCGAAGCAGCGTGCCCCGTCCCGTCGCGGCCGGTGAACGGCGGCCGCGACGAGGGCCGTTCAGCCGTCCCAGGTCCAGTCGGCGACCTCGGGCAGGTCGGTGCCGTGGACGCGGATCCAGTCGTGGTGGCGCAGCCGCACGTCCTCCATCCGCTGGCGTACGGACGCCGCGCGCACCGCGAGGCCGGGGACGCGGTCGATGACGTCCATGACGAGGCGGTAGCGGTCGAGGTCGTTGCGGACGACCATGTCGAAGGGCGTGGTGGTCGTGCCGAACTCCTTGTAGCCGCGTACGTGCAGATGGGCGTGGCCGGCGCGACTGTAGGCGAGGCGGTGGATCAGCCACGGGTAGCCGTGGTAGGCGAAGACGACCGGCTTGTCGGCGGTGAACAGGCCGTCGTACTCGAAGTCGTTCATCCCGTGCGGGTGTTCACCGCTCGGCATCAGGCGGGCGATGTCGACGACGTTGACGACGCGGACGGCGAGCTCCGGGAGGTGAGTGCGCAGCAGCTGGGCGGCCGCGAGCACCTCCTGGGTGGGGACGTCGCCCGCGCAGGCGAGGACGACGTCGGGTTCCCGGGTGCCGTCCTCGGTGCCGGCCCACTCCCACACGCCGGCGCCGCGCGCGCAGTGGACGCGGGCCTGGTCCAGGGTCAGCCAGTCGTAACAGGGCTGCTTGCCGGCCACGATCACGTTGACGTAGTCGCGGCTGCGCAGGGCGTGGTCGGCCACCGACAGCAGGGTGTTGGCGTCCGGCGGCAGATAGACCCGTACCGCCTCCGGGCTCTTGTTGAGGATGTGGTCGACGAAGCCGGGGTCCTGGTGGGAGAAACCGTTGTGGTCCTGGCGCCAGACGTGCGACGTCAGCAGGTAGTTGAGGGAGGCGATGGGAGCGCGCCAGGGCAGGCGGCGGGTGACGCGCAGCCACTTGATGTGCTGGTTGACCATCGAGTCGACGATGTGCACGAACGCCTCGTAGCAGGAGAACAGCCCGTGCCGGCCGGTCAGCAGATAGCCCTCCAGCCAGCCCTGGCAGGTGTGCTCGGAGAGGATCTCCATCACCCGGCCGTGCCGGTCGAGGTGTTCGTCGACCTGGAGGGTCTGCGCCTGCCAGGCCTTGCCGCTGGCGCCGTAGACGGCCTGGAGGCGGTTGGAGGCGGTCTCGTCGGGGCCGACGAGCCGGAAGTCGCGCCGCTCGGCGGTGGAGCGCATGACGTCCTCCAGCAACCGGCCCAGGACGCTGGTGGGTTCGTGGAGGGTGGCTCCGGGCTTGTCCACGTCGACGGCGTAGGACTCCAGGGCGGGCACGGGGAGTTCGCGCAGCAGGAGTCCGCCGTTGGCGTGCGGGGTGGCGCCGAGGCGGCGGGTCCCGTCGGGGATCCAGGTCAGGACGTCGAGGCGCGGGGCGCCGTGCTCGTCGAAGAGTTCCTCGGGCCGGTAGGAGCGCAGCCACGCCTCCAGCTGGCGCAGGTGCTCGGGGTTGTCCCGCACGGCGGCCAGCGGCACCTGGTGGGAACGCCAGGTGCCCTCCACGGGCAGGCCGTCGACCTGGGCGGGGCCCGTCCAGCCCTTCGGGGTGCGCAGGACGATCACCGGCCAGCGGGGGCGTTCGCCGGTGCCGTCCTCGCGGGCGGCGCGCTGGAGGTCGGCGATGCGGTCCAGGGCGGTGTCCATGGCCTCGGCCATCGCGCGGTGGACGGCGGCCGGGTCGTCGCCGGTGACATGGACGGGGTCGTGGCCGTAGCCGCGCAGGAGTTCGTCGAGTTCGGGCTCGGGGAGGCGGGCGAGGACCGTCGGGTTGGCGATCTTGTAGCCGTTGAGGTGGAGGATCGGCAGGACGGCGCCGTCGTGGACGGGGTCGAGGAACTTGTTCGAGTGCCAGGACGCGGCCAGCGGCCCGGTCTCGGCCTCGCCGTCCCCGATCACGCAGGCGACCAGCAGGTCGGGGTTGTCGTAGGCGGCGCCGTAGGCGTGGGAGAGGGAGTAGCCGAGTTCGCCGCCCTCGTGGATCGAGCCGGGTGTCTCGGGGGCGACGTGGCTCGGGACTCCGCCGGGGAAGGAGAACTGTTTGAACAGGCGGGCCATGCCGGGCGCGTCCCGGGTGACGTCCGGGTAGGTCTCGGTGTACGAGTTCTCCAGCCAGGAGTTGGCGACCACCGCGGGGCCGCCGTGGCCGGGGCCCCAGATGCACAGGGCGTTCAGATCACGGGTCCGGATGACGCGGTTGAGGTGGGTGTACACCAGGTTGAGTCCGGGCGAGGTGCCCCAGTGGCCGAGCAGCCGCGGTTTGACGTGTTCCGGGCGGAGTGGCTCGGTGAGCAGGGGGTTGGCCATGAGGTAGATCTGGCCGACGGACAGGTAGTTCGCGGCGCGCCAGTGGGCGTCGAGCGTCCTCAGCTCGTCGTCGGTGAGCCGGGCGGACGCCTGCCGGGTGTCGACGGACATCTCGGGTTCCCTTCCGGTTCGGGTTCTGCGGGAGGTGCATGCCGGTCCGTACCTCCCCACCCTCTCCCGGCCGCCGGGTACCCGCCAGGGCCGATCGGCCCATCCGGCGGAGCGGAAAACGCCGTGCGGGCTCACGGGCGCCCGGCCGGAACCTCTCACGAACGCTCTCAGGAGACCGTCGTGAGCCGTCAGGAAACCGTCCGGCCCTGGTCGAGCCGTTCGATGTGCCGTACGTTCTGCCGGTCCTCGGCGTCCTCGCCGGCCTCGCCCGAGAACCAGGCGTCGAGGATCTCCTTGAGCAGCGGCTCGGAGGTCAGGCGCAGGCTGAGGGCGAGGACGTTGGCGTCGTTCCAGCGGCGGGCGCCGTCGGCCGTGTAGGCGTCGGCGCACAGGGCCGCGCGGACACCGGGCACCTTGTTCGCGGCGATCGACGCGCCCGTGCCGGTCCAGCAGCACACCACCGCCTGCTCCGAGGTGCCCTCGGCCACGTCCCGGGCCGCCGCCTCCGAGCACACCGCCCACTGCGGGTCGGCGCCGGGGTGCAGCGCGCCGTGCGTCACGACGTCGTGCCCACGACCGCGCAGCTCCGCGACGAGGGCACGGGCCACGGGTTCGTCCATGTCGGAGGAGACGGAGATCCGCATGCCTCGGAGCCTACTGAGTGCACGGTTCTGGACGCCACCGTCGCCGCCGCCCTAAGGTGCGGGGGAAAGCGCTTTCTAGCATGCCCATGCCATCCACCTGCCGACGCAGGGAAAGGAAGCGACTGTGCCCCCCATCGCACCCCAGGACCCGTCGCAGTGGTGGACCCGCAAGGCGTTCCTGAGAGGGATGACGGCCGCCGGGTTGACCCCGCTGGTCCCCGGCGTCCTTCCCTCGGCCGCCGCCCCCGCCGCCGCTGCGGACCGGCCGGAGTTCCCGCTGGTACGCGGCGGCGTCGCGGTCGACGTGTTCGTGGACGCGGCCGACGACGCCGCGGTGATCCGGGCGGCCGGCGATCTGCGGGCGGACGTCGAACGCGTCGGCGGGGTCCGGCCGGCGCTGCGGCACACACTGCCGGAGCGGGCCGCCGGACTGGTCGTGGTGGGCACCATCGGCGCGAGCCCGGTCGTCGACCGGCTCGTCGCGCAGGGGCGCCTGGACGTCTCACGGGTGAAGGGCCGCTGGGAGGCGTCGGTGACCCAGGTCGTGGACCGTCCGCTGCCCGGCGTGGACCGGGCCCTGGTGATCGCGGGCAGCGACCGGCGCGGCACGGTCTACGGCGTCTACGACACCTCCGAGCGGATCGGGGTCTCCCCCTGGTACTGGTGGGCCGACGTCCCGGTCGAACACCGCGACACCGTCACGGTGCCGGCCGGGCCCCTCAAGCGGTACGAGCCGTCCGTCCGCTACCGGGGCGTCTTCATCAACGACGAGCAGAACCTGACCACCTGGTCCCACCGCACCCAGGAGCCGGACAAGAACATCGGCCCGAGGACGTACGAGCGGATCTTCGAGCTGCTGCTGCGGCTGAAGGCCAACTACCTGTGGCCGGCCATGCATCCGTACTCCGACTTCTTCAACAAGCACCGCGAGAACCCCGAACTGGCCGACCGCTACGGCATCGTCGTCGGCTCCAGCCACCCCGAGGCCCTGCTGCGCAACGGAGTCCACGAGTGGGCGCCCTGGGCGGAGGAACACCGCGGGGCGGACGGGACTCTGCCGGTGTACGACTACACGGTGAACCCCGCGGTCATCTCCGACTACTGGAGAGCCCGGGCCCGCGAGAACGCGGCCTACGAGAGCAGTTGGACCCTCGGCATGCGCGGGTTGCACGACAGCGCGCTGGAGACGAAGCACGCCACGACGATCCCCGAGAAGGTCGCGGTGATGAACGACATCATCGCCGACCAGCGGCGGATCCTGGCCGAGGAGGTCGGTGCCGCCGCCGAGCCGCAGATCTTCATCCCGTACAAGGAGGTCCTGGAGCTGTACAACGCGGGCGTCCGGGTGCCCGACGACGTGACGCTGATCTGGCCCGACGACAACCACGGCAACATGCGCCAGCTGCCCGACGCGGCGGAACGCGCCCGGCCGGGCGGCAACGGCATCTACTACCACCTCTCCTACTGGGGCCGGCCCCGCAGCTACCTGTGGCTGGACACCACCCAACTGGCGAAGATCCGGCAGGAGTTGCGGCGGGTGTACGAGCACGGCGCCGACCGTATGTGGATCTTCAACGTGGGGGACGTCAAGTCGATCGAGACCGGGCTGTCCTTCTGCATGGACATGGCCTGGGACGTGGGCCGCCGGCACGCCGACGACGTCGAGGGCTTCCTGGCCGAGTGGGCCGGGCGGCAGTTCGGGCGCCGCCACGCCCGGGAGATCGCCGGGATCCGCACGGAGTACTACCGGCTGGCGGCGGAGAGACGCCCGGAGTTCATCGACCGCGGGATCTTCTCCGTCGTCCACCACGGCGACGAGGCGGGGCGCCGGCTGGCCGCCTACGACCGGTTGCTGGAGCGGGCGCGGGCCGTGGCGGCCAGGTTGCCGGAGGCGTATCGGGACGCCTTCTTCGAGCTGGTCGAGTACCCGGTGCACGGTGCCTACCTGATGAACCTGAAGTACTACTGGGCGGACCGCAACGCGGTCGCCGTGCGTCAGGGGCGGGGCGCGGGCACGAACCGTTTCGCGGACCTGGCCCATGCCGCGCACGCCGAGGAGGTGGCGATCACGCAGCGGTACAACACCCAGGTGGCGGGCGGGAAATGGGACGGGATCGTCAACCCGTACCCCTCGCAGATCCCCAAGGCGCCGGGCCGCCCGGCCGTGACCCGGCTCCCCCGGCAGGAGACGTCCGGGCTGGGAGTGGCGGCCGAGGGCAACGAGACCGGTACGGCACGCCCGCTGTCGTTCTCGTCCTCCACCCGCGACCGTCGCTTCGTGGACGTCTTCAACACCGGTTTCCTGCCGTTGGACTGGGCCGCGGAGGCAGACCGCCGCTGGGTCGTGCTGAGCGCGGCCGGCGGCTCCCTGACCGAGCAGAGACGGCTGTGGGTGGGGATCGACTGGGCGCGCGTGCCCGAGGGGGTGTGGGACGCGACGGTCACCGTCAGCGGGGCCGGGCAGCGGTTCGAGGTGCCGCTGCGGGTGCGCAACGACGGGGAGCGGGCACGCCGGCGGGCGCGCGGGTTCGTCGAGGCGCACGGGTACGTGTCGATCGACGCCGTGCACACCGACCGCCGCGTGGCGCGTGGCGGGGCCCGCTGGCGGACCGTGCGCGGGCTGGGCCGTCGTACGGCCGCCGTGGAGGCGGTGCCGTCGACGGCGGCCCCGGTGACCGGCGACTTCGCGACGCGGGCACCTGAGTTGAGGTACCGGGTGCGCTTCACCGGCGCGGGGACCTTCCCCGTCACCGTCTTCCGGTTGCCCTCCCTCGACGAACGCGGTCACCGCCGCCTGGCACTCGCGCTCGACGACCAGCCGGTCACCGTCCTGTCCGGACAGGCCGTCGCCACCGGCAACCGGGGTGACGCCTGGGCCCGCAACGTGGAGGAGGGCGTCGAGAAACTGACCGCGACGGTGACCGTCACCGAACCGGGCGAGCACGTCCTGCGGCTCTTCATGGTCGACCCCGCGATCGCCGTCGACCAGATCGTCATCGACACGGGCGGACTGCCGGCGGCGTATCTGGCGCCGCCGGAGAGCTACCACTCGGTCTTCCACCCCAAGCCCGCTGCTGCCGGGGAGGGCGTGGACGCGCCGGAGGTGTAGGAGAGGGGCCGCGTTGCTGATCGAGCCGCGTTCCTGATCGAGCCGCGTTCCTGATCGAGCCGCAGGGTGGAGCCGCGGGCCGGGCCGGCGTACGGGACAGGACGCGGCCTCGCGGTGGTCGTGTGCCGGGGCGACCTCCACCCCCGTACGAGGCGCGAAGGCCGCCGAGGCCCTCGACGGCGAAGGGATCGCGGCGCGGGTCATCGACCTGTACTCGGTGAAGCCCGTCGACCGGGCCACGCTGCGGCGGGCCGCCGAGGAGACCGGGTGCCTGGTGACGGTGGAGTACCACCACGAGGAGGGCGGCCTCGGCGACGCCGTCCTGGACGCCTTCCTCGACGGGCGGCGGGCCAGGGCCGTCCTCATCGGCCGCTTGCCCCGACCGAGTGACATCCGATGCCGGACGTCGATGGTCCTGCGTCCGGCTCGGCACGCTGACTCCACGGTGAACACGGGCGCTCTCGGCGCCCGGATTCCCGTCCCCGCCCGGCGTGCCCTCAGGAGGACACAGATGTCTCCCCGTCCCCGTACCGCAGTCGTCCACGACACAGCCGCCGATGGGCGCACGCCGTGCCCGGAGCAGTCGGCGGGAGGGCGAGGATGAGCGACGACGCGCTCCTGGTCATCGCGGTCGCCGGTGTCGCGGCCCTGCTGCTGCTCATCCTCAAGGCCAAGGTCCAGCCCTTCGTCGCCCTCGTCGTCGTCAGCGTCGGCGTGGCGCTTGCCGGGGGCGTACCGGCGGCCGATGTGGTCAGGACCGTCGAGGAGGGCATGGGCGCCACCCTGGGCCACATCGCCACCATCATCGCCCTGGGCGCGATGATCGGCCGGATCATCGAGCTCTCCGGGGGCGCCCACGCGTTCGCGCACGCCCTCATCGACCGGTTCGGCGGCCGGCACACCCCGCTGGCGCTGACGGTCGCCGGATTCGTCATCGGCATCCCGGTGTTCTTCGAGGTCGGGCTGATCATCCTCATGCCCATCGCGTACGGCGTGGCCCGCGCCGCCCGCAGGCCGCTGCTGGTGTACGCGCTGCCGATGGGCGCCGCGATGCTCACCGTGCACGCCTTCCTGCCGCCGCACCCCGGCGCGGTGGCCGCCGTCGAGGCGATCGGCGCCGACCAGGGGCTCGTACTGCTGATGGGCATCCCGCTCACCGCGGTCGTCGTCCTGCTGGGCCACCTCATGGCGCGCCGCCTCACGCGCCGCGCGTACCCGATGGACCCGGCGGTCCACGCCGAGGTGTACGGCGACCGGGAGCCGGGCCCGGGCGGCCGGGACAGCGGCACGACAGGCGCCGGTGACGCCGCGCCGGACCGCACCGCGCCGGACCTCACCACGTCAGTCCTGGCCTCGTCGCCCTCTGCGGTCGGCGACGGTCACGGCACCGCCGTCCTCGCCAGACCGGCCGCCGCGGCCACCGGGATCCGGCCGCCGTCGCCCGGCATGGTGCTGACGCTGATCGTCACCCCGATCCTGCTGATCCTGCTGGGCACCCTCGGCCAGAACCTGCTCGCCGACGGCTCCCCGCTCCGCGCCGTCCTCACGGTCCTCGGCGCGCCGATGGTGGCCCTGCTGATCGACGTCGCCCTGTGCGCGTACTTCCTGGGCGTCCGGCGCGGCTGGAGCCGTACGCGCCTCGCCGAGGTGATGGGTTCGGCGCTGCCGTCCGTCGCGATGGTGATCCTGGTGGCCGGCGCGGGCGGTGTCTTCGGCAAGGTGCTGATCGCCGGCGGCGTCGGCGACGCGGTGGCCGGCGTGCTGGAGCGGAGCGGGCTGTCCGCCCTGGCCCTGGCCTTCGTGACGGCGCTGGCGCTGCGCGCCGCCCTGGGCTCGACGACCGTGGCGCTGATCACCGGCGCCGGCATCCTCACCCCGCTGTTGCAACGCGCCGAGCTGTCGACCGGTCAGCTGTCGCTGGTGGCGCTGGCGATGGGCGCGGGCGGCCTGGCCGTCTCGCACGTCAACGACGCGGGCTACTGGATGTTCACCAGACTCGCCGGCCTCGACGTCCCGGCCGGCCTGCGGACGTGGACCGTCCTGACCACCGCCATGGGGCTGACGGGTTTCGGGCTCACGGCCTGTCTGTGGCCGCTGGTCTGAGCCGTCGGCCGCGCCCCGGCCTCCGACTCGGCATCGGCTGCCGCCGCGGACGTCACCCGTTGCCCGAGGCCTTCTTGATCGCTTCGCGGATCCGGGAGTACGTACCGCAGCGGCACACGTTCTCGATGCGGTCGATGTCGGCGTCGGTCGGTCGGTCCGTCCTCTTCAGCAGGGCCACCGCGGCCATGATCTGGCCCGGCTGGCAGAAGCCGCACTGCGCGACGTCGCAGTCGAGCCAGGCCTGCTGGACCGGGTGCAGCGTGTCGCCGTCGGCCAGGCCTTCGATCGTGGTGATCTCGCGGTCGGCGCAGTCCGCGACCGGAACGACACAGGGCTGGATCTCCTCGCCGTCGAGATGACTCGTGCAGGCGCGGCAGACGCCCACACCGCAGCCGTACTTGGGTCCGGTGACGTGCAGCAGGTCCCGCAGCGCCCACAGCAGGGGCATGTCGGCCGGTGCCTCGACGGTGACCTGTCTGCCGTTGAGGACGAAGGAGTAGGAGGGCATCGGCACCTTCTCAGAAGTCGCGGTGACAGAAGTCGAGGTCACTGAAGTGGAGGTCGCTGAGGTCGCTGAAGTGGAGGCCACAGAGGCCGAGGTCTCAGAAGTCGAGGGGGAAGCGGCGGGGCTTGGTACCGGTGGCCCGGGCGTAGGCGTTGGCGACGGCGCCGGCCGCGGCCGGGACGCCGAGTTCGCCCGCCCCGCCCGGGTCCCGTCGGGAGGGCATGATGTGCGCCTCGAAGTGCAGGGGAGCGTGTCGCTGCCGGGCGTAGCGGAAGTCGGCGTAGCTGCTCTCGCGGACGGCGCCCCGGTCGATGTGGAGACCGGCCTGCAGGACGGTGGAGATGCCGTCGATCGCGGTGCCCATGAGCTGGGCCTCGAGTCCGCGCGGGTTGACGGCGGTACCGACGTCGGCCGCCATCACCACCTTCGTCACCCGTGGGTTCTTCGGGTCGGTGGCGTCGATCTCGACCAGGCAGGCCACACAGGAGCCGTACTCCTCGTGGACGGCGACGCCCTGCGCCTGCCCCGCAGGCAGTTTCCGGCCCCAGTCTCCGGCGGCCGCGGCCTTGTCGAGCACGGCTCTGACGGCCTTGTTCCTGAGCGTGGTGCGCCGGAAGGCGACGGGGTCCTGGCGCAGGCTGCGGGCCACCTCGTCGACGATGATCTCCTCGGCGGTCCGCATCGTCCCGGAGTCCACCGACCGCCAGGCGCCGAGGGGCATCGCCAGCTCGACCGAGCCCGAGTCGCCGGAGACGCGGCCGAAGTTGTACAGCCCGCTGTCGCTGGGCAGCGGGGCGGCGACGGCGCGTGCGGCTGACGCCGCCCCGCCCTGGGCGGACAGTCCCCGCGCCTCGTACGACTCGCTCACGGAGGCGGTCATGTGGGTGAAGGCGACCACCCTGCTCCGGGCGTGGCTGGCGCGGATGCGGTGGTGGCCGGCCGGGCGCATCCTGCCGTGCCGGATGTCGTCGGCGCGGCTCCACATCAGCTTGACCGGCCGGCGCGCCGCCTTCGAGATGAGGGCCGCCTCGAGCGCGGCGTCGTGGTTCAGCCGCCGGCCGAAGGAGCCGCCGCCGCGCACGACATGGACCCGCACCTTCGACGGGGGCAGCCCGACCGCCGAGGCGATGCTGTCCCGCGCGTCCATCGGCGTCTGGGAGGAGAACCAGATCTCGGCACGATCGGCCCGGACGTCCGCCACCGCGGTCAGCACCTCCATCGGCGCGTGGCTGACAAAGGCGAACTCGAACTCGCCCTCCACCTGCGTCGATCCGGGCGGCGGGGCGGTCGGCGCGGGGACGGCGGCCCGCAGTCGCGAGCGGATCGCGGTGTCGGACAGCGACGCCAGTGGGCCCGGCGCCCAGGTGATCCTCAGGGCGTCCCGGGCCTTGAACGCGTGGTGGAAGGACTCCGCCACCACGGCGACCCCGCCGGCGACCTTGACGACGGCGTGGACGCCCGGCATCGCGCGGGCCGCCCGGTCGTCGACGGACACGGCCCTGCCCCCGAGCGTCGGCGGCCGCGCCACCACGGTCGGCTTCGCCCCCGCGACCGTCAGATCCCCGGCGTACTTCGCCTTGCCGGTGACGATGTCCCGGGCGTCGATCCTGGTCGTCGGCCGCCCGATGACCCGGTGCCGGGACGCCGGCTTGGGCCTGGTCGACACGGCCGGCCGGTCGATCCGGGCGGCGCTCGCCGTCAGTGAACCGAAGGTGGCCGTGCGCCCGTCCGGCGCGAACACCCTCGTGTCCCTGGTGCGCAGGGTCCACGCGGGCAGACGCCAGCGCCGGGCGGCCGCGGTCACCAGCTTGGCGCGTGCCATGGCGGCCAGCTCGCGGGCCGGACCGTACAGCGAACGGACCGAACTCGAACCGCCGGTGAACTGGTTGCCCTGGGTGCGGGCGTCGGCCAGGGGGATGTCGACATCGGCGAGCCGGGCGTCCAGCTCCTCGGCGATCAGCATCGCGACCGCGGTGGTGACCCCCTGTCCGACCTCGACGCGCGGCAGCCGTACGACGACCCTGTTGGCTTCGGTGACTTCGAGGACGAGCATCTCCTCGTCGGTGCCGCTCACCAGGACGTCGGACGGTCTCCGGGCAGCCTCGGCGCCTTCCGCGGACGATGTGTCGCAGCCGAGGGGGGCCGCGACGGTCAGGGTGGACGCCGCCAGCGAGTACACCATGAACCTACGGCGGGACAGCTGACGCGCCATCAGGCACTCCTCTCCGAGTTCCCCGGTCCGGTCGACTGGTAGGAGGGGTCAGCGCCCTTCAGGGTTGCGTGCGGGAGCCCGACGTCTCTTCGGGGAGTGCCGCGTCGAGGCCCCGGGACCGCACGGCGCCGGCCTGCGTCCGCGCCCGGGCTGCGGGTTCACCGCCGGGCCCTGTCCCGTACGTCCTCCAGGCGCAGGAGGGCGTCCCGGGCCGCCTCCCGCTCCTCGGGGGTGAGGGGGACCGCCGCGGCCCGCGCGAGCGCGGAGGCAGCCGTCTCCTCGTCACCGAGGCGCTCGGCGACATCCGCCCGCAGCACGAGGAGCTGAAGCAGTTGCACGCGCGTCGGGCTCTCGTCCGCCAGGCTCAGGACGCGGTCGACGACCTTCGCGGCGGCGGCCGGGTCCTCCTTCGAGTCCGCGAGGAGGGAGGCGTGGTGCAGGGCCTTCGCGAAGGTCTCCTCGGGTGCGGGCCGGTGGTGCAGGTCCTCGCTCGTCCGCTGCCCCACACGTACGCAGTTGCCGCCGGGATCGGTCATGAGGAACTGCCGGACGCCGTACGGCATGTCCTTCAGCGCTCCGATGCGCGGCAGCCCCCGGGTCGGGATCCTCCCGTAGACGGCCTTGAGCCCGGCCCGGAACGCCTCGTACAGCCCGTCGACGTCCTCGGTCAGGACGTAGCACGTGCTCATCGACTCGGCCGGCTCGTACCGCTTCGTCCCGAAGAACTGGAGCTCGATGCCGCCCCGCTCCACCACGGCGTAGGGGTTGGGGCTCCGCTGCTGGAGGGTCACCTCGAACCCGAGCGCGGTGTAGAAGTCGAGCACTGGCTGGAGGGTCCGGCACGGCAGGATCGGAATCGTCTTCTCGCCCATGGACTCCACTCTAGTCAAAGTTGACTAGAGTGCCCACTCTCCGGCCGGCGGCACTTCCGCAGCGTCATCGGGGCGTGGTCCGGCTTCCAGCCGGTGTCAGGACGCGCCCGGGGCCGGGGTCGGGCCGATGCCCCGCAGTTGCTGGATCGTCCCGCCGAGCTTGGCGCGGAACTGCTCCAGCATCTCCGGCTCCTTCGCGCTGACGATCCATCGGGAGCCGACCAGGTACTTGCCCCCGTAGACGGCGGCGGAGTCCAGCCAGGCCTGCTTGTACTTCTCCTCGGGGAAGGTGGTGATGAGGTAGTCGATCTTCTCCGTGTGACACAGGCCCTGGCGCAGTTCGTCCGCGTCGATCCGGATCTTGGGCTTGCAGCCCGTCAGACCGGCGATCACCTCGACCTTCGCCGGTGCCACGACACCGGCCGCGGGGGCGGCGGAGATCTTCGCCGGATCGCTGTTCAGCGCGGCGTCTTCCTCACCGCCGCTGCACGCCGTGACCAGGGGCAGCAGGGCCAGGCTCGCGACGAGCGCGGCGCCGCGTATCCGGCGGGCGGTGGGCAGGGTCCGGCCGATGCGTCCTCGCTGCGACTGCTGTGGCACGTGCCTCTCCGTGTCCGGTCCAGGGCGCCTGCCCGCGCGGGGCGGCCAGGCGTACGACTACGACAGGGGATACGGGCGAACGGCAGCGGCCGTTCAGCCCTCATGTCTCCGCAGCCACGAGGACGCGCGGGACCGTCGTGGTGGCCGGCCCGCCGAGCGATGCGTCTGCGGCTCCTCGAGACGCGCTCGCCGGGAGGGCGGCAGAGGGAAGCGCTGCCGCCCGGCTCCCCCAACTCCCGCTGACAGAGCGTGAAAGGCCCGCTGCGAGGCGGGCCGTGGCCCGGACAGTTCCCCGCGCTCTTGGGTGGGTGCCACTTCGCCGAATCCTTCCTTCGAGCGACCCATGCAGCAATCGGCCCAGCCGAATGCGCAGGTCACGCCTGGGCTGGCTAGGGCTTGGAGGTGACCACTCCACCTTCGAGGAGCACCACATGAGCCTTGATTCCCCTGACGCCGTCGTGACGGAGATCCGGTCGTCGACCGCGCAGCGGATAGTCCCCCGGTCCGGGCAGACCTCCGGCTGCGTACTCCCCGAGCCTCCGGACGACAAGGAGAAGTACTCCTACGTCAGACGTCACCTCTGGGTACTCACGGCCGCCTCGCTCATCAGCATGAGCTGTCTTGTCTTCAGCCAGTTCAAGCTGGTCCAGTCCTCGCCGTGGCTGATCGTCCTGTTGCCGTGCCTGGTCTTCACCGTTGTCTACTACGTCACCTCGATGCGAGTGAACGCCTTCACGGCCGACTTCGATCTGAAGGCCCATCGCCAACTGGTCCAGGGCTGGCGTCCGCCGGTGTACCCGACGGTCGCGGTCTTCCTGCCGGTGTGCGGCGAACCGGTCGACGTACTGGAGAACACCTGGACGCATGTGCGCCGGCTCGCCGACCGCTACCCCGGCAGGGCCACCCCGTACGTACTCGACGACTCCGCCAACCCGGAACTCGCCGCGCTGGCCGAGAGGTTCGGCTTCGTCTACGGGACCCGGCCCAACCGGGGCTGGTTCAAGAAGGCCGGCAACCTGCACTACGGGCTGAGCATCTCCGACGAGGAGTACATCCTCATCCTCGACGCCGACTTCGCCCCCCGGGCGGATCTGCTGGAGGAACTGCTGCCGTACATGGAGCGTGACCCGGAGATCGGCATCGTCCAGTCTCCGCAGTACTTCCGCGTGCTCGGCCGCCAGACCTGGATCGAGCGCGGTGCGGGTTCCGTCCAGGAGCTCTTCTACCGGGCGGTCCAGGTTTCCCGTCAGCGCCATGGTGGCGCCATCTGTGTGGGGAGCTGCGCCGTGTACCGGCGGACGGCTCTGGAGGCCAACGGCGGTACCACGCTGATCGAGCACTCCGAGGACGTGCACACGGGCTTCGACCTGCGGCGTCTGGGCTGGTCCCTGCGCTATGTGCCGATCCCGCTCGCCACCGGCAACTGTCCCGACAACGTGAACGCGTTCTACCACCAGCAGTACCGCTGGTGCTCGGGCTCCATGAGCCTGCTGGGAAGCAAGAAGTTCTGGGACACGAAGCTCAGGCTGACCACCCGGCTCTGCTACATCTCGGGCTTCTTCTACTACCTCCACACGGCACTGTTCACCTTCGTGGCGCCGCTGGTGCCGATCGTCCTGCTGGTGGCCATGCCGGAGAAGCTGAAGGTCGAGTACCTGCTGCTGGTCCTTCCCAGCGTCGTCTACACGGTGCTGATCTTCCCGTTGTGGCACAGATGCGCCTATCGGCTCGACGCATGGGCCGTGCGCCTGATGTACGGCTGGGCGCACCTGTTCGCCATCTGGGACATCGTGCGCGGCAGGCGCCAGTCCTGGCGGCCGACCGGCTCGGCGTCCGCGGGCAGGAGCACGAACAGGCGCTTCTGGATCGGTGTCTGGGTCTGGAACGGCGGAACGGCACTCGTGTGGGTGAGCGCCGCGACCTGGCGCACGCTGACCCTGTACCCGCCGGACTTCAGCCTGGTGCTGGCCTCCGGCCTGTTCTACGCCGCGATCGTCGGCCGGGTCCTCGTCCCGCCACGGGAGACCGCCGCGGCCCGCGTGCCCGCCGCCGCGCGGAGAAAGGTGCTGGAGCCCGCGGAGAATCTCGGGGGACTGTGAAACGCAAAGAGGTCCTCAGAGCCCGGGCGGGGGCTCTGAGGACCTCTCTCCTTTTGCTCGAACGACGGCTACCTGGCGCCTCTGGTCACTTGAGCTCGACCTGGAGCACCCTGTCCGCGTTCTTGCCCGCCTTGTCGGTGGTGATCCACAGGGCGTTCCTGCCCGGGACCTTCACGACGTCCCGCAGCCGGCCGAAGCCCTTGGTGTAGTACGCGACCGGAGTGCCGGCGTGGAGGCCGGCGACCGGGACGCGCCACAGCCGCTGTCCTCTCAGCGCGGCGGCGTACAGGGCGCCGTCGGCGTGGGCCAGGCCGCTCGGCACGGCATCGGCGGGATGCCACTTGCGCTCGGGGTCGGTCAGGCCGGCTTTGGCGCAGGTCCCCTCGCAGGCGGGCCAGCCGTAGTTCCCGCCGGGCCTGATGCGGTTCAGCTCGTCGTACGTGCTGTTGCCGATCTCGGTCTCCCACAGGCGGCCCTGCGCGTCCCAGGCGATGCCTTCGGGGTTGCGGTGGCCGTAGGAGTAGACGAGCGTGCCGAAGGGGTTGCCCGGCGCCGGCCTGCCGTCCTTGGTCATGCGCAGGATCTTGCCGTTGAGGGAGTTCCTGTCCTGCGCGTCACCGGCCTTGTCGGCGTCCCCGGTGGTGACGTAGAGGAAGCCGTCGGGGCCGAACTTGATACGGCCGCCGTTGTGCAGGCCTCTCTTGATGCCGGTGACGAGTTTCTTGTAGCCGGTGAGCCTCGCACCGTCGTAGGTCATCCGGGCGACCCGGATGCCGTCCTTGGCCCCGTGGTAGACGAAGACGTGGTGGTCCTGTCGCCAGTCGGGTGAGACCGCGATCCCCAGCAGCGAGTCCCCGCTGCGGAAAGCGGTGACATCGGTGGGGACCTGGGTTCTGGCACCGGACCGGGTGACCTTGAAGATCTTGCGCGAGTCCCGTTCGTTGATCAGCGCCGAACCGTCCGGCAGCCAGCTCACACCCCAGGGGTTGTTCCACCCGGAGGAAATGGTCCTGATCCCTGAGGGCGCCATGGCGGCGGAAGCGGACGGGACCTGCGCCGCGTTCCCGGTCGCCGTCAGCGGGACCAGCAGTCCGGCCGCGGCGGCCACGGCTGCCCCGGCGCGGATCGTGGTCCTCCGGGAGGGCATGACGGTGTGCACGGCCTCAGCCCCTGATCCGTGCACGGATCCAGGCCCCGCTCCGGGTGAGAGCGTCGGCGGCGGCGAAGTTGCCGGTGCGGCAGGTGCCCTTCTTGAACACCGAGTGTTCCCGGTCGTCGTCGGAGAGGCTCCAGTTCGTCCAGCTGATCTTCTTCCTGGCCATCAGGTCGACCCACTTCTGGGCCGTGGGGAAGTCGCTGCCGTATCCCGTCCACGACGCGATGCCCCACTCGGTGACGAACACCGGGAGTCTGGCCGAGGCACGGTCCAGGATCTGCATGTATCCCTCCGCCGCCACGCGCGCGTAGAAGTGGAAGGTGTACATGATGTTCTTCGCGGCGACGGGGTTGTTGACGACCGTCCGCTCGTTGGAGCCCTCGGACGCGCTGAACGTGGCCCAGCCGGGTGTCGGGACGAGGACCACGCTGTCGGGATCCTGGGAGCGGATCACCGGGATGATCTTCTCCGAGTACCTCTTGATGGTCGGCCAGTTCACGCCGTGGGGCTCGTTGGCGATCTCGTAGATCACGTTGTTCCGCTGCTTGTGCCGCCCGGCGATCTCCTTGAAGAACTTCTTCGCGTTCTCGAAGTCCTTGTTCGGGTCGCCGGGGTTGACCATGTGCCAGTCGACGATGACGTACATGCCGCGGGCGCTCGCCCGCTCGATCAGCCGGTGCACCAGGTCGGTGTACTTCTTCGGATTCGTCTCGTACCCGCCCTGACGGGCGTACGTCGCGACGCGTACGACGCTCGCCTTCCAGTCGTTCGCCAGGACGTCCATGGCGCGGTCGCTCAGGCAGTGGGCGAACCACTGGGTACCGTGCGAACTCAGGCCTCGCAGCTGAACCGGTTTGCCGGATTCGGAACACAGCTGCGTACCGCAGACGCGGATCTTTCCGTATTGCTTGACCGGAGTCGCGGCCTTGGCCTCCGGTCGGTTCTCCTGTCCGTGCGCCGTGGTCACCGGGAGAAGGCTCAGCGTCGCCGCCAGAGCCAGTGAACTTCGGGCGACCCAACGGTTGCGGGAAGTGAGTGAGCGCACCTCTTCCTCCAATTCCCTGAGATGGTGTGCTCAGCAAATCTGACGAAAAAAACGTCATAAGTAATGCGGCGTCGACGTGCTTCGTCCGAGGGGCGGGGAATGTTCACCCCCATGGGCCACGTTCACCCGGTCGAGGGCCCCGGCCTGGGGTGATGCACGGTGCGGGTCGCTCCCACGCCGTGCACGCGCGGCCTCCGGCAGCCCGGAGAAGGCCCCCGTCGGCGTCCGCACAGGTGACCCGCGCTCGATCAGCGTCGATACTTCCGAGAGCGGCTTGTGATCCTTCGACCGGCGCGTCGGGCCCCGCCTGACGCCAGTCTCACCAGGAGGTACCCATGAGGATGCTCATCAACGTCCCGGAATCCGTGGTCGCGGACGCCCTGCGCGGTATGGCCGCCGCTCATCCCGAGCTGACCGTCGACGTCGAGAACCGGGTGATCGTGCGGCGGGACGCCCCGGTGGCCGGGAAGGTGGGGCTGGTGTCGGGGGGCGGGTCCGGGCACGAGCCGCTGCACGGCGGATTCGTGGGGCCCGGGATGCTCTCGGCGGCCTGTCCGGGGGAGGTCTTCACCTCTCCCGTGCCCGATCAGATGGCGCGGGCCGCGGCCGCCGTCGACAGCGGCGCGGGGGTGCTGTTCGTCGTGAAGAACTACACCGGCGACGTCCTCAACTTCGACATGGCCGCCGAGCTCGCCGAGGACGAGGGCATCCGGATCGCGAAGGTGCTGGTGAACGACGACGTCGCCGTGACCGACAGTCTGTACACCGCCGGGCGCCGCGGTACCGGCGCGACGCTGTTCGTGGAGAAGATCGCGGGGGCCGCGGCCGAGGAGGGGCAGCCCCTGGAGCAGGTCGAGGCGATCGCTCGACAGGTCAACGAGAACGCGCGCAGTTTCGGGGTCGCGCTCAGCGCGTGCACGACGCCCGCCAAGGGCAGCCCGACCTTCGACCTGCCCCCCGGTGAGCTGGAGCTGGGCATCGGCATCCACGGCGAGCCGGGGCGGGAGCGGCGGGCCATGATGACGTCCGGCGAGATCGCGGACTTCGCGGTGCACGCCATCCTGGAGGACATGTCGCCGCGCAACCCCGTCCTCGTGCTGGTCAACGGCATGGGTGGGACGCCGCTGCTGGAGCTGTACGGCTTCAACGCCGAGGTGCAGCGGGTGCTGGCCGAGCGGGGGGTGGCCGTCGCCCGTACGCTCGTCGGCAACTACGTGACGTCGCTCGACATGGCCGGTGCCTCGGTGACCCTGTGCCAGATCGACGAGGAGCTGTTGCGGTTGTGGGACGCGCCGGTGAAGACGCCCGGGCTGCGGTGGGGCATGTGACGCGGGGGCGTACGCACCGCGCCCGACGTATCTACCAGGCAAGGAGTTCCTGTGCTCGACGCCGATTTCTTCCGCCGCTGGATGGCGGTGACCGCCGCGTCCGTCGACCGTGAGGCGGAGCGGCTCACCGCCCTCGACTCGCCCATCGGGGACGCCGACCACGGCAGCAACCTCCAGCGGGGCTTCACTTCCGTGAGCGCCGCCCTGAAGGAGGAGGCGCCCGCGACGCCCGGTGCCGTCCTCGTCCTCGCCGGACGCCGGCTCATCTCCACCGTCGGCGGGGCGTCGGGACCCCTGTACGGCACGCTGCTGCGGCGTACCGGGAAGGCGCTCGGGGAGGCGGCCGAGGTGAGCGAGGAGCAGTTGGCGGAGGCGTTGCGCGCGGGAGTGGACGCGGTGATGCAGCTCGGCGGGGCCGCGCCGGGCGACAAGACCATGATCGACGCGCTGGTGCCCGCCGTGGACGCCCTGGGCGACGGGTTCGGCGCGGCGCGGACCGCCGCCGAGCAGGGCGCCCTCGCCACGACGCCCCTTCAGGCCCGCAAGGGCCGGGCGAGCTATCTGGGCGAGCGCAGCATCGGGCACCAGGATCCGGGCGCCACCTCGGCGGCACTGCTGGTCGCGGGCCTCGCGGAGGCCGCCGGTGAGTGACGACAGGCCGGTCGGGATCGTGCTCGTGTCGCACAGCGCGCAGGTCGCGGCCTCGGTCGCCGAGTTGGCGCGGGACCTCGCGGGGGGCGGGACCGCCGTGCCCGTCGCTCCGGCGGGCGGCACGGAGGGGGGTGGGCTGGGGACGAGCGCGGAGCTGATCGCCGCCGCTGCCGCCTCGGTGGACCGAGGTGCCGGGGTCGCCGTCCTCGCGGACCTCGGCAGTGCCGTGCTCACCGTGAAGGCGCTGCTCGCCGAGGGCGACGAACTGCCCGAGGGCACCCGGCTCGTGGACGCGCCGTTCGTGGAGGGCGCGGTGGCCGCGGTCGTCACGGCGGCGACGGGAGCCGACCTCGACGCGGTGGTGGCGGCGGCCGCGGAGGCGTACACCTACCGGAAGGTGTGACCGACGCCCGGTCGGGCTCCGGCGCCGCCCCGCGCGGGCCCGACCGGCGCGGTGGCGGGACACGCTCGCCTCAGGAGAGGTGACCGCCTGGAGCAGGCCCTGCCACCGCCCCAGGAACCGGCGGAAGCGTGCACCCACCCGGAGAGGTCTGCCCCCGCCCCGGGCAAGCCCTCCAACGGCCCCGCGGGGGCGGCGGGGACGCTCCGCCAGGAAGCCGGCGGGGGTGTTTCGCCCAAAAGGCGCCCCTGCCTCAGGGAGGTCCCTCCCTCACCCGGCCGGAGCGGCGGGGCGTGTACCCTGTGCGCCCCCGCTTCGGGCAGGTCGCTTCAATGCCCCGAGCGGAGCCGGCGGAGGCGTCTCGCCCGCCTGGCCGTGCGATCTCCGCTCAGGTGGGCCGCGCCGATGTTCCTCGCCTCGGACGCGGCGAGCAACGTCGACGGTGTGATCCTGCCCGTCGACGACGGCTGGTCGGCGGTCTGAGGCCCCGGACGCCGGACGGCCCCTCGGCCGCCCACCCGGGCCGTCCGGCCACCCGGTGGGCCGCCGCGGTCCCCGGTGGCCCGCCCTCTCATCCGGCCTCCGCCTCGCCTCGAAAAAACGGCTGACCGCCCAGGGGCACCCCCGACCGCCGCACCCCGTCCGCCTCGCCCCGCACGAACAGCAGCGCCAGCCGCTCCCCCACCTCGACGGCGGACGCGTGGCTCTCGATGGGCGCGGCTCGGGAGTTCCTGAAGACGATGTAGGTGACGCCGGACGGTACGCCGCCGCCGCGTGGGTCGGGGTGGATGCCGAGCGCCTGGGCGGTGGCGTACGAGGCCTCGCCGATGATCTCCTGCGGTCCGACGTCACCGACGACCGCGTACTGGACGCGGTCCTGGTAGAGGACGGCCGCGACCGCGCCTCCGCGCACGCCGTGGTCGCGGTGGTTCCAGATGTCGCTCACCCCGGGGACGACGATGTACGGCAGGTCCTCGGCGCTCAGGTAACGGCCGTCGGACTGGGTGAAGGCGGTGGCCGGCCAGAACGCGGGGTCGGTGGCGCTGTTGCAGTGGGTGCCGGGACGGCCGTCGCAGGCGATGTCCATGTCGGCCTTCCAGAAGACCGCTTCTTCGGTTCCGCAGACCGGGATCGTGGCGGGCCGGCCGGCATCGGTGCGGTAGCCGCCGCGGGAGACGGGAGCGCAGTCCCGCACCCGGGCCAGCAGGTCGGCGGCGCGCACGGAGCCCTCGTGCCGCGCGACCGGCTCCCACGGAGCGCCCGGGGAGGCGGCCGGGGCCAGGAGGGCGAGGCCGGCCGCGGCCGGGGCCAGGTACCGGACAGGCACGATGAGGAAGCCTCTCGTGAGGGACGGGGACGAGTACTGGCCCAATCTGGTGCCGGTCCCCTCCCGGGGCCACCCCGAGGGGGCCGTACGGTGCACCGCTTGCGGCGGTGCGACACGGGCCGGGGACCGGCGCGCGTCTCGGCGCCGGCCGCCCGGCCGCCCCGCAGGCGCGGGATCAGCGACGACAGCGGTCCGCGCCACCGGCAGGAACTCCCGAGCCCTCAGGGAGAGTTCAGCCGTGAGGAGCCTCAGCATACGAAACTCCCCGGACCGTCCACCAACACCGGGCCCCACCGCGCCGCCCTCTTGATGTGCTCACACCGACAGGTCATATTGGTCCGGACCATTGCCGTGGTGCCGGGCCGGGAGGCGAGGCCGTGCGACGCGTCGTGCTGTGCGCAGGGGTGCTGGCGGTGTGCTGCGGATGCGCGGCTCCGGGCGGCGGTGACGAGGGGCGGGCACCCGGCGCCCCCACCGGGGTCACCGCGGAGGCGGGGAGCGCGACCAGTGTGCACGTGATGTGGAACGCCGTCCCCGAGGTCAGCGCGTACGAGGTCTTCCGGGGCGCCGCGAAGGTCGGGGAGGTGTCCGCCTCCGCGCGCATGCTGGACGTCACCCGCCTGGCGCCGTCCACCACGTACGTCTTCACCGTCCGCGCCCGCGACGGGGAGGGCCGGCTCGGGCCGCGCAGCCGGGAGGTACGGGCGACGACTCCGGCGGCGCTCGCGGCCGACCGCTCGGCCCCGACCCGGCCGGGCGGCGGCGTCGGCCGGGCCGCCGGGAGCCGGGCGGTCCAGCTGTCCTGGTCGGCGTCCACGGACGACCGCGAGGTGGTGTCGTACGACGTCTACCAGGGCGGGACGAAGATCCACAGCGTGGGCGGGGGCCGGACGACGACGGTGGTCACGGGGCTGCGGCCGGGCACCCGCTACACCTTCACCGTGCGGGCGCGGGACGCGGCCGGCAACCTCTCGCCCGCCGGCACGCCCGTGCGTCTCGCCACCGCACCCGGCGCCGGCGAGGGGCGGGACACCGCGCCGACAGGGTTCCGGGCGACGACCCGGCAGGCCGGCGGGGCGTACTACCTCGACCTGGTCTGGGTGCCGCCGCGCGTGGACGGCGTGGTCACGGAGTACCAGATCCAGCTCGACGGGCAGCCGGCCACCTCGCTCGTGTGGGGCGGTACGGCGCCGCGCGAGAAGGCCGCGTACACCTTCTACGTGGGCCGGGAGGCCGGGGTCGGCCATCGGGTGCGGCTGCGGGCCCGGCTGCCGGACGGGACGTGGGGCGCGTACTCGGCGGAACGGGCGGTGACGACGGGCGCCCGGTCCTGACGCGCCGCCCTGCGGACGGGGCCGTTCGGGGGAACGCTTCACCCGGTCGGCGGCGGCCGGAGTGCGGGGCGGTCCGCGGGCGCGTTGGCTGCCCCTGAGGCAGCACGGGCGTACCCGATCCTCGGCGGCGCAAGGGATGTACCGCCAACCGTGCCGCCGCCGGAGGACATCCGATGCGCACTTCACGTCTTCTCATCCGTACCGGACTGACCGTGGCAGCCGCCGCCGCGCTTCCGCTCGCCGTGACCGCCCAGCCGGCCGCCGCTCGGGTCTCGGGCATCTCGGTGAGCACCACCGGCTCCACGGTGTCCGTGGTGACCAGCGCCTGCGCCCAGATCAACGGCAGCTGGGGCTCGGGGGCCCTGCTCAGCAGCGGCCAGACGAGCTTCTCCCAGGGGCGCCAGGTGGCGCTGTCCGGCACGACCGTCAGCCAGTCCGCCGCCTGGTCGGGCGTCAGCCCGGGCACGTACACGGTGGTCGTCGTGTGCTCGAACGGCACCACCGCCGGCACCCAGTCGGTGATCGTGTCCACCTCGTCCAACCCGGCCACCTCGTCCGACTCGTCCGACTCGACGATCTCCTCGACGGCCTCGCCCACGCGCGGGGTCCTGGGCGGCGTGGGCGGAGCGGTCCGCGACTACGGCACGGTCACCCTGGCGATCGGCGGCGTCCTGGTGGGGTCGGGCGTCATCGCGGCGGTCTGGTTCCTGCGCCGCCGCTCGAAGCCGTACCGGTTCTAGGACGCCTGTTCGGCCGGTCCGGGCAGCTCCTCCAGGGCCTCGGTGAGCCACTGGATCCAGAACGTCTCGAGTTCGATGCCCGCGCGCAGGACCAGGTGCTGCAGCCTGGCCTGCGCGCTGTCGTCGCCGGGCGGGAAGTCGCGCTTCTCGATCTCCTCGTACTCCGCCAACTGGCGCCGGTGCAGGTCGAGATGGCGGCGCAGGTCGGCTTCGAGGCCGGCGGTGCCGACGACGGCGGCGGCGCGCAGCCGCAGCAGCAGCGCGTCGCGGTGGGGCTTGGGGTCCTGCGCCGCGGCCGTCCACCGGCGCAGTTCGGCGCGGCCCGCGGGCAGGACCTCGTAGCTCTTGCGCTGCCCGCGGGCCGGCTGCTCCGCCGGCAGGGCGCGGATGAAGCCCTCGGCCTCCAGTTTTCCCAGCTCGCGGTAGATCTGCTGGTGCGTCGCCGACCAGAAGTAGCCGATCGACTTGTCGAAGCGGCGGGTCAGATCCAGCCCCGACGACGGCTTCTCTAGCAGAGCGGTGAGGATCGCGTGCGGGAGTGACATGGGCTCATCCTAGGGAGGTGGCTGTACGGCCCTACAGCGCCGCCGCCAGCTCCGTTCCCTGCTTGACGGCGCGCTTGGCGTCCAGTTCGGCGGCCACGTCGGCGCCGCCGACGAGGTGCGCGCTCACCCCGGCGGCGATCAGCTCCTCGTACAGGTCGCGGCGCGGTTCCTGGCCGGTGCACAGCACGACGGTGTCGACCTCCAGGACCCTGCTCTCCTCGCCGACGGTGATGTGCACTCCGGCGTCGTCGATCCGGTCGTAGCGCACGCCCGGGACCATCGTCACGCCCCGGTGCTTGAGCTCGGTGCGGTGGATCCAGCCGGTGGTCCTGCCGAGGCCCGCGCCGACCTTGCCGGCCTTGCGCTGGAGCAGATGGACGGTGCGCGGCGGGGCGGGCCGCTCGGGTGCGGCGAGGCCGCCGGGGGCCGCGTAGTCCATGTCGACGCCCCAGTGGCGGAAGTACGTGGCGGGGTCCTCGCTCGCCTTGTCGCCGCCGTCGGTGAGGAACTCGGCGACGTCGAAGCCGATGCCGCCGGCGCCGAGGATCGCGACACGGTCGCCGACGGGCGCGCCGTCGCGCAGCACGTCGAGGTAGCCGACGACGCTCGGGTGGTCGACGCCGGGGATGTCGGGGGTGCGGGGGGTCACGCCGGTGGCGACGACGACCTCGTCGTAGCCCGCCAGGTCGCCCGCCGCCACAGGTGTGTTCAGCCGTACGTCCACGCCGTGGGCGTCCAGCTGGTGGCGGAAGTAGCGCAGCGTCTCGTCGAACTCCTGCTTGCCGGGGACCTTGCGGGCGACGTTGAGCTGACCGCCGATCTCGCCGGCGGCGTCGAAGAGGGTGACGTCATGACCGCGTTCGGCCGCGCTGACGGCACACGCGAGGCCCGCCGGGCCCGCGCCGACGACCGCCACCCGCTTGCGCAGGCGCGTCGGGGAGAGGACCAGCTCGGTCTCGTGGCAGGCGCGCGGGTTGACCAGGCAGGAGGTGATCTGCCCGCTGAAGGAGTGGTCGAGGCAGGCCTGGTTGCAGCCGATGCAGGTGTTGATGGCCTCGGGCGTGCCGGCGGCGGCCTTGTTCACGAAGTCGGGGTCGGCGAGCATCGGGCGGGCCATCGAGACCATGTCCGCGCAGCCGTCGGCGAGCAACTGCTCGGCGAGTTCGGGGGTGTTGATACGGTTGGTGGTGATGAGCGGCACCGAGACGGCGCCCATGAGCTTCTTCGTCACCCAGGTGTAGGCACCGCGCGGCACGGAGGTGGCGATGGTGGGGATGCGGGCCTCGTGCCAGCCGATGCCGGTGTTGATGAGGGTCGCTCCGGCGGCCTCGACGGCCTGCGCGAGGGTGACGACCTCGTCCAGCGTCGAGCCGCCGGGCACGAGATCGAGCATCGACAGCCGGTAGATGATGACGAAGTCCTCGCCGACCGCCTCACGCACCCGTCGCACGATCTCGACGGGAAAGCGCATCCGGTTCTCGTAGGAGCCGCCCCAGCGGTCGGTGCGGTGGTTGGTCGGGGCGGCGACGAACTCGTTGATGAGGTAGCCCTCGGAGCCCATGATCTCCACGCCGTCGTAGCCGGCCTGCCGGGCGAGGCGGGCGGTGCGAGCGTAGTCGTCGATGGTGCGCTCGATGTCGGCGTCGGTCAGTTCGCGGGGCGGGAAGGGGCTGATGGGCGCCTGCAGCGGGCTGGGGGCGACCAGGTCGCGGTGGTAGGCGTAGCGGCCGAAGTGGAGGATCTGCAGGGCTATGCGGCCGCCCTCGCGGTGCACGGCCTCGGTGACCGTCCGGTGCTGCTCGGCCTCGGCGTCCGTGGTGAGCTTGGCGCCGCCCTCCTTCGGCCGGCCCTCGTCGTTGGGGGCGATGCCGCCGGTGACGATCAGGCCGACTCCCCCGCGCGCGCGGGCGGCGTAGAACTCCGCCATGCGTGCGAAGCCCCCCTCGGCCTCCTCCAGGCCGACGTGCATCGAGCCCATGAGGACGCGGTTGGGCAGCGTGGTGAAGCCGAGGTCCAGCGGGCTCAGCAGGTGGGGGTAACGGCTCATGGCAGGCCTCCGTGCGCGGTGTCGTCCCCTGTAGTTCTAGAGGCCGCGCACGGATTATGCAACTAGTTGCAGAATGAGCCGGAGGGTGTGTGCCGCAGGTCACCGGCTTTCGAGCAGGACGTGCAGTTCCCTCTCCTGGTCCCCGGAGGCCGAAGTGAGGTCGCGCACCGCGAACAGCGAGTCCAGCGTCTTGCGGAGCCGGTCGATCGCCCAGTAGCCGCCCTGTGCGTCGGCCTCGACGGAGGACGAGAGCCGGGCGGGCGGCGGGCACGCGTGGGTGTCGGTGACCTCGAAGGTGCCGAGCCACACCATCGGGCGGGTCTCGTGGAGCTGCTCGGGCACGTCGTCGGCGCAGCGGTCGGACTCGAAGCACGTGCACAGCGCGTCGAACACGATCCGGGCGTCCTCCTTGCTGCATCCGCTGATCTCGACGGAGACGGACTCCTCGTGCGGTCGCTCACGGTCCATCGTGATCGCTCCTCTCATGGCGATGGCGCGGTGTCGCGGGTTCCCCGCGAACCGCGCCACATCCCAAGAAAAGCACCACTTTCCGGGCGGGACCAGCGACGGGTCAGCTCCGCGTGAAGCGGTACGTCCTGCTGTCCGTCAGCACACAGAACCCGGGCGAGATGACGATCACCCGCAGGGTCGCGGTGCGGCGGTCGTAGTCGATGCCCTCCGTCTCGAAGGCGCCCGAGCAGGAACTGCGCAGCGGCAGCTGGCGCAGGGCGGTGACATGGCCGGTCACGTCAGAGGTGCCGTTCGGTTCGGCGGACAGGTCGATCCGCAGGAGGGGCTTGGTGATGCCGAACAGCGTGCCCGCGGGGTCGTCGGAGGAGCACAGGAGGGTGGTCGGGCCGGTGAAGTCGCAGCCCTGGACGTCGCGTACGGGGCGGTCGAGGCGCACGGTGGACGCCTGCGGCAGGTTCGCCGAGGGCGAGGTGGCCGGGTTGACGCCGGGGGTCGGGAAGACGAGCAGCCGGGTGATGGTGCCCCACTCACCCGACAGCATCCACCGACCGGCGGGCGCGATCGCCACCCAGGAGTTGTTGAGGGCCTCGCCGGAGCTGAGCGTGTGGACGTACTCCGACCAGGCGCCGCCGGGCGCCTGCACCCGGAACATCTTCGCGGTGCCCGAGTCCCGCTGGTAGGGCTCGACGTAGTAGCCGTCGTAGGAGGCGTCGGGGTCGCCGACGTGGTTCCAGCCGCGGGTGCTCACCCCGAGGGGGATGGTGCCGATGCCGGTGTAGCGGTTGGCGCTGTTCACCGGGACCTCCACCGAGGTCAGGCCCTGGCTCTCGGTCAGCGGGTCGGCCCGGTCGGAGCCGACCTCGGTCCAGGTGTCGGCGGCCGCGGCGGGCGGGGCGGCGCTGAGGGCGGCGACGGTCGCGGTGGCCAGCGCGACCAGGGCGGCGCGGACGGTACGGGCCACGTGACGGCGTCGCCGGGCAGGGCGCAGGGGCATGGGTCTCCTCGGTCGGGGGGCGGGTGCGCGCTCGGCCGACAGTGTGTCCAAGTTGGATGGTCATGTACAGACCAATTTCATGGACGGGTGTGAACCGTGAGGAGAACGGCGGGCGGCGCCGTACTGGAGGAGCATGGAAGACGGGCCCCAGGCATGGGAGAAGACGGTTGTGCGCGATGGAACAGGGGGAGTCGGCACGGGGGAAGGCGTGCCGCGTCGACCTTCGGAGGCGAAGCGTGGCATGAGTGCAGTCGGGGCGGCCGCGGCCGAAGGCGGCGGGCCCACAGGTCCCAGCGGGCTGCTGGACGTACTGAACGTGGCCTCGGTGGTGCTCGACACCGACGGCCGCATCGTGCTGTGGAGCCCGCAGGCCGAGGAGCTCTTCGGCTACTCGGCGCAGGAGGCGCTGGGCCGGTACGCGGCGCATGTGATGGTCCACGAGCGGCACTTCGACCTGGTCGTGAAGCTGTTCACGGACGTGATGGCCACCGGCCGCAGCTGGGCGGGCGCGTTCCCCATCCGGTGCAAGGACGGCAGCACACGGCTCGTGGAGTTCCGCAACATGCGGCTCGAGGACGACCAGGGCGAGGTCTACGCCCTGGGTCTGGCCACCGACCAGTCGACGGTGCGCCGGCTGGAGCGGGACGTGGCCCTGTCGACGCGGATGGTCACCCAGTCCCCCATCGGCTTCGCCGTCCTGGACACCCGGTTGCGGTACGTCACGGTCAACCCCGCGCTGGAACGGATCAACGGCGTCCCCGCGGAGGAGCACGTGGGCCGGACGGTCCGCGAGCTGTTCCCCATGCTGGACACGGAGGCCCTCGAGTCGGCGGCCTGTGAGGTGCTGCGGACCGGTGTGCCGATCCTCGACCGGTCCACCGTCGGACGCACCCCCGCCGACCCCCACGAGGACCACGCGTGGTCGCTCTCGCTGTACCGCCTGGAGGACTCCCGCGGCACCGTGCTGGGCGTGGCCTTCTCCGTCCTCGACGTCACCGACCAGTACCGGGCGGGCGTCGAGACCGAGGCCGCGCGTCGCCGCCTGGCCCTGGTCGCCGACGCCTCCGCCCGGATCGGAACGACCCTGGACCTCGAACAGACCGCCCGGGAACTGGCCGACGTCGCCGTGCCGGAACTGGCCGACGTCGCCACCGTGGACCTTCTCGACGCGGTGGTCGCGGGCCGGCGCAGCAGCCTCGGACCCGCGGAACCGGCCGTGATCCGCACGCTGGCGGTCCGGGCCGCCGACGGGCCGGACGCGCTGGACGCGGCCGATCCGCCCGGCGAGACCACCCGCTACGCGCCCGACCGCCTCGTGACCGAGTGCGTGCGCACCGGCCAGCCGGTCATGGTGGCGCAGGTCAAGGACGAGGACCTGGCACGCATCGCCCGTTCCGCGGAGGCGGCCGGGCTGCTGGAGCAGGCGGGCGTCCACTCGTATCTGGCGGTGCCCCTCATCGCCCGGGGCGAGGTACTGGGCGCCCTCGACCTCAAACGGACCCGCAACCCCGCGCCCTTCGACCGGGACGACCTGGTGCTCGCCCGCGAGCTGGCCGCCCGCGCGGCCGTGCAGATCGACAACGCCCGCTGGTACCAGAACGCCCGCAGCACCGCCCTCACCCTCCAGCGCAGCCTGCTGCCGAGCCATCCGCCGGTCACCGGGGGCCTGGAGGTGGCCTCCCGCTACCAGCCGGCCGGGGCCACCACCGAGGTGGGCGGTGACTGGTTCGACGTCATCCCGCTGGAGGGCGGCAAGACCGCGCTCGTCGTCGGCGACGTGATGGGCAGCGGCATCGACGCCGCCGCCACCATGGGCCGGCTGCGCACCGCGACGACCACCCTGGCCTCCCTGGACCTCGACCCGGCGGTGCTCCTGGAGCACCTCGACCGGATCACCTCGGGCCTGGACCACTCCATCGCCACCTGCGTGTACGCCGTCCACGACCCCCGTCTCGGCCGGTGCCGGATCGCCAACGCCGGGCACCTGCCGCCCGCGCGGGTACGCCCCGGCCGCCCGCCGGAGCTGCTCGACCTGCCCACCGGGGCCCCGCTGGGCGTGGGCGGTGTGGCGTTCTCCACGACCGACGTCGACTTCGCCCCCGGCGACCAACTCGTGCTGTACACGGACGGCCTGGTCGAGACCCGCCGCCACTCCCTCGACGAGCGCCTGGACGCGCTGCTCGCCCTCCTCGACGACCCGGCCCGCCCGCTGGAGGAGATGTGCGATCTGCTCCTGAGCGCACTGCACCACCCCGACAACCACGACGACGTGGCGCTGCTCGTGGCCCGGGCCCGGGAGTGACCACACCAGCAGCGGGGCTTGATGACCTCCGTTCGTATGGAATTGCGAACTTCCAACCGGAGCTGCGGGGATGCGCCGGGCACAGGTGTTAGGTCTGACGCGTCGACACGGCGCGCCCCTGGTGCGGTTCCCTTACCTCCTCTTCGGCTGTACGGAGGCGCAGGCGGGCGGGCTCGTTTGAACCGAGAGGAAGAAACACCCATGAAGAAGTGTCTCGTGGTGGCCGGGTCCGCGCTGGTGGCAAGCCTCGGAGTGGCGACGACGGCACCACCGGCCGTGGCACAGCAGGCGAACACGAGTGTCGCGTGCGGTGACGCCGCCGGTCTGATCGCCGCCGTGGGCCGGGCGAACGCACACGGCGGTGTGGTCACCCTGGCGAAGCGCTGCACCTATCGCTTCACGGACGACTTCAACAACTCGGGCAACGCCCTGCCCCTCATCACCGGCAAAGTCACCATCATGGGTCAGGATTCGGCCCTGGTCCGCTCCTCGCACCACGCCGCCGCACGTTTCCGCCTGCTCACCGTCGCGACCGGCGGCAGCCTCACACTGCGGAGCGCCACGGTGGAGGGCGGCCTCATCATCGGCAACGGCGGCGGGATCAGGAACAAGGGCACGCTGCGGTTGGAACACAGCACGGTCGCCGGCAACTACGCCACCGGCCGGGGCGGTGGCATCTCCAACGAGGGCGGCCGCGCCACCCTCGTCAACAGCCGCGTCCTGACGAACGTGGCCAGCAAACCCCCGCGGTTCATCGGCGACGGCGGCGGTCTCAACAACAACGCGTCGGGCACCCTCCGCCTCACGAACACCACGGTGGCCGGCAACACCGCCGACGAGGACGGCGGCGGCATCCTGAACGAGGGCAGGCTGATCGTCGAGGGCAGTCGCATCGCGAACAACGAGGCCCGTGAGGACGACGGCGGCGGCATCAACACCTACGGACACGCCACGATCAGGGACAGCACGATCACCGAGAACTGGGCCGCCATGGAAGGCGGCGGCCTGGCCAACAGCGAGGACGGGACGGTGGACGTCCAGCGCACCTCCTTCGTCTCCAACCAGGCGGGACACGACGCCGGCGCCTTCAACAACGAAGGCACCGCGACGCTGAAGAACAGCAAGGTCCTGAGGAACCGGGCGGGCCGCAACGGCGGCGGCCTCAACAACGAGCAGGAACCGCAGACGGACACCGCCCGCCTGACGCTGGACCACACGACGGTATCGGACAACCGTGCCAGCGGACGCGGCGGCGGCATCCACAACTGGCCCGGCGCGGTGGTGACGCTCAAGGGCGGCGGGATCAAGCTGAACAAGCCCGGCAACTGCTCCGGCCGAGTGCCCGGTTGTGCCTAACACGCCCTAGGAGGGCGCGGCCGCCCAGGGCTCCGGACGGCTCCGTCGACGCCGTCGCCTGACGCGGGGCGCCGCGTGACGCCGTTCTCCCCCGCTAGTGTCCCGGGAGAACGGTGTCGTCGCCGCCCGGACCCGACGGGCGGAAACTCACAGCAAGTCGTTACCCGCTCCTTACCGGGCGCCTCACACAATCACAGCAAGGCGTGTTCCCTCGTGGCTGAGGAGAGTGAGGGATATGGACGACCCGGATACGGTCGAGGTGCTCTCGGGCCCGGGCGGAGAGGAACCGCGGCGCACGTCACTGCGCGCGCTGTGGCAGCGGCGGTCGGCCCGCGGGCGCGCGGTGATCGCGGCCACCACCGTGGCCGTTCTGGCGCTCGGCGGCACCGTCGCGTACGCCGCGACCTCGGGAGGGTCCTCCGATGCCACGGCCGGCGGATCCCCGTCGGCCTCGGCGTCCCATGACGGGCCCGGCGACCGGCAGGGCGGCCGCGGCGGCCCGTGGTCGCGCCTCGGCGGCGAGGCCGTGCACGGCGAGGCGACCGTGAAGGACCGCGACACCGGCACGTGGGTCGTCCGGGTCTGGCAGCGGGGCACCGTCGAGAAGACCGACGGCGACCGGGTGACCGTCAGGAGCGAGGACGGCACCTCGTGGACATGGACGGTGGACAAGGACACGAAGGTGTTCGCCGACGGCGACTCCTCCTCCGGGGCGGACGCCCTGAAGAAGGGCGACACCGTGTACGTCGCCGGGTCCCGTTCCGGTGACACGCGGACGGCCGACCGGGTCGCGTCCGGCACAGTCGGGGACAAGGCCCCGGGCGACCGGCGGTTCGGCTTCCCGGGGCACGGGCCGTGGGGCCGTGACGACCGCTCACCCAGCCCCTCGGGCAGCGGCGCCACGACCTGACCGCTACTCCCTGGTCCCGATCACCACGTGGGCGTACAGCTCCTCGTCCACGGCCAGACGGGTCGTCAGGCCGCCGCGGGTGAACGCCTCGACGGCGTCCGGCGCCTGGCGTTCGCTGGTCTCGACGAGGAGGCAGCCGCCCGGCGCGAGCCATCGCGCCGCCCCGGCGGCGACCCGGCGCAGCACGTCGAGTCCGTCGGCGCCACCGTCGAGGGCGGTGAGGGGCTCGTGGTCGCGTGCCTCGGCGGGCAGCAGGGGGACCTCGCCGGTGGGGACGTAGGGCACGTTGGCGGCCAGGACGTCGACACGACCGCGCAGTTGGCCGGGGAGCGCCTCGAACAGGTCGCCCGCGTGGACGTGTCCGCCGTAGGGGGACACATTGCGCCGGGCGCAGCGCACCGCGGCCGGCTCGATGTCGGCGGCGTGCAGCTCGACTTGGCCGAGCGCCGCGGCCAGGGCCGCGCCGACCGCGCCCGAGCCGCAGCACAGGTCCACGACGACGGACGCGTGCGGGGCGTGGGCGAGTGCCTGGGTGACGAGGAACTCGGTGCGGCGGCGGGGCACGAAGACGCCCGGTTCGACGACGACGCGCAGGCCGTGGAACTCGGCCCAGCCGACGACGAGTTCCAGGGGAAGGCCCGCCACACGGCGCTCCACCATGGCGGCGAGCTCGTCCGGGGCAGGGGCGGCGGCGAGGATCAACTCCGCCTCGTCCTCGGCGAAGACGCACCCGGCGGCGCGCAGCGCGCCGACGACGGCGTCACGGGAGAGGGACGAGGCGGAGAAAGGGGAGGGTGAGGAAGAGGAGGAAGGAGACAGTGGGGGCATGGAAGCCGAGAGCCTTTCGGAAGCCGAAGGGCGCTCTCGCGGTCGCCTACCGGCGGCGATCCGCGCCGTTCTGAGGTGAGAGCACCCGACCTGACACTGCGGTAATGGGTCTCACCTCCCCGGGTCGCACACGGCTGGGGACCTCCACAGCCGACCGCCACCCTACCCCAACACCCCTGTTTCCCCGCCCTGACCGGTGGGCTTCACCCCACCGGCACCGGCTCCCGCCCCTCCCCCAGCCGCTGTGGCACCCGGGCCGCCAGGAACATCGTCCTGCGGCGCAGACGGAAGCCCAGCGACTCGTAGAGGCGGATGGCGTTGGTGTTGGCGGCGCCGGTATGGAGGAAGGGGGTTTCGCCGCGTGCGCGGATGCCGTGGGCGACGGCCAGGACCAGGCGGGTGGCGAGACCCTGGCCACGGACGGCCGGGTCGGTGCAGACGGCGCTGATCTCGGTCCAGCCGGGCGGGTGGAGGCGTTCGCCCGCCATGGCGACGAGGGCGCCGTCGCGGCGGATGCCGAGGTAGGTGCCGAGCTCGATGGTGCGTGGCTCGAAGGGGCCGGGCCGGGTGCGGGCGACCAGGTCCAGCATCTCGGGGACGTCGGCGGGACCGAGGCGGACCGCCTCCGGGTCCGGTGCGGCGGCCAGCCCGTCGTCCACCAACTGCACCCCCTCGATACGCAGGGTGATCTCCCAGTCCGGCGGGACCTCGCCCCGGAACCCGGGCAGCGCGACCTCCGCACCCGGCCCGGCGAGCGCCGCGAGATCCGCCCAGTCACCGGCGTCCGGCTCCTCGGGCAGGGCGAGCCAGGGAGACACGTCGACGGGATAGCGCAGAACCCGCCCCCGCCGCTCGGCGAACCGGGCGTGCGGGCCGGTGAGGGAGGCCAGCGCGGGATGGTCGAGAACGTGCCGGGACGCGGACCGGGCGGGCGCGGAGGCGGACTCCGACACCGGAACGGACCGGGCGGGCCCCGGCGCGAAGGCGGCCCCGGAGGCCGGCGCGGCCCCGGAGGCCTGCGTGAACCCGGAGGCTGGCGTGAGCCCAGACGCCTGCGCGAGCCCGGATGTGGGCTCGGATGCCGCGTGGCTCATATCTCGGCCCCGCTCTCGATGGCGACCTTGCCACGGGCGTGGCCGCCCTCGGCCTCGCGCAGGTTCCCGCCGGCCCGCTCCGGGCGGGACCGGTCCCCGTCGACGGGCGCCTCGGTCTGCGGACCGTCGTACCGTGTGAAGACGTACGTCTTCGGCATTGCTTCCCCTCTCCTTCGTAGCCGCCGGACCGCCGGGTCCGCGACGACTGCTGCAAGGAGGGAGTGACGGGCGGCTATTCCCGGGGCGCGGGAGAGTTCATACGGGCTTAATGATCGAGGGGCGGGCCCGGCCGGAGAGCAGGGCCGGCGGGCACGTACGGTGGACCGCGTAAACGATCGTCATCCTCACGCTGGACCCACATGAACGTCACCCGAGGCTTCACCGGACGCCCCCGCGTCGACAACCCGGGGCTGCCGCCCGGCCAGTACGACGCGGGCGACGACTGGCCCGTGCTGTCCGCGGAGGTCACACCCGACCTCGCGCCCGCCGACTGGACCTTCCGGATCGACGGGCTGGTCGAGCGGCCGCGCACCTGGGACTGGGCGCAGGCGCACGCGCTGCCGGCCTCCGCGTACGAGGGCGACATCCACTGCGTGACCAGCTGGTCGAAGTTCGGGGTGCGGTTCGGGGGCGTGTCGCTGGACGCCTTCCTGGACGAGGTCCGGCCGCGGGCCGCCGCGACCCACGCCGTCGCCTACTCCCACACCGGGTACACCACCAACCTCCCGCTCGCGGACCTGACCGGCGGGCGCGCCTGGATCGCCTTCGCGTACGACGGTGCGCCGCTCGCTCCCGAGCACGGTGGCCCGGCGCGGCTGCTGGTGCCCCACCTGTACTTCTGGAAGAGCGCCAAGTGGATCGCGGGTCTGCGTCTCCTCGACCACGACGAGCCCGGCTTCTGGGAGCAGAACGGCTACCACGCGAGGGGCAACCCCTGGGAGGAGCAGAGGTACTCCGGTGACTGAGACCTTCGCTCCCGGGGCCTTCACTCCCCCGACCCGGTTCGCCGTGCCGGGCCGTATCGCGGTCAGCGAGCAGGCGGCGGCGGAGTGGCAGACGGCCACGCTGACCGAGATCCGCCGCGAGACCCCGAACGCGGCCACCTTCCGCTTCGCGGTCCCGCGGTGGGCGGGGCACCTGCCGGGGCAGCACCTGATGCTGCGGCTGACCGCCGAGGACGGCTACACGGCCCAGCGCCACTACTCGATCGCGTCCGCGCCCGACGACTCCGGGCACATCGAGCTGACCTTGGACCACGTGCCCGACGGCGAGGTCTCCGGCTGGTTCCACACCGTCGCGAAGCCGGGGGACGAGGTCGAGGTGCGCGGCCCGCTGAGCGGCTTCTTCGCCTGGCCCGGTGACCGGCCGGCGCTGCTGGTCGGCGCCGGCTCCGGGGTCGTCCCGCTGATGTCGATGGTGCGCCACCACCGGGCGCGGGGCCTCGCCGTGCCGCTGCGGCTGCTGGTGTCCGCGCGCGGCCCGCAGGAGCTGATCTACGCGGGCGAGTACGGCGCGGAGACCACGCCCGTGTTCACCCGCAGCGCGCCCGAGGGCGTGCCCGTGGGCCGGCTGACCGCCGCGCATCTGGCGCCGCTGCTGGCCGAGCGGCCGACGGGCGGCTGGGAGGCGTACGTGTGCGGATCCAACGGGTTCGCCGAGCACGCGTCGCGGCTGCTGGTCGAGGCGGGGCAGCCGGTGGACCGGATCCGCATCGAGCGCTTCGGCTGACGTCCGCCACGCTCCGCCGCCGTTCGTCACCGCTCACCGCCCGCCTCCGGAGTGCACGATCTCACCCGAACGGGGGTATTTCCTCCATGTGGGCACTCGTCCGCATGACGGCGAGGAGGTCACATGCGAACCCGGGTGCGCGGCTGGCGCTGGCGACGCAATCCACTGCGGCGCCGGTCGGACGTGGTGGCGGCGTGGACGGCTCTGGTGGTCGCCGTCCTGCTGCTGGTGGGCGCGCCCCTGACGGGGGCCCTGGTGGGCCGGTGGGCCCATGACGAGGCGCGGGGGATGGCGGCCGAGCAGCGGGCGGAGCGGCAGCGGGTGCGGGCCGAGGTCGTGGGCCGGCCTCCGGAGGTCCTGCCGTCGGTGCAGGGCGGCCGGGAGGACTCGTACCGGGTGGCCGTGCGCTGGACGGAGCCGGGGCAGGGCACGCGGACGGCCACCGCGCGGGTCCCGGCCGGCACGCAGCGGGGTGATGTGGTCGACGTGTGGTTCGACGCGCGGGGGCGCAGCGTGGGCCCGCCGGCGGACGGCACGGCGGTGTGGCAGCACACCCTCACCATGGGTGTGGCCGCGGCGGGCGGCACGGCCGTGACAGTGCTGGTCGGGCACGCGGTGGTCCGCGGGGTGGCGATGCGGCACCGGCTCGCCGAATGGGACCGGGAGTGGGCCCGGACGGGCCCGGAGTGGAGCCGACGCCGCGCGTGAGCTCCCCCGTGTCCACGGCCTGAGCGGGGTCTGGCGAGCGCTCCCGCCCCCCACGTACGGTGTGCTCATTCGTACGGCCACTTAACAAAAGGCGGTTGTTCATGGCCCTGTTCGACCTGTCCCTCGAGGAGCTCCACGAGTACCGCAGCGCGTCCACCGAGCCGGCGGACTTCGACGCGTTCTGGTCCAAGACCCTCCAGGAGGCCCGCGAGCACGACCTGGACGCGCGCTTCGAGCCGGTCGACACGGGGCTGGCGACCGTGCAGGTGTACGACGTGACGTTCTCCGGGTTCGGGGGTCACCCCGTGAAGGGCTGGCTGACGCTGCCGGCGGCGGCCGAGGAGCCGCTGCCGCTGGTCGTGGAGTTCGTGGGCTACGGGGGCGGCCGCGGTCTGCCGCACGAGCACCTGCTGTGGGCGTCGACGGGCCGGGCGCACTTCATCATGGACACCCGCGGCCAGGGCAGCGCCTGGGGCGGCGGCGGCGCGACCGCCGATCCGGTGGGCGGCGCGCCGGCGTACCCCGGTTTCATGACGCGGGGCATCGACGCCCCCGAGCACTACTACTACCGCCGGGTCTTCACCGACGCGGTGCGCGCCGTCGAGGCGGCCCGTTCGCATCCGCTGACCGACGCGGCGCGGACGGCGGCGATCGGCGCGAGCCAGGGCGGCGGCATCACGATCGCCGTGGGCGGCCTGGTGCCGGACCTGGTGGCGATCGCCCCGGACGTGCCGTTCCTGTGCGACTTCCCTCGCGCGGCGACACTGACGGACCGTCACCCGTACCGCGAGATAGGCCTGTTCCTCAAGACGCACCGCGGGCGCACGCAGGACGCGCTGCGCACCCTGTCGTACTTCGACGGCGTGCACTTCGCGTCGCGCGGCTCGGCTCCCGCCTTCTTCTCGGTGGCCCTGGAGGACCAGACCTGCCCGCCGTCGACCGTGTTCGCCGCCTTCAACGCGTGGGCGCACGAGGACAAGGCGATCGAGGTGTACGACTTCAACGACCACGAGGGCGGCGGCCCCTACCACGAGGCGGCCAAGCTGCGCTGGCTGCGGTCGCACGCCTGAGACCGCCCGCCTCCTTCCCTCCGGTCCGACCAGTCGGTACGTTCAGGGAGCCCGGGGCGCACCGTCGCGGCCCGGGGTCCCGGCGGATCACGGAGGGCCCATGTCCGGACAGGTGCCACACGTTCCACAGGTTCACGGTCACTGCGACGAGCGGTTCGCGGCGGTGCGCGCCGCGTTCGAGGAGAACTTCCGGGAGCGCGGCGAGCTCGGCGCCGCGGTGACCGTCACGGTCGACGGCGTGACCGTGGCCGACCTGTGGGGCGGCTGGGCCGACCGGGCGCGCACGCGCGCGTGGGAGCGGGACACGCTGGTCAACGTGTGGTCGACGTCGAAGGGGCCGACGGCGCTGTGCGCGCACATCCTGGCCGACCGGGGCCTGCTCGACCTCGACGCGCCGGTGGCCGAGTACTGGCCCGAGTTCGCCGCGGCGGGCAAGGAGCGGATCCTCGTCCGGCATCTGCTGTCGCACCGCGCGGGACTGTCCGGGCTGCGCGAGCCGCACACGCTGGAGCAGCTCTACGACTGGGAGCTGACGACCGCGCGCCTCGCGGCGACGGAGCCCTGGTGGGAGCCGGGCACGCGGTCCGGGTATCACGCGTTCACCTACGGCTTCCTGGTCGGGGAGGTCGTCCGGCGTGTCTCGGGGCTGCTGCCCGGCGCCTTCCTGGAGCGGGAGGTGACGGGCCCGCTCGGCATCGACTTCACCATCGGCCTGCCGGAGAAGGAGGCCGGGCGGGCTGCCGAGCTGCTGCATCCGCAGGCCGCGTCGAGCAGTGAACAGGCCGCGGTCTTCAGCCAGTTGGCGCCCGCGGCCATCGCCGCGCTGGCCAATCCCCCGGTGGGCGCCGACGAGGCCAACTCGCCCGGCTGGCGGGCCGCCGAGATCCCCGCCGCGAACGGCCACGGCACCGCACGGGCGGTCGCCGCGCTGTACGGCGTTCTCGCCGGCCGGGGTTCCTACGGAGGCCGGCGCGTCCTGTCCCCGGAGGCGGCCGAGCGGGTGCGCGAGGGGCAGGGCAGCTGCCGGGACCTGGTACTGGGCACCGGCTTCGCGCACGAGACGGAGGTCGGGCTCGGCCTGTGGCTCAGCGGCCCGAACGGCTCGTACGGACCCAATCCGCGGGCTTTCGGACACGACGGCTTCGGCGGCTCGTGCGGTCTCGCCGACCCGGAGGCGGGGGTGTCGGTGGGTTACGTCATGAACCGCATGGGGCCGCACATCGCGAACGACCCGCGCAAGATGGCGCTGGTGGAGGCCGTGTACAGCGCGTTGTGAGAGGCCTGGGGCGGCCCGGCCCCGGCCGATCGGGCCGCCCGCTCCTCCCCGGTGGTGACCCATGCCGGCTCCAGGGGCGCACAAGCCCGTACGGCTCCCGGCGACCAGGAGTCGGGCCGGCCGGGAAGCAGCAGGCCAACCCGGGGGTCACCGAGCGTCGAGGTCAAGGACCGCGGCCACGCCCTGACCATCGACCACGGCTGGCAGGAGGTCGCGGACACGGCCCTGTCGTTCGTACGGCGCTTCGTCTGACCCTGTCGGCCGAAGTCCCGTCGGCCATATCGGTCAGGTAGGTCAGCGCACTCGTCGCGCCTCGACCATCCGGACGCGTGGGCTTCCGTCGCTCCTGGTCCCGAACTCGGGCAGGGCGTGGAGGTCCACGCGGAATCCGGCGCGCTCCAGTTCCCGGCGCACCTCGCCGAGCCGGAACGCGCGGTAGTACATCACGAACGGCGGCCGCCACAGGGCGTTGCGCACCCGCATCGCGACGTCGAAGCCGAGCAGCATCCAGAAGGCCGGGGAGGAGGCGCGGGGCGGGGCGAGCACGGGGAACGCGAACCGGCCGCCCGGCCGCAGCGCCCCGTGCACCTGTGTGAAGAGACCCGGCAGCTCCCGGGGCAGGAAGTGCCCGAACGCTCCGAAGCTGACGACGAGGTCGAAGGCGGCCGTGAACGGCAGCGCACGGGCGTCCGCGCGCACCCACGACACCCGCGGGCCCGCCGGGTGCGCGCGCTCGCGGGCCACGTCGAGCATGCCCGCGCTGAAGTCGACGCCGGTGACACTGCGCCGGCACACCGCCGCCAGCACGTCGACGCCGGCGCCGGTGCCGCAGCACAGGTCGAGTCCGTCGTCGTAGGGGCCCGTCCGGCGCAGGGCCGAGGTCACCGCGGTCAGGACGGAGTCGGGGGTGCGGAAGGGCGTGTGGTCGAACTTCGGCGCGAGCAGGTCGTAGCCGCGCTCGACGGACGACAGCGCCTGGACGGCGAGTTCGCGCAGTGTGGGGCCTTCGGGGCTGAACATCGGCGTCAGCCTATCCCTGTGGACACCCTGACGACAGGCACCTATCCTCACCGGCACCTAGTCAAATAATTGAGTAAGGAAGAGGTGGTCCGATGCGCGCGTTCCGTGAGGCGGTCGAGGCCGGGGACCTGGACGCCGTCGAGGCCCTGCTGGCCGAGAACGTGGTGTTCACCAGCCCGGTGGTGTTCAAGCCGTACGAGGGCAGGGCGATCACCGCGGCGATCCTGCGGGGTGTCTTCCGGGTCTTCGAGGACCTGCGGTACGAGCGGGAGCTGACCGGGGCGGACGGCCGCGACCACGCGCTCGTGTTCCGGACCCGGGTGGGCGAGCGGGAACTGAGCGGATGCGACTTCGTCCACGTCGACGACAACGGCCTCATCGACGAACTGACGGTGATGGTAAGGCCGTTGTCGGGTGCGCAGGCGCTTGCCGCGGCGATGGGGGCGCAGTTCGAGGACATCCTGAAGGAGGCGGAGGGACGGGCCGGGTGAGGCAGGGGCCCCACCGCGAGCCCGGTACCGGGCGTCAGCCCTTGAGCGCCTCCAGCGTGGACCTGCTGTCCGACTTCATCCAGTCGGTCACGTCGTCGAGCTCCGGCGGGTCGCCCTTGTCGTACGAGGACAGGTAGACGCTGTAGCTCATCGTGTACGTCGTCCAGCCGTCCCGGACGGCGAGGGTGGCGTAGAGGGAACCGCTTGAGGAGTCGGTGGTGGTGTCCTCGCTGACCAGATAGGCCTCCTCACCCAGGCCCTCGACGGTCTCCACGTCGTAACCGGAGTGGTTCTCGGCGTAGTTCTTCCACGTGGCCGTGAACTCCGGCCCGGGGTCCGTCTTCTTGTGCAGTGTCACCTGGGTGGAGAGGTACGCGTCCGCGTAGCTCGACCCGGTCTTCTTCAGGCCGATGCTGCAGTAACTCTCGTCGAGGGCTCTGTCCTTGAGGGAAGTGTGCGTCGGCGAGCCGTCGTCGTCCGGGTACTCCGTCCGGAAGGACGAGTAGTCCGTGTCGGAGCAGAGGTTCGCCGGCGCCGTGTAGCCGCGCAGGTCCGCGTCCCCGGCGGCGCCGATCAGGAAGACGCCTGCCGCCCACGCGGCGGACGCCACGACCGCTCCGACAGCGGCCCACAGGACCGCCCGTCCGGCGCCGCCGTTGCCGGCGGGCGAAGGAGCGGCCGCGGAGGGATACCCGGGCTGCTGGGCGTACGGGTGACCGGCCAGAGGCTGACCGGGCTGACCGGGCTGACCGGGCTGACCGGGCTGACCGGGCTGACCGGGCTGACCGGGCTGACCGGCCAGGGTCGGCTGTGCGTAGAAGTTCTGCGGACCCGGCGCCGGCGCGGGCGACGCCGGGGGGAAGCTCCCCGCCCCGCCCGGACCGGGCGACTGCGGATGCGGATAGGGATACGCGCTCGGCTGCACCGACGCCCCGGACGGCTGCTCGGGCTGCTGCGAAGGCTTGGGCGGCGTGGACATGACGTGAAGATAGTGCAGTGTGGGCGGTCAAGTCCCTTGTCGTCCAGGATCGTTATGGTCTGGGGACTTCTGGTGCCGACCGGTGACATCGCGGTCCGGACCGTTGAGGGAACCGGGGCCGTGCCCGGCCACAGAGCGGGGCCATGCCCGGCCACAGAGCGGGGCCATGCCCGGCCACGGAGCGGGAATGGGCAGGGCCGCTCCGGCGTTCACCCCACAGGAGTCGCACTCGAACAGCGCACCTGAGAAGTGCCGATCAACAAGTGCCGTGCCCCCGTCCCATGGCCACGGCCACACCCCGGGTGCTACGCTCCGGTCAGCACGTGTGTACGCCCCGCTGTGGGCGCCGGTGCTGTTCTCTCCTCAGTCCGCTGGGCCCACCCGTCGCAACCGGCGGCGCCCCGGCTCTCCCGCACACCTTGTGACCTGCGGTTTCACTCCGCCCCAGGTGATGCTCTCCGCCGCCGGAGGACGCGCGCACACCGTCCCTCCGCCTCGCGGCTTCCCTCCCTTCCTCCGCATGCCTCATGCCTTCCGTCCTCGAAAGGACCGACCACCATGACCACCACTCTCGAACACCCGGCTGTCCAGCAGTCCCCGGCCCAGCTCGTCACCGGTGTCCTCGACATCGACGGCAACGGGAAGGGGCACCTGCGGGCCGAGCACTGCCTGCCCTCCCCCACCGACCTCCAGGTCCCGGCCGCGCTGATCCGCCGGCTCGGCCTGCGCAAGGGCGACTTCGTCGAAGGGATGCGCGGCGCGCAGCGCGCGCTGACCGACGTGGCGCGCGTCAACGGCCGTACGCCGGAGGAACTGCGCGGGCGCCGGCACTTCCGGGATCTCACACCGCTGCATCCGCACGAGCGGCTGCGGCTCGAACACCCGGCGGCCGGTCTCGCCGGACGCGTCATCGACCTGCTCGCACCCGTCGGCAAGGGTCAGCGCGGGCTGCTCGTCGCCCCGCCCAAGACGGGCAAGACGGTCCTGCTCCAGCAGATCGCCGCCGCCGTCGCGGGCAACCATCCGCAGGCCCGGCTGATGATGGTGCTGCTCGACGAGCGCCCCGAGGAAGTCACCGACATGCGGCGCTCCGTGCGCGGCGAGGTGTACGCCTCGACCTTCGACCGGGCGCCCAAGCAGCACATCGCCCTCGCGGAACTCGTCGTCGAGCGGGCCAAGCGGCTCGTCGAGGCGGGCGAGGACGTCGTGGTCCTGCTCGACTCGCTGACCCGGCTGTGCCGGGCCCACAACAACGCGGCCGCCGCCGGGGGCCGCACCCTCAGCGGCGGGGTCGACGCGACCGCGCTCATCGGCCCCAAGCGGTTCTTCGGCGCCGCCCGGGCGGCCGAGGAGGGCGGCTCGCTCACCATCCTCGCCACCGCACTCGTCGAGACCGGCTCGCGCGCCGACGACTTCTTCTTCGAGGAGCTGAAGAGCACCGGCAACATGGAGCTCCGTCTCGACCGCGAACCGGCGTCCCGCCGCGTCTTCCCGGCCGTCGACATCAACGCCTCCGGCACCCGCCGCGAGGAACTCCTCCTCTCCCCCGGCGAGGCGACCGCCCTGCGCGGACTGCGCCGCGCGCTGCAGACCCGCGACGGCCAGGCGAACCTCGAGACACTCCTGGAGCGGATGCGGGAAACGCCGGACAACGCGACGTTCCTGCGCCGCATCCACCCGACGCTGCCGGCTGCCTAGGGGCCTGTCCGGCGGATCATGCCGCAGGCCCTCGACACAGCCGTAGGGACCCGGTCCCTCCGGTCCCACGGCCCTACGGCGCACTCGGCATGCGGCATCCGGGTGCACGCGTGCGGTGTTCGGCACGGGCAGCGCGGGGAAGGCCGGGTTCGTTTCTAGGTTGATCATATGATGATCAGATTCTCTTCTCAGGGCGCTGCCTCGGCCTGCGCCCTCTGTCTGGCAAGCCTCCTGGCCCTCGGGCCGGCCGCGGCCCTCGCCGGACCGGACCCCGGCACACCCGGCGAGCCACGGGCGGCGCTGCCCCGCCCGGCGCTGCTGTACCGCTCCGGTACCCAGGTCAGACCGCACCGCGGAGCGCCCGAGGTCCCGGACCTCTCCGCGATGTCATGGGTGGTGGCCGACGCCCGCACCGGCGAGGTGCTCGCCGCGTCGAACGCCCATCGCAAGCTGCCGCCCGCCAGCACCCTCAAGACCTTGTTCGCCCTCACCGTGCTGCCGGTCCTGCCGGGAGGCCTCCCGCACCGGGTGACCGACGAGGAACTCGCCGGCATCGGGCCCGGCAGCAGTCTGGTCGGGGTCGTCGAGGGGCGGCGGTACCGGGTCGCCGACCTGTGGCGCGGGGTGTTCCTCAACTCGGGCAACGACGCCGTGCACGTCCTGGCCGCGATGAACGGCGGCTGGCGCACCACGGCGGCCCGGATGCAGGCCAAGGCCCGGTCCCTGGGCGCCCTGGACACCCGCGTGCTGTCACCGGACGGATACGACACCCCGGGCCAGGTGTCCTCCGCCTACGACCTGGCGGTGTTCGGGCGGGCCGGTCTGCGCAACGCCGACTTCGCCCGGTACTGCGCCACCGCGCAGGCGCGGTTCCCCGGGGGCGGGGGACGGCCGTACGAGATCGTGAACACCAACCGACTGCTGACCGGCGCGAACGGAGTCGAACCGTATCCGGGGCTGATCGGCATCAAGAACGGCTACACCAGCGAGGCAGGCAACACACTCGTCGCCGCCGCCCGCCGGGGCCCGCGCACCCTCGTCGTGACGGTGATGCACCCGCGGGCGGGCGGCGGGTTCGCGGTCTACGAGGAGGCGCGCGAACTGCTCGACTGGGGGTTCGAGGCGGCGGGGCGGGTCGATCCGGTGGGCTCGCTGGACGCGCTGCGGGCGCCGGCGCGGCCACGGCCGGGGCCCGACGCGGTGGCGCCCGTGGTGGCCGCGGCCGCCGTCGACGACGGGCCCGGCTGGTCGGAGGCGGCCGTCATCACGGGCGCCGCCGTGTTGGGCGGAGCCGTGGTGGCGCTGGTGCTGTGGGCGGCGGGACGCCGCCCGTCGGGGAAGTGACCGGTCGGCAGCCCCACGAGCAGGCCCAGCGTGATCCAGGTGTAGAGGTTGCTGCCGAGGAAGCCGTCGACGCCGGACGCGTCGTCGAACCACAGCCACACCACGCTGGTGCACAGCACCGCGTACAGGGCGGCCGCGACGCGTGGATGCCCGGCGCGGACCAGCACCGCGAACGACGGCAGCAGCCAGACCAGATGGTGCACCCAGGTGATGGGGCTGACCAGGCAGGCGGTGAGACCGGTGAGGGCGAAGGCCGCCTGCCAGTCCCCCGCGGTCACCGCGCGCCGGGACCGCCAGGCCCAGCCGCACAGCACCAGCACGACCAGCACCGCCCAGACGGCCCGGCTCTCCACGCCCAGCCGGGCCAGGATGCCCTGGATCGACTGGTTGGAGACGTAGTCGAGGCGGCCCACCCGGCTCGTGTCCCACAGGGCCCGCGTCCAGTAGAAACGGGAGGCGTCCGGGGCGACCAGGGCCGCGAACGCCGTGGCCCCGACGGCGACACCCGTGGCGACCGCGGCCGCGCGCCGGCGGCCGGCGACCAGCAGCAGGCCGATGAAGAGCGCCGGCGTCAGCTTGATCGCCGCCGCGAGGCCGATACCGATCCCGGCCCAGCGGCCCCGGCCGGTGGACAGCAGCAGGCAGTCGGTCAGGACCAGGGCCAGCAGCACGAGGTTCACCTGTCCGAAGCTGAAGGTGTCCCGCAGCGGTTCGAACAGGGCGAGGGCGCAGGCGGCGAGGGCGACGCCGTACCAGCCGTGGCGGCGCCGGACCGGGCCGGCCAGGACGCGCACGGAGACGGTGAGGGCCGTCAGGTTGAGCAGCAGGGCCGCCGCGATCGCCGTGCGCAGTCCGACGAGCGCCATCGGCAGCATGACGACGGCCGCGAACGGCGGGTAGGTGAAGCCGTACGGCGTACCCGGCACGCGGTAGTCGTAGACCCGTCCCCCGTCGTGGATCCAGGTGTTGACGGTGCCGTAGTAGACGCGCAGGTCGAACCAGTCGCGCAGCAGCGGGACCGTCGCGGTGAAGACGGTCACGGCGGTGGCGAGGGCAAGAACCAGGAGGAGGCGTCCGCGATCGGTGCGGGGTGCCCTCATGCCGTACGCCCCAGGGCGGCCGGGGCCTGCGCCGCGAGGTGGGCCTGCCACAGGACGACGACCGCGAGCGCGCCGCCGGAGACCGCGAGGAGCAGCCGGCCCGCGTCGGCCGGACCGCCGTCGGGCAGGACGGCCAGGGCGAGGACTCCGGCCACGGCCGCCATCCGGTGCCGTACGGAGGTGCTGGGAGCCGCGGCGGCGATGAGGAACAGGCCCCACAGTGCGTACCAGGGACGGATCGCCGGGCCGAACGCGGCGACCGTCGCGAGGCTCAGGCCGAGCGCGTACACCGGGCGCGGACGCAGCCGCCACCATATGACGACCAGGGCGACGGCGGTGACGGCGAGGCCCAGTGCGTGCCAGACGGGGACGGCCAGCGGGGCGAGGTCGCTGCCGAGGGTCTCCAGCAGGGAGCGGGTGGCACGGCCGAGGAGGCTGGTGAGGGCCCAGTTCTGCGGGGAGACCGGGGTGTCCAGGGCGCCTGTCCAGCCGTAGCCGGTGCCCGCGACGGCGGTCGCGATGACCGTGGTGGCGGCGGAGGCCGCCGTGGTGGTCAGGGCGGCACGCAGCCAGTGGTGGCCCGCGCGCAGTCGGAGGACCAGGACGGCGGCGAGGCCGAGGGCGGCGGGCACCTTGACCAGGGCGGCGAGGGTGACCAAGACGGCGCCGAGGACCGGTCGGCGGCCGAGGGCGGCGACCAGGCCGACGCCGAGCAGGCCCAGCATGATCGCGTCGTTGTGGGCGCCGGCCACCAGGTGCAGCAGGACCAGCGGATTGAGGGCGCCCAGCCACAGGGCGGCGGCCGGGTCGGTGCCGCTGTGCCGGGCCAGGCGTGGCAGGGCGGCGGCCATCAGCGCCACCCCGCAGAGCGCGACGCACCGCATGCCGACCAGCCCGGCGGGGAGTTCGCCGCTGGTCAGGGCGGACAGGGCGGCCGCGACAGCGAGGAACACCGGGCCGTAGGGGGCGCCGGTGTGCCGCCACAGCGGGGCGACCTCGTCGGCGAGCGGGCCGCCGAGCCGGGCCGGGCCGTGCGCGTAGACGTCCATGTGCGCGTCGACCATCGCGCCCTGGGCCAGATAGCTGTAGACGTCCCGGCTGAACAGCGGCGGCGCGATCAGCAGCGGCGCCGCCCACACGGCGAGCACCAGCACCAGGGCGCGCGGGGTGGGCGGGTCGCCGCCGCGCACCAGACGGCCGAGCAGCACCCAGGCCGCGGTCAGCAGCACCAGCCCGAAGTACACGCCGACCAGGCCGAGTACGGCGTGCGGCGAGGACGGCGCGAGGAGCTCACGGGCGGGCAGTGCTCCGGCCGTCTCACCGCCCAGCGCGAGGCAGGCGGTGCCGGCCAGGCCCAGCACCTGACAGCGACGGAGATCGACGGGGAAAGCCATGGCCAACACTCGGTCAGCGTGTCAACGCCGGGTGGCCGGAAAGCGACGTTCCGCCTTCCGGGCGGCGGCCTGCGCGTGACCGCCGTGCGAGCGTCCCGGAGGATCAGAGGAAGCGGGCGCTGGACACGGGTCCGGACGACTTCACCCGGGCCCGGTCACCCCGCAGCCAGGTGCCGCGGACGGCCGTGACGAAGTCCGTGAGCCGCTCGACGGGGTCCGCGGGCGTCTCGCCGTCGCCGGGGTCGGGCGTCGGGTCGGCGGCCACGATCTCCGCGGCGATCTCCGCCTCGGGCCGCTCGTCGGGCTCGCCCTGCTCCACACCGCCGTCGGCGGTCTGCCGCAGTCCCGCGCCCCAGGGCGCCACGACCGACTGGTGCAGCAGGGTGACGCTGTCGGGGGTGACCGCCGGTGTGTCGGTCCAGCAGCTCGCGTGCTCGTGGAGCACCTGGCCCGGGACACGGTCGAACAACTGGCCGAGGATCTCCGGGCCCCGGTCGGCGCCGGCCGTCTCGTTCAGGTCGTAGGCGATGACGACCGTGTCCTGGCGTTCGGCGTCGAAGGGCTCCGCCGGGAGGCCGAGGATCCGCGCTGCGGCCAGGCCCAGGATGCGACTGCCGCGGTCGGGCAGCAGCGACACCGACCGCGGCCGCACCTCGGCGGCCTCCAGCACCGCCTGCAGCCTGAGCAGGCCCCGCAGACAGGTGTCGTGGCTGTCCTGGAGGAAGGCGAACCGGCCGGCCATGCCCGCGCCGAAGCCGTACGGGGACAGCGTGCCGAGCACGGTGCCGCCGATGACGTACTGCCAGCCGCGGAGGTCCGTACGGTCCAGCGTGGTCGCGTGCCCGGCGTTCTCGGCCCGCCGCAGGACACGGTTCTGGCGGTCGCGGGCGGGCAGCCACATGTCGTCGTCCGGGGCCGGGAGCAGGGCGTGGTGGCGGCGGGCCAGCTCCAGGTCGCCCGCCAGGACGGCGTTGAAGACCAGCAGGTAGCGGTCCGGCCACTGCGCGAACCGCTGCTCGTGCGCGACCAGCACGTCGGCGGCCTCGCGGTGCCGGCTCTCGTCCTCGTACGCCGAGACCAGTTCCCGCAGGGCCGACAGGGCGCCCGGCGCCAGCCGCAGGGCCTCGCGCAGCGGGGGTATCGCGAGGTAGGAGACGCCGCGCTCCACGCACGCGTACCCGAAGTCGTAGAGGGCCTGCGCCTTGTCGGGCTCGGCGGCGAGCGCGTCGGCGGCCCGCCGGAGGTCGTCGAACCCGGCGGCCTGCGCGGCCCGTCCGACCACGAGGGCGACCTCCGCGAGGGGCTGGGGCTCGGGGGCCTGCCGCAACTGGCGCAGCGCGCCGGGGACGTCGCCTTCGTCGAGACGCTCCCAGGCCTTGAGCAGTTCGGGGGACGTGGGGCGGCGGAGCTTGCGCGAGAACATGCGGAGGATCCTCGCCGGTGGGCGGGTGCGGCCTCAACTGCATTAAGCGGTTCAGGGGTTGAGCATGGGTACTCAGGACGCGGCACGGAGGGCGGCGAGGCTGAGGTCATGGCCACGGCCCCGGCGCTCACCGCGGTGTCGGTCCGGTGGCGACGACGGCGAGTGCGACGGTTCCCGAGGGACGCTCGGGAAGCGTGCGGGAGCGTTCAGAAGACCGACAGGCCCGTCATCGTGGTGAAGCGGTCCAGGGCCGCCACCCCCGCCACCGAGTTGCCGTGTTCGTCCAGGCCCGGGCTCCACACGCACAGGGTGCAGCGGCCGGGGACGACCGCGATGACGCCGCCGCCCACGCCGCTCTTGCCGGGGAGGCCGACGCGGTAGGCGAAGTCGCCGGCCGCGTCGTAGGTGCCGCAGGTCAGCATGACGGCGTTGACCTGTTTGGCCTGGCTGCGGCTGAGCAGGCGGCTGCCGTCGGCGCGGACGCCGTGGCGGGCGAGGAAGGTGGTCGCCAGGGCCAGGTCGGCGCAGGAGGCGGTGATCGAGCACTGGCGGAAGTACTGGTCCAGCAAGGCCGGTACCGGGTTGTCGATGTTGCCGTAGGACGCCATGAAATGGGCGAGCGCGGCGTTGCGGTCGCCGTGCGCGGACTCCGAGGCGGCGACCTCCTGGTCGAAGTCGAGCGCGGGGTTGCCGCTCTCGGCGCGCAGGAACGACAGCAGTTCGCCGGCCGCGTCCGCGGTACGGGTGTGGAGACGGTCGGTGACGACGAGGGCGCCCGCGTTGATGAAGGGGTTGCGTGGGATGCCGTTCTCGTACTCCAGCTGGACCAGGGAGTTGAACGGGTTGCCGGAGGGCTCGCGGCCCACGTGCTCCCAGAGTTCGTCGCCCTCGCGGGCCAGGTCGAGGGCGAGGGTGAAGACCTTGGTGATGGACTGCGTGGAGAACGGCTCGCGCCAGTCCCCCACGCCGTACACCGTGCCGTCCAGTTCCGCCACGGCCATGCCGAAGCGGCGGGGGTCGCGGGCGGCGAGCGCCGGGATGTAGTCGGCGGGCCGGCCGCGGCCGGGAGTGCGCTCCATCTCCTCGGCGATGCGCTCCAGGACCGGCTGGAAGGTGAGGGACGACGTCGTTGTCATGATCGCCATTGTGCTCCTCCTGGCCGGTCCTGGTGCGTCACCGCAGGTCAGAGCTGGTCACGCAAGGGGTGAGCCGCTGCCCGCCACGACCTCCGGCCGCAGCAGGTCGGCAAGGGTCTCGGCGGGCAACAGGCCCTTCTCCAGGACGAGTTCGGCGACTCCGCGGCCGGTGGCGAGGGCTTCCTTGGCGATGTCGGTGGCGGCCGTGTAGCCGATGTGCGGGTTGAGGGCGGTGACCAGGCCGATGGAGTTCTCCACCGTGGCGCGCAGGGCCTCGGTGTTGGCGGTGATGCCGGCCACGCAGCGCTCGGCGAGGGTGAGGCAGGCCGCACGCAGATGGGTGACGGACTCCGACAGGGAGTGCAGGATGATCGGCTCGAAGGCGTTGAGCTGGAGCTGTCCGGCCTCGGCGGCCATGGTGATGGTGACGTCGTTGCCGATCACCTCGAAGGCGACCTGGTTGACGACCTCGGGAATCACCGGGTTGACCTTGCCCGGCATGATCGACGAACCCGCCTGCACCGGCGGCAGGTTGATCTCGCCCAGGCCGGCGCGCGGCCCGGAGGACAGCAGCCGCAGGTCGTTGCAGCTCTTGGAGAGCTTCACCGCGATGCGCTTGAGGACGCCGGACATCTGCACGAACGCGCCGCAGTCCTGGGTGGCCTCGACCAGGTTGGCGGCGGTGACCAGCGGCAGGCCGGTGATCTCGGCGAGGTGGCGGCGGGCCGACTCGGCGTATCCGGCGGGGGCGTTGAGGCCCGTGCCGATGGCCGTGGCGCCCAGGTTGATCTCGTGGATCAGCTCGACGGCCTCGGCGAGACGGGACCGGTCCTCGTCCAGCATGACGGCGAACGCGGAGAACTCCTGGCCGAGTGTCATCGGCACGGCGTCCTGCAGCTGGGTGCGGCCCATCTTGAGCACGTCGCGGAACTCGACGGCCTTGCGCGCGAACGCGTCCTGCAGGACGGCCATGGCCTTGAGCAGGCCGCGCACCGCGAACACGGTCGCGATCTTGACGGCGGTCGGGTAGACGTCGTTCGTCGACTGGCCGAGGTTGACGTCCTCGTTGGGGTGCAGGTGGTTGTACTGGCCCTTGGCGTGGCCCAGCAGCTCCAGCGCCCGGTTGGCGATCACCTCGTTGGCGTTCATGTTGGTGGAGGTGCCCGCGCCGCCCTGGACGACGTCCACGACGAACTGCTCGTGCAGCTTGCCGGCCCGGATATCCCGGCAGGCGGCGACGATCGCGGCGGCCTTCTCGGGTGCCAGCAGGCCCAGTTCCTCGTTGGCGAGGGCGGCGGCCTCCTTGACGGCGGCGAGGGCGTCGATCAGGTGCGGGTAGGCGGAGATGGGGGTGCCGGTGATGGGGAAGTTCTCGGTGGCGCGCAGGGTGTGGACGCCCCAGTAGGCGTCGGCGGGGACGTCCCGGTCTCCGAGCAGGTCGTGTTCGCTGCGGGTGACGACGGCGGTCATGAGGGTGCGGGTCCTCTTTCTGAGGGGGATGCGGGTGGAGGGAGCTGACGACGTCGGGGGCGGGGTGAGGGACGGC
>NZ_JBNCAQ010000047.1:0-73263 GCF_049808595.1 Streptomyces aurantiaciflavus | reverse complement strand
TGGGTGATCCGGTGTTTCGTCAGGTGTGCCAGGACGGCGTGGTTGGCCTCCCAGCCGTCCGGGAACTTCACGACCGTTCCCAGCTGTACCGGCTCGGTCGACGGATAGTCGTCCAGGAGTTCGCCCACCCCCGCCCGGCACACCACGATGCACGCGTGCCGGTGGCGGGACGCGAGGACGCAGAGGCGGCCCGTTTCCAGGTGGAAGGCGGTGGCGTCGGGGCGGCCGGAGAGGGGGTGGAGGATCACCGTGACGTCGTACTCCCGGCCCTGGAGCCGGTTGGCCGTGTCCACGGTGACGTCCGTGACGCCCAGCTCGGCGAGCGCCGCGCGGACGGCCGCCGCCTGGTCGCGGTGTGCCGTGCCGACGGCGATCCGGTCGGCGGTCAGGGCGGTGGGGGCGGGGGAGCGTTCGGAGGTGGCGGCGCCGCCTCGGTCCAGCAGGCGGCGGACGACCGTCGCGACCGCCCGTACCGCCTCCGGGTCCGTGCGCGGCGTGTGCCGGGCGGGCAGCTCCAGCAGGCCCCAGCCGGACTCCGCCGCCTCGTCGATCACCCGGTCCGGCGCGGAGCCGTCCGAGGGAACGGCGAAGGCCAGACGCCGGTCGCCGTGGTCCGTGCCGCTGCGGAAGGGGGTGTACGGGTAGAAGGCGTCCGAGACCAGGGGCGCCGCCGACGCCGGGAGGCGCCAGGACACCGGCAGCCGGTGCTGCGGCAGGTCCGGGTTGTGCGCCAGCAGCGTCGTCACCGCCGAGGCCGACGGGTCGTACGACAGGCCCGCCCACTGCTCACTGCCCACGATCGCGAACGGGTCCAGCTGCCCCGGGTCGCCCACGAACAGCGCCCGCTCGAACAGCCCGGCCACCGCGAGCAGGCCGTCCGAGCGCATCTGGTACGCCTCGTCCACGATCGCGTGCCGCCACGGCTCGTCGACCTTCACATGCGCCCACTTCGCCGCCGTGGAGATCACCACGGGCAGACCGGTGAGGTCTCCCGCCTTCGCCGACTTCCGTACGTTCGGCAGGTCGTCCAGCGCCTTGTCGTAGGCGTCGGTGTCGCTGCTGTGCAGACGGCCCACCGGCAGCTCGGGGCTCTTCTCGGCGAGGCGCAGGACAAGATCGTCGACCTGGGCGTTGGTCTGCGCGACCACCATCAACGGCCGCCCGGCGTCCGCCAGTTCCAGTGCCGCGCGGACGACGAGCGTGGACTTGCCGGCGCCCGGAGGGGAGTCGACGACCACACCGCGCGCGCCGCCGTGCAGCGTGTCGTGGAGGATCGCGTCGGTGGCGCGGGCGGCGGCGGTACCGGCGTCGAAGACGGTCTCGGTGGTCACAGGGAGTCCTCCTCGGTGACGGGGTCGGCGGCTTCCAGGACCGGCTCGCCGGGCGGACCGCCGTGCGTCCACGGTGTCTCCTCCGGGTCGGGCAGCTTCGCGCCGCCGCGCTGCTCGTGCTCGAAGAGCGTGAAGCACACCCGGTCGCCCTTCTCGGGCACCGACCCCTCATCCGGCTCCTTGCCGCGGCCCATCTTGTCGACGATCCGCAGCACCAGGACGCCCTCGTCCTCCTGACCGACGAACTCCGCCGCCTGCGGCTTGCCGCCCAGCGACCGGAACACCTTCGCCCGCTCCCCGAGATGCGGCCGGTCCTCCGTACGGACCGTGACCAGCGGGCGCGGACTCGGCCGTTTGCCCTCGCTGTACGCCATGACGACGTCGACGACCTCGCCCGCGAACGCCTCCCCGGTCAGCCGCCGGCCCGCCATCACCAGCGGGTCGTCGAGGGCCTCCTGCGCCTCCAGACGGGCCTGCTCGCGCTCGCGCGTGGCCAGCTTGTTGGCGGCGGTGACCGCGTCGTCGCGGCGCGGCTGCGGCGGCTCGCCCGCCACGACCCGGTCGCGGTGACCGGTGAACGACCAGCGGTCGCGCGTCCACCGCTCTTCGACGTGCGCCCCTTCGGGCAGCGTCCGCAGCAGGTCGATGCCCTCCCACACCCTCCGCCAGGTGGGCAGCGTCCGGCTGCGGACCAGCTCGCGGATCTCCCGCTCGGCCGCGGTCAGCTCGCCGAGCCGGTCGTCGGCCTGCAGTCCGTCCTCGGCGGCGGCCAGGGCGGTGCGCGCACGGTCGTAGCGCTCGATGGCCGGGGCGAGCAGCTTGTTGTCGAACGCCGGGTCGGTCGCCGGACCGGCCGGCGGGCACAGCAGCTGGCCCTCGTCGTCGCGCGCGAGCTCGGCCTGGAGCGCGGCCTCGGCGCCCGTGCTGCCCTCGGGCGGGTCGATCCAGGCGAGCAGCGCCCCCAGGTGCTGGTCCTCCAGGCTGGACTGCCCGGTCGCCCAGTGCCGGCCCAGTACCTCCGTGAGCGCCAGCAGCAGCGAGGACCCGGGCACCCGGGCCCGCTCCCCGAAGTGCGTCAGCCACCGCCCGAGCAACGGCACGCGCGGGGGCGCGGGATACGGCGTCTCCGGGTCCTGCTCCGCCGTACGCCGAAAGCGCATCGAGCGGCCCAGCAGGCGGACGAGGTCGACGCCCGCGCGGCTGGGGACGACCAGCTGGGGCGCGTCGGCGCACAGCTCGACCTCGACCTTGACGCGTTTGCCGGTCTGCGGGTCGGTCTCGTTGCGCTCGGCGGCCTCGACGGCGTCGGCGTAGGAGTCGATGTACGGCAGGACGATGTCGGCCAGCTCCGCCAGGAACGCGAACCTCAGGTCGCGGTCGCGCGGCTGCGGGACGACCAGCAGGCGGGGCGTGTCCCGGTCGGTGCCGACCAGCGCGCCCAGCGGGGCGCCGGCCTCACCGGCGGTGGTCAGCGGCACGAACACCAGCGGCCGTTCGGACAGGTGCCGGTGCCGGACGGTGGCGGCGGGCTGGGCGCGGCCGGTGGTGACGGCTTCGAGGCGGGCGAGGGTGGCGATCAGTGACACATCGCCCCCAGGGCCTCGCCCCGCAGCTGAGCCGCTCTGCGCAGGGCCGCGACCGCCGGATCGTCCGGGTCCCCGGCCTCCCCGCGCGCGGCGGCCAGCACGTCCTCGACCGTCGTCAGCCCGCCCAGCTCGGCGCGGACCGGGCGGCCCAGGGTGGTGACGGCGCCGGCCGCGCGGGAGCGGGCGCGGCAGTGGAAGGCCAGCTCGCACGCGGCCAGGCACTCCGGCGTGTACGCCGCCGAGACCGACTCGACGGCCGCCGTGAGCTGCTCGGCGGGCAGCTCGGGGGAGAAGCACGTGCCCTCCGGGAGGGCGTCGGCGATGTCCTGGATGCGGGTGAGCCGGGCCAGCTGGCGGCTGGTGACCGCGCGCTGCTTGCGGACGTCCACGGCGGAGGCGGTGGGCAGGTTGGAGAAGTCCTTGGGGCAGACCAGGAGCACGCGGTGGCGCACACGCGGGGCCGGGGCGTTTTCCTGAGCGGTCCACCTCGGGGGCGCCTCGGTCCCCTCCGGTTCCGTGCCGAGACGGCCGGCGACCTCCTCCAGCGCCAGCACGTACACCGCGGCCTGCCGGGCGGCCGCGCCGACCTTCGCCGGGTCCGCCGAGCCGTCCAGCATCGGGAACGACTTGATCTCCACGACCGTCCAGCTGCCGTCCGGGTGCACCACCACCGCGTCCGGCTCCAGGAAGGCGGGGGAGCCGGCGACGTCCAGCGCGAGCATCGGGTGGTCGAGCACCGTCCAGGTGCCGGAGGCCTCGGTGGCCTCGCGCAGCGCCAGCGCCGTCCGCGCCGTACGGCCCTCGGGGCCGATCGCCGACAGGTCGGGGACGCTCGCCCCGGCGGGCGGTACGGCGCGCGGGTCCAGCCTCTCGTGGACCAGACGCAGCAGCTCCGCGCCGCCGTCCGCCTTCACCTTCGCCTCGAACGCGTTGCCGCGCGTCAGGGCGAACTGCGACTGCCCGAAGGCCGAGGGCGAGCCCAGCGCGCTCGCCAGCGCCGCCTTGTCCACCCCGGCGCCGTCGAGGATCGCGCGCCGTCGGCAGCCCGGGTTCGCGGCGAGCGCCGCGAGGGCCCGGGCGTCCAGCGCCTTGGCGGGTACGTCGGGACCGCGCAGGTCAGCGAGCCGCTGCCGGAGCGCCGTCCCCCGCGTCCGAGGGGGAGGCACCCGGCTCGGCTCCGGGCCCGAACCGTGACTCGCGCTGCCGTGGAATTCGCTCACCCGTGGAAGTCTGGCATCCGCCACTGACAATCGGGGCGCCAGCGCCCCCGGAGGCCGTCGAGGCCAGAGGGACACGCGCCGCGGCGACCGGGCCGCGGGCCGCGAACCAGGCGCGGACCCCGTCCGCCCGCCGCATGACCAGCGGCGCCAGCAGCAGGCCCACGCCCATCACGGCCGCGCCCGCGGCCGCGTCGAGGAAGTAGTGGTTCGCGGTGCCCATCACGACGATCACCGTCACCAGGGGGTAGACGACGGCCGCCACCTTCGCCGTGGGCGTGCGGCCGTGGCGCCACAGCATCACCCCGCACCACAGCGCCCAGCCCACGTGCAGACTCGGCATGGCGGCGTACTGGTTGGTCATGCCGCCCATCCCCCGCGGCGCACTGGCCTCGCCGCCCCACCAGCCGTACGAGCTGTACTGGGCCATCGTGTCCACGAAGCCGTGTTCCGCCGACAGCAGCCGGGGCGGGCAGGTGGGCAGCAGGGTGAAGCCGATCAGGCCTATGAAGGTCGACGTCATCAGCCAGGTGCGGGCCGCCCGGTAGTGGACGGCACGCGAGCGGAACAGCCAGACCAGGATCACCGGCGTCACCACATAGTGCAGCGACGCGTACCAGAAGTCCGCCGGGACGCCGATCCACGCCTCGGACCGGAAGAGGCGGTTCAGCGGGTGCTCCGCGTTGATGTGCAGGAACTTCTCGATCCGCAGGATCGCCAGACCGTGGTCGACGGCCGTACTGACGTCCCCGCGCGCGAGCAGCCGGCCCGCCGAGTAGCACGCGTACACCAGAAGGATCAGCGGCAGTTCGGTCCACCAGCGCAGTCGGCTCGTCGGCGCCGCCTCGGTACCCGGTGTCTCGGTCTGCGGCATCCGATCGCCTCCCCCTTCTTGTCGCTGCGGCGCGGTGGCACGGAGGTGCCACTTTACGGCGTGCGTACGCGCCCGTTCCGAACGCCCCCGGCCCTCAAAGACGCTGAGATCGCCCGCCGGGTTGCCCCTGTTCAGGGTGAGCGATGATGGAGGGGTTCCGCCTCTGATTTGTCCCTGGGTTCCCCCAGGGTTTCCCCGGAAAGGTCCCCCATGGCACCGCGCATCCTGCTGGCCCGCCACGGACAGACGGAGTGGTCGCTGTCCGGCAAGCACACCGGCAGGACCGACGTGCCCCTGCTGGAGGAGGGCCGCCGCGGCGCCAAGCTGCTCGGCGAGCGGCTGCACCGGGCGCCGTTCGACGGCCTCCCGGACGTCGAGATACGCGTCAGCCCGCTGGCACGCGCGCGTGAGACGTGCGAGATCGCCGGCTTCGGCGAGCGGGCCACCACGTGGGACACGCTCATGGAGTGGGACTACGGCGCGTACGAGGGCCTGACCCCCGTCGACATCCAGGCCCGGCGGCCGGGCTGGCTCATCTGGCGTGACGGGGTGCCCGGCGGCGAGAGCCTGGCCGAGGTCACCGCGCGCGCGGACGAAGTCGTCGCCTGGGCACGCGCCGAGGACCGGGACGTCCTCGTCTTCGCCCACGGGCACATCCTCCGGTCGATCGGCGCGAGGTGGCTGGGGCTGCCGCTGGACTTCGCGGCACGCATCCGGCTCAACCCGACGTCGCTGTCGGTCCTGGGCTGGGCCTACGGGGAGCCGGCGATCGAGAGCTGGAACGACCTGGGGCACTTGGCGGGCTGACGAACCCTTGCCGGGTTGCCGCAGGCGGGTGCGTCCGTCCGCCCGCGCTCGCGGGGCGCCGGCTTCTGCGGACCGCGGCCGCCCTGTCGCACGACTGCCCGCGGCCAGGGCGGGGCGGCGTCGACGCGTGCCGTCTCGACGGGCGCCGTTCCTGTGGGACGGGAGCCGCCCTGCGGGGAGGTGCCCGCAGCCAGGCGGGCCTCTTCACACGGCTCTCGGTTGTGATGCGTGCCTCTCCAGGAAGTCCGACACCCCGGAAGCCCGCCGGTGAGGGAGCAGCACCCTCGCCGTGCCCGCCAGCATCGTCTGGATCCTCGACGACTGGACCTGACCGAGCAGATCCAGCACCCGCATCCCCGCCGCCGCGGCCTCGTCGGGGCGACCGCCGCGGGCGAGGTCGTCCGCCAGTTCGGCGGTGTACAGCGCGATGTTGCGGGTGAAGTGGGGGTCCTGGAGGTGCGCCGCGCGCCGTGCGTGCCGGGCCGCGCGCGGCCAGTCGCCCAGGGTGGACCAGCACTGGGCCTCCAGCCCCTCCAGCTCGGCCTCGCCGTAGAAGCTCATCCACTCGGGGTCGGCGTCGCAGGGGCCCCGTCCGTAGAGGGCCTGGGCGCGTGCGAGGGCCTGTTCGGTGCCGGTGCGGTCGGCGAGGCCGGCCCAGCCGCCCGCCTCGCGCAGCGCGAGCAGCGACATCAGCCGGGGCGAGCCGAGGGGGCGCGCGACACGCTGGGCCGCCTGCGCCGCGCGCACCGCCTCGCGCGGCCGGCCCGCGTCGCGCGCGAGGAACGCCGTGTTGCAGAACGCGTGCGCCTCCAGCGCCTCGTCCCCGGCCGTCCGCGCCGTCGCGAGGGCCTCCGCGTAGTGCGAGCGCGCGTCGTCGAACCGGCCGGAGTCGTGTGCCAGCCAGCCCACCGAGATGGCGAGCTCACCGGCGCCCGAGTGGAGCCGGTCGGCGGTCGCCTGCCGGGTCGCGCCGGCGTCCAGCAGCGCGTACGCGGCGCGCAGCGGGGCCGCCGCGCGCCGGTAGAGACCGTCCGCGCCGTGCCGGTCGTCCAGCAGCCGGATCCTGCGGACCGCTTCTTCGAGGGCGCTCGCGTCGCCCGCCCCGGCGCGGCGCACGGAACGTTCCGCCGCCGATGCGTCCAGGGCGAACCCGAAGGGGCCCAGCGAGGCGGCGGCCACCGTGGCGCCCCCGCCGGTCATGAATGCGCGACGCAGCACGTCGCTCTCCTCGTGGTTGTGGTGCGTGTCGTACGGGTCCTGCGTGTCATACGGCTCGTCCGCCCCGCGGGCCTCATCGGCACCCGGCGCGTCACCCACGGCGCGCGCCCCCCGTCCGCGTACGGACGAGCGGGGCGCGAACCCCAGATCGGTGAGCGTGCGGCCGGGGAACATATGCAGGAACACCCGCTCGTACGCGTAGTTGGGGCAGCGGATCTCTCCTGCCTCGACCCGGCCGATGTAGCGCGCGTCACAGCTGACCCGCTCACCGATCTCGCGCGCGGCCCGCCGTACCAGTGCGGCGAACTCGGCCGGCGAGCGCTGTCCGCGCAGCTGCCGGAAGGCGAGATTGGGCCGTGGTGGCCGGTTGGGCCGGGGTGGGGTCACCGTTGACGCCATGGCCGGGTCCTCTCGTGCGAACCGTCGAACCATGCCGGATTCCGGGTGGGTCAACCGATGCGTCCCGATGTGCTCACCCTGGTGTCCAGCGGGCAAGAACGTACCTGCTGTGGTCGGTTCGCCACGCTGTGTTTGGCTACAAACCGGATATCTCATCCACGATCTGCCATGAACTGCCATCCTTTGCGGCGCACTTCCGCCGTAGCCGTTGACGGTGTGACGCGTTGAACGCCGTGGACTGAAGCGGGCTGCGCGGTGTGGAGGCCGGGATGGAGACCAGCCAGAGCAACGATCCCTGTATGTCGTCGGTGGCGGCATGCGACCTCGTCACGGTGCCGACCCGGCAGGGTCTGGAGGCGGTCGACATCCTGCGCCGCGGTGACGCGGACGCGGTGGGGCCCGTCCTGCACGACGGAGGTGACACGCTCGGCTTCCTCGTGCCACCGGGAACCGCCGCCGCCTGGGACGTTCCCGGAAGTACCTGCACGGAGACCAACGGACACGGGCTGCGACTGAACCCCGAGCCGCCGGACGAGGGCGCGGACTGGCTGGTGCCGCCCGGTGAGGCGGACCTCGCGACGGATCCCGCCGTCCTGCGGCGGGCGTTGGGAGAGGCGGCGCGGACCATCGAGGCGGCGGACAACTGCCACTGAGGTGCTCCGGGCCCGGCTGAGCGCGCGGAGCGCCCTCACCGCCTGCGAAAATGCCTCCATGGCAAGGTCCAGGAACTCCCGGCGCGAGCGTGACGCCGACGCCGCCGTCGTCGAGCCCGTCGACGGCGGGCTCGCGCAGCTCGTGCCCGACCGCGACCGGACGCGGGCCTGGACGCTCCTCATCGACGGTGCGCCCCAGTCGCACGTCGACCTCGACGACCCGGCGTTCCTCTCCTTCGAGTACCAGCGGCGGCTCGGACACGTCATCGACCTCGCCGCCCCGCCCGGCAAGCCCCTGCACGTCGTGCACCTCGGCGGCGGCGCCTTCACCCTCGCCCGGTACGTCGCCGCCACCCGCCCCCGCTCCACCCAGCAGGTCGTCGAGCGTGACGTGCGCCTCGTCCAACTCGTGCGCCGGGAGCTGCCGTTGGACCCGGGTGCCCGCACAAGGGTCAGGTCCGTCGACGCCCGGGAGGGGCTCGCCAAGGTGCCCGACGGGTGGGCCGACCTCGTCATCGCCGACGTGTTCAGCGGCGCCCGGACGCCCGCGCACCTGACCTCGACCGAGTTCCTCGACGAGGTCCGCAGGGCCCTGAAACCCGGTGGGCTCTACGCCGCCAACCTCGCCGACGGCCCGCCGCTCGCCCACCTGCGCGGCCAGATCGCCACCGCCGCCGCCCGCTTCCCCGAACTCGCCCTGGTCGCCGACCCGACCGTGCTGCGCGGCAAACGGTTCGGCAACGCGGTCCTCGTCGCCTCCGACCTGCCCCTGCCGGTCGCCGAGCTGACCCGCAGAGCCGCCTCCGACCCGCACCCCGGCCGGGTCGAACACGGCAAGCCGCTCACCGACTTCACCGGCGGGGCCGTACCGGTCGTGGACGCGTCGGCGGTGGCGTCACCGGCACCGCCGCCGTCGGCGTTCCGATAGATCACCCGCCGTCGGTGTTCCGATAGGGCACCCGCCGACGGTGTTCGGATGAACCACCCACCGTCGGTGTTCCGACGGACCATGACCAGCCGTCAGAACACCTCGACGCGCGGCGGTCCGTCGTGCCACGTGCAGAACACCGACACCCGGTCCGCGCCCGAGGCGAACTCCACCCGGATCCATGACTCCGTCTTCCACACCTGCATCGACCAGTCGGCACCCGGCGTCGCCGAGACGAGCGTCGCGGAGGTCTTCCCGAGGTCGAACACGACCCGCCCGCCGTCGGTGTCGTAGCTCCTGACCTCGCCGGAGGGGCTCGGGGGAGCGGTCGTCGCCGTCTTCGAGGGGGCGGGGGAGGGCGAGCGGGGCTTCCGGCTCGGCTGCGGGGACGACCTGTCCGAGGGGCTCGCGGAAGAAACGGAAGGAGTGGGGCGGCTGGTGGCCGACGTCACCGGCTTCGACTCCTGCGTCGTCGCGTCGCCCGCGGTCAGCGGCAGCGCGCGCGGCGGGTCGTAGGCCGTGCCCGCCATGACCGTGTGGACACCCCACCACGACAGCGTGACCGCCGCGCCCGTGGCGAGCGACCACGCCAGTACGTGTACGAGTCCTCTGCGCATCGCGGGCCATCTTGCCCCACACGCCTCACGGGTGTCGCACGGATGCCCCACCGGTTGTCCACAGGAGGCGAGTTGTCCACAGGCCCGAATTCGTCTCGCCCGCATGGCGTACGGTGCGGCGCATGGCAAGTGTGCTCGTGGTCGAGGACGACCAGTTCGTGCGCTCGGCGCTCATCCGGCACCTGACCGACGCCTCGCACACCGTGCGCAGCGTCGGGACGGCACTGGAGGCGCTGCGCGAGGTCGCCCATTTCCGCTTCGACCTGGTCATCCTGGACCTCGGACTGCCCGACCTGGACGGCTCCGAGGCCCTGAAGATGCTGCGCGGCATCACGGACGTGCCCGTCATCATCGCCACCGCCCGCGACGACGAGACGGAGATCGTCCGCCTGCTGAACGCCGGGGCGGACGACTACCTGACCAAGCCCTTCTCGGTGGAGCACCTCTCGGCCCGTATGGCGGCCGTCCTGCGCCGCGCCCGCTCCGGCGCAGGAGACACCGCGCCGTCCACCGTCCTGCGGGTCGGTGGCCTGACCGTCGACCCGCTGCGCCGCCAGGCCGAGCTGGACGGCGCCCGCCTCGACCTCACCCGCCGCGAGTTCGACCTGCTCGCCTTCCTCGCCGGCCGCCCCGGAGTCGTCGTCCCGCGCCGGGAACTGCTCGCCGAGGTCTGGCAGCAGTCCTACGGCGACGACCAGACCATCGACGTCCATCTGTCCTGGCTGCGCCGCAAGTTGGGCGAGACGGCGGCCCGCCCGCGCTATCTGCACACCCTGCGGGGTGTCGGTGTGAAGCTGGAGCCGCCCGCCATGGAGCCTCCCACCACGGAGCCGCACGCCATGGAGTCCCCCGGCCCTCCCGGAGCGGAGCCGCCGCGATGAGGTGGGCACTGGTCAAGGTCTGTCTGGCGGTCACCACCATGGTCGTGGTCGCCTTCGCGGTTCCGCTCGGGCTGGTCATCAAGGAGATGGCCCGCGACCGCGCCTTCTCCAACGCCGAGCGGGAGGCCGCCGTCGTGGTCCCCGCGCTGTCCATCACCACCGACCGCGAGCAGCTGGAGCGGGTCATCGCCTCCGCCGGCTCCGACGACGGGATGGCCGTCCACCTCCCCGCGAGCGACGACCGGGCCGCCGTCGACCTCGGCCGGCGGCGCGCCGCCGACACCGACATCGCGGCCGTCCGCGAACTGGGCCGCGCCTCCACCGCCGAGGTGCCCGGCGGCTCCGTCCTGCTCCAGCCCGTCGCCCTGAGCATCGGGACCGTGGTCATCGAGGTGTACGTCCCCGAGTCCGAGGTCAGCAACGGCGTCGGCACCGCCTGGGCGGTGCTCGCCGCGGTCGGCGTCGCCCTCGTCGTCGGCTCGGTCGCCGTCGCCGACCGGCTGGGCGTACGGATGGTGCAGCCCGCCCAGCGGCTCGTCGAGGGCGCGCACGAACTGGGGGAGGGGAAACTGGGCGCGCGCGTGCCGGAGGAGGGGCCGAACGAACTGCGGCTCGCGGCAGTCGCGTTCAACTCCATGGCCGACCAGGTGGTCCAACTCCTCGCGAACGAAAGAGAGCTGGCCGCCGATCTCTCGCACCGGCTGCGTACGCCCCTGACCGTGCTGCGGCTCAACGCGGCCTCTCTCGGCGACTCCCCGGCCGCCGAGCAGACCCGGGCGGCGGTCGCCCAGTTGGAGCGCGAGGTCGACGCCATCATCCGCACCGCGCGTGAGGCCAAGCCGCAGACGGCGGCCGCCGGACCGGGCGCCGGATGCGACGCGGCGGAGGTCGTACGGGAGCGGATGGCGTTCTGGGCGGCGCTCGCGGAGGACGAGGGCCGCAAGGTGCGGGTGGCCGGCGTCGACCGGCCGGTGCGCATACCCGTGGCCCGCGCCGACCTCGCGGCCGCACTCGACGCCCTCCTCGGCAACGTCTTCCGGCACACCCCCGAGGGCACCGCCTTCGCGGTCGACGTGCACAACGCCGACGACGCGGTGATCGTGCTCGTCTCGGACGCGGGCCCCGGCATATCCGACCCCGAGGCCGCGATGGCCCGCGGCCGGGGTTCCGGAAACACCGGGTCCACCGGGCTCGGCCTGGACATCGTGCGCCGCCTCGCCGAGTCGACCGGCGGGGACGTACGCATCGGGTCGTCGGTGCTCGGCGGCACCGAGGTGCGGATATGGATCCAACTGAGCGGACACGCGCCGACGCGGAGGGGGCACCGGGGGGCGGTACGGCGGCGGAGGCGGGCGGGGGTGGGGTGAGGGCGGGACGGTACTCCTAAGCGGACGTCCGACCGGAACGGATCTCGGTCATGTGCGCGACGGACTTGATCATGTGGTAGCCGATGTTGCTGATCCGGACGCTGCCGCAGGTGCCGCCGATGACGAGCGACTGCCACTCCTGCTCCGGCTCGGTTTCGGACACCTCGAAGACCTTGTTCCCGTCCAGCGCCATCGCGAAGTCCACGTCCTCGACCCCGTCCAGAGTGAAGCTGGGCATGAGGTCCTTGACCACGCCCACGCCGACCCTGCTCAGGCGAGAGGGGGAGTGGCGCTGGATGGCAGTACGCAGGCGCGGGCCGACCTTGTCCATGTAGGGCAGCCCTTCGACCCATCTGACGACCAGTCGTGCCCTCAGCCGTGCGAGAACAGGTTGCCGGGTCGCCGGATAGGTGGAACGGAACTCGCAGCGGAACTCCAGAAGCCGGTTCTCCTCGATCCAGCGCTCCTGGTACATCGGTCGGCTGAAGAAGACGAGTTCGCGGTCCGGCAGGCGCACTCTGATTTCCCGGTCATCAAGGCCTCTGCTGAACTTGCCCGGTGTCAGAAAGGCGCCTCCCAGATCCAGAGGACCCCGGCCAGGGCCAGCAGAAGCACCAAGGCGGCCAGCGATGCCAGGGACATCGGCGTCCGCCATCCGGCTTTTGGGCGGGCTCCCGCAGGGCCTGGAGGTACCGGCGCAGCCGGTGGCCCCGGTGGGGCCTTCAGCGTCGGGAGCTTCCGCAGCGGCATGGCCGGGTCACCGACCTGGCCGCCCTCCACGAGGACCGCGAGCCGTCCGGGGAACAGGTCGGCCACGTCCGCCGCCTCGGAGACGAGGTTGAGCAGATGTGCCTGGCTCTCCTCCTCCCCGGACAGCAGCTCGGACAGCCGGTTCAGGAAGGCTGCCACGGCCCCCGGGGCGTCCCGCCCGGCGATCCACCGGTCGAGCCCGTGCTCGGGCGCGGACTCGTACGGTACGGGCTCCACACCGGCCAGTGCCGCGCGGATCGTCGCGGTCAGCTCTTCACGGTCCGCCGTGAGTTCTGACAGCGGGGCGGCCAGCAACCGGTCCACCTCCGGGGCGGGGCAGAGGCTGTCGAAGAGGGCGGAGAGCGCCTTGGGCTCGTCGCGGTGGCTGTCGAGGTCGGCCAGCCATCGTGAGGCCAGAGCCAGCACCAGCGCGCGGTCCTCGGCAGTGGTGCCGTCGTGGGCGCCCTCCAGAACCAGGGTGTAGAAGATCAGGGTGCCCACCGAGTCGGTGCGTACCGAGGGGACACCGCTCACCAGTACGCGCCACTGGTCGTGGCCCGCCACGGAGAGGAAACAGGGCCGCTCGGTGGCGGTCACGTCGGAGTACGCGTCCCACCAACGGCTGACGGGCCTGGAGTTGAGGAAGTCGTAGTCGAGTGGCCGGGGCGCACCTCGGGTACGCAGATGGATCCGCACGGAGAGTCCTTTCGGCTCAGCTCAGGTGCTGCAGGCGGGCACTGCCGGCCCGTTCGGCCAGGGTCGCGAGAACGTCGAAGAGGGACCGGGTGGTCTGTTCGGCGGCGCGGTAGCGTGCCTCGTCGCCGTCGGCGACCTCGATCCGGCGCTTCCGCTCACCGTTGACCTTGAGCCACAGGTCCCGGAAGAAGCCCTCTTCCGCTTCGGCGTGCCTGCGGGAGAAATCAGCGGTCACCCTGCGCACGGCGGCAGTGCGCTGACTCTGCAGCCGGGCCGCCTCGACGAGTTGTCTGCAGAGCAGGCTGACCAGGTCGTCCAGGCCCTTGCGCTTGATGGTGCCGGGAGGCCGTACGCGGTACTTGGGCACCAGCATGACCCCGCCCGGGGCGTTGGCGTGCGGCGTCCACCTGGCCGAGACCAGCTCGACACAGCCGAAGGTGTCGATCGGCAGGTAACGGACCGAGGCGTGCGGGGCGGCCTCCCTGATCGTCTCCAGCACCTCGCTGAACTGCTCGCACAGCTGCTGCCGCAACTGCGCGGAGTGGTCCTGGAGGCTACCGCTGTCCGACAGGTACGTCTCACACTTGACCGGGCAGAAGATCACCATCGCGGGTTCGCCGGGCCGTTCGCGGCGGTTCTTCGCCCACCGCTGCACCACCTGCTCGATCTGTGACACGGAGAGGTGCGCGGTCAGCAGATGCGCGTGACTGTCGCCGGCGTCCATGAGGAGTACCGAGTCGACCGGCAGGATCAGCACGGAACTGTCCGAGAGGAACGTCTCGCACTCGTTCCACTTCTGCTCGTTCTGGGCGCTGTCGCCTCCCTTCTCCAGCCATGCGCCCGGGTAGTCGAGGATGTCGAACCGAATGGGCAGATCCTGCCCCCGGGGCTCCAGCAGGAGCCGGAAGTACGAGGGATCGGGCGTGCTCGGTACCACGCCCGGCTCGAACGTCCTGGCCTTCAGCGCACCGGTCACCATGTTGTGTGTGGCGGTGATCCGATTCAGGGTCGGCCGGTCGGCTGTCAGCCCGACGGTGGTCTCGCGGTTCAGCAGTTGCTGGCCCTCCTTCAGCAGACTGGCGATCAAGGTGCTCTTGCCCACCCGGCTCGGCGCCAGCAGGCCGATCTTGTACTCGAAAACCGGGCCCTGGGCGTCCATCACAGCGCCTCCCCTTCCTGCTCGGTGATGGCGGCGATCTCCTTGGTCACCCTGACGACCCGGGCGAAGCGACTGTTGGCCTCGTCGATGCCGCGGAACTCCTCCGGCCACAGGTCGTTGCGGTAGCTGCGGACGAAGCGGCGGAACTCCTGCGCCGAGGTGCCGGACCGGATCAGGGTGTCCTCGAACTGCTCCAGCAGCGCGTGTATCACGGCCGCCGGCACGGCCGCCTCCCGCAGCAGCGACTTCTGGATCCGGAACGCCGCCTGCTCGGCGAGGCCGTTGAAGATGCCGTACAGCTCCTTGGCGCCCTCCTCCGTCAGCGGCACCGCCACGTGCTGCATCTCCTCGCCGGTGTCGGGGTGCGTGACCTGCAGATTCAGCGGGGCGAGGTCGGGGCGCACCCGGGGGTGGAGCAGGGTGCGGTACTCCAGCCGTACGTCGAGGAGGTGGTGCACGGCCGCCGCCAGGCCGGGGCAGGGCTGCGGGGATTCCTCGAACAGCTCCGCGAGGCGGCCCAGGACCGCCCGTCCGGAGGGCCGTCCGGAGGGCTCCTCGCTGGCGGCCTGCTCGGCCTGCTCGGCCTGCTCGGAGAGCAGCGCGCCGCACTCGGCGGCGACGGCAGCCGCCGCACGGTCCCACGCGTCGGTGATCCGCTCGGTGAAGAAGTCGTCGAGTGCCGCGAAACGCCGGCTGATCTCGACCCGGATCCGGTTGAACTCGGGTCCGGCGAAGTCCGCCGGGTGCCCCTCGGTGATCATGCGGGTCAGCGCCAGCTCCTGCCAGGCCTGCGCGCCGCGCCCGAAACCGTCGTCGATCCAGTCCAGTACGCCCTGGTAGGCGGTCTCGACCGCCTGGACGAAACCCGTGTCGGCGGAGCCGTCCGCCTCCGCCGCGAGCTCGGCGACCAGCACACGCAGCCGCTTGGCGACACCGCTGCGCAACTGGTCGGCCTTGGCGTCGTTGACCTCCTCCGGCACTCCCGCGCGCCGCCCCACCTGGTCCAGCACCCGCCGTACGTCGGTGAGGTGCAGCCGGATCCGGTCGCGTACGGCGGCGGCGCGGCCGCGGGTGCCGGAGAGCACCTCGGCGTCCATCACCGGCAGTCCGTCGGCCAGCCTCGTCAGCAGCGGGGTCAGGACCGCACGGCCGACCTGCTCGGGATCGCGTACGTCGGCCTCGAGGACAGTGAAGAAACGATCGGTTTCCCCGTCGTTGAGGCCGTGCAGCAGCTGCCCCCGGAGCGCCTCGGCAAGGTGCGGTTTGCCGGGGTCGACGTTGTGCACCACGTAGGTGAACTCCCCGGTGCTGCGCACATACCCGCGCACCCGGTCCAGCAGCGCCATGCCGGCGGTGTCGGTCTCGTCGATGAACGAGGAGGTGTCGGAGGAGCGCTTGACCACCAGCACCGCGTCGACCTCGTTGCGCAGTCCGTCCACGTGCCGCTGCTCGGCGTCGGCGGTGACCTCGCCCAGCCCCGGCAGGTCGACGATGCCGATCCGGGCCACGTGCTCGTGCGGGAAGGGGCACTCGATCCGGGCCTCGCGCACCGCGGCGTAGCGGCGCGGCACCCCACCGGGGCCGGCGGCCTCCACCTCCTCGCTGGTCGGGTAGGCGACGTAGGGGCGGATCTCCTCCAGCGGTACGGACTTCACACCGCCGGTCAGCAGGTGCTCGTACGAGGGCAGCGCGCTCTGCAGGTCGCGCAGCCGGGCGAACAGCATGCGGCGACGGGTCTCCTCCGCCGACTTCGGGTAGCTCCAGGCGGCGAACTCCGTCAGGGAACGCGGCGGCGCGGTCAGTGCGAGGGCGGTGTGCAGCGGGGCGATCACCTCGGCGAGGAAGCTCTCCGGGCTGTGCATCTCCAGCTCGGCCCGGCGCACCGCGGGCGCATGGAAGATCCGGCTCCGCACGGCGGTGACCGGAATGCCGTCACCGGTCGGGATCTGCTGGTCGTCCAGGCCGGAGATCGACTGGAGCAGGGTGCTCTTGCCCATGCGGGCGGCCCCGCTCACCCCCAGGTTGACGGTGGTCCGGGTGAACCGGGAGGCGATCGTCCGGAAGGAGTCGGCGGCCTCGGCGACACCGGCCCGCATCTCCGGAAGCTGAGGGATCGTCAGGGAGGCGGCGAGTTCCGGATCGAGGGTGGTGTGGACGCGGAGGTCGGTGAGGGCGGTGTCCAGCTCGTCCAGCCGTTCGCCGAGGGTCTTCCACCGCGCGCTCTCACGTTCCACCGCCGGCAGCTGACGCAGGCGTGCTTCGAGCAGGGCGTCGATAGCTCTGGAAATGTCTGACATGTTCCCCCCAGCATGCAGTGCCGGTTCCGCACCCCTCCGGACCGGTTCGGGAGACCGCTCCCGATATGGCAGGCAACGTAGTGGGCGGAGTCGTTGGCCGTCCCGGGTTCGTGAAATTTCGCGGGGGCGCGTGGAAGCGGGGGCCGGCGAACCGCCGGGCGGGCCCACCGAACCCCGGGCGGGCCCTCCGAACCCCCGGGCGGGCCCTCCGAACCCCCGGGCGGGGCCTCCGGCCCGTCGGGCGCGGGCCTCCGGCCCCGCGGGCGGGCCTCCGACCCATCAGGGGGCGGAGTCGACGTCACCCGAACCGACAGCCCTGTCTCCACGGCCTTCGCTCTCTGCGTCGGCGGACACGCCGGGGCGGCGTCCGGGGAGCTGAGGCGACCGCGTCGGTGTGAATGACGTCACCTCCGGGTCTTCGTGGCGGAGGGCTCCCATTAACTCGTCGCATTCGTGAAGGTTGAGGGGTTAGGTTTGGCCGTCAAACGTAGTCCGCGAGCCATTGCATGCAGCGGAAGGTGACGTCGAGAACTGTGCGGATGCAATGCGCAGTTCGGGTCGTCCGGGCCCACAGGCCTCCGCGAGGTGTGCGCCCCGCCTCGGTGATCGCCCCACGAGTCACATCCGTCTCAGCGGCGAAGGCCGCCGGCGGGGCGCGCGAGGGCGTGTCGATTACGTTTCGACAAATCGGGCCGTCGGCTCTTGACGCATGACAGGACGTGCGGCTGTTATTGCGCCAACATGTTCGGTCAAGTTGATTTCTGGTCGATTGAGATCAGTTTTCAGCCAGAACCATGGCCGGACCCTGTCACCTGGAGCCGTTCATGCACGACCTCTCCCCCTCCGGTCTCTCCCGCCTCACCCCCAGCCGCCGCACCCTGCTGCGCGGCATAGGCGGCGCCGCCGTCCTCGGCGCCGGCGTCCCGCTGCTGAGCGCCTGCGGCGGCAGCGGATCGGCCGCCGACTCCAAGACCGTCACCGTCGGCTCCAACGCCTCCGACGCGGTGCCGAAGAAGGCGTTCGCCGAGATCTACGCGGCGTTCCAGAAGCAGTCCGGGATCACGGTCGACGTGAACACCAAGGACCACAACACGTTCCAGGAGCAGATCAACTCCTACCTGCAGGGCACCCCGGACGACGTGTTCAACTGGTTCGCGGGCTACCGGATGCAGTTCTTCGCGGCCAAGGGCCTGGCCACGCCGATCGACGACGTGTGGGCGAAGGTCGGGGACAATTTCCCCGACGCGATGAAGAAGCTCAGCAAGGGCGCGGACGGCAAGTACTACTTCGTGCCGCTGTACACGTACCCGTGGGCGCTGTTCTACCGCAAGAGCGTCTTCCAGCAGCACGGCTACACCGTCCCCACCACCTGGGACCAGCTCGTCGCGCTGTGCAAGCAGATGAAGAAGGACGGCCTGACGCCGATCGCCTTCGGTGACAAGGACGCCTGGCCGGCGATGGGCACCTTCGACCAGATCAACTTCCGTCTGAACGGCTACGACTTCCATGTCGAGCTGATGGCGGGCAAGGCCTCCTGGACCGACGCCAAGGTCAAGGCCGCCTTCGACCACTGGGCCGAGCTGCTGCCCTACCACCAGGAGGGCTCCCTGGGCCGTACCTGGCAGGACGCCGCGCAGACGCTGGTGTCGAAGAAGGCCGGCATGTATCTCCTCGGCTCCTTCGTGGCGCAGCAGTTCACCAACAAGGCCGACCTGGACGACCTGGACTTCTTCGCCTTCCCGGAGATCAACCCGCAGTTCGGCCAGGACACCGTCGAGGCGCCCACCGACGGCTTCATGGTCTCCAAGGCCCCGAAGAACAAGGAGGGCGTCACCAAGCTCCTGGAGTTCCTGGGCACCCCCGAGGCCGAGTCGATCTACCTCAAGGCCGACTCCAGCGTCGTGGCCGCCTCCAGCAAGGCCGACACCTCGTCGTACACGGCCCTGCAGAAGAAGGCGTACGAAATGATCAGCGGGGCCAAGAGCCTCACGCAGTTCATGGACCGCGACAGCCGGCCGGACTTCACCTCGACGGTGATGCAGCCCGCGCTGCAGAAGTTCGTCCGCGACCCCAAGGGGATCGACAGCCTCCTCACCTCGATCGAGCGTCAGAAGAAGACGATCTTCGCCTCTTCCTGAGCGGCGGCCCGATCAACAACATGAGCACCGAAATCACCACGAAGTCCCCGGAGGCGGCCGTCGAGCCGCCCCGGGGCGCGTCCTCGAAGAAGCGGGTTCCGCAGGGCCACCGGCGCCTGCTGACCCGCCGAGACCGGTTCACGCTCGGCCTGATGGCCGGCGTGCCCACGGTCCTGCACGTGACCCTGGTCTGGGTCACGGCCCTCGCCTCCATCGCCCTGGCCTTCACCACCTGGGACGGCATCGGCTTCGACTCGATCAAGTGGGTCGGGCTGGACAACTTCAAGGAGTTGTTCACCAACAACCCGCAGTTCTGGCCCGCGGTCCAGCACAACGTGATCTGGTTCGTCGTGCTGATCCTGATCCCGACGCCCCTCGGCCTGTTCCTGGCCGTGCAGCTGGACAAGAACATCCGGTTCAGCCGCGTCTACCAGACGGCCTTCTTCCTCCCGGTCGTGGTGTCGCTGGCGGTCACCGGATTCGTCTGGCAGCTGGTCTACAACCCCGACACCGGTCTGATCAACAGCATCATCGGGGCCAACAAGCCCGGCCACTACATCGACTGGATCGGCGACCCGCACCTGAACCTGTGGGCCGTCCTGGTCGCCGCCTGCTGGCGCCACACCGGCTACATGATGATCCTCTACCTGGCCGGCCTCAAGGGCGTCGACCCGTCGCTGCGCGAGGCCTCCTCCCTCGACGGCGCCAACGAGTGGCAGACGTTCAAGAACGTCATCTTCCCGACCCTGCGCCCGACCAACACCGTCGTCCTGGTCGTCACCATCATCGAGGCGCTGCGCGCCTTCGACCTGGTCTTCGTCTTCAACAAGGGCGCCCAGGGCACCGAACTGCTCTCGATCCTGGTCACCAACAACATCATCGGCGAGTCCAGCCGCATCGGATACGGCTCCGCGATCGCCGTGGTCCTGCTGGTGATCTCCCTCGCCGTGATCATCCCGTACCTGATCTCGACCTTCCGGAAGGAGCGGAGCGCATGAGCACCACCCTGCACTTGAAGGAGCGCACGCCCGTGCGCCCCGCCCGGATCCTGCTGCACACGTTCCTCGTCGTGACGGCCCTGGCCTGGCTCGCCCCGCTGCTGTGGGCCCTGTTCGCGGCCCTGCGCCCGTACTCCGAGACCAGCACCAAGGGCTACGTCTCCTGGCCCGACAAGCTGAGCTTCGACAACTTCACGAACGCGTTCGAGCAGTCGGACATGCTGCACTACTTCGGGAACACGCTGCTCATCGCGGTCCCGGCGGTGCTCGTCACCCTGTTCCTGTCGTCGTGCGTGGCGTTCTACGTCAGCCGCTTCGACTTCCGGATCAACCTCTTCCTGCTGCTGGTCTTCACCGCGGGCAACCTGCTCCCGCAGCAGGTCATCATCACCCCGCTGTACCGCATGTACCTGCTGATCGACCTGCCCGGCATCACGATGAGCGGCAAGCTGTACGACTCCGCGCTCGGCCTGGTGTTGATCCACGTGGCCTTCCAGTCCGGGTTCTGCGCCTTCGTGCTGAGCAACTACATGCGCTCCCTGCCGCACGAGCTGACCGAGGCCGCCCTCGTCGACGGCGCCTCCGTGTGGCGCCTGTACTGGCAGATCGTGCTGCCCCTGTGCAAGCCGGCGATGGCGGCCCTGGCCACCCTGCTGTCCATCTGGATCTACAACGACTTCTTCTGGGCGATCGTACTGATCTCCACCGGCGAGAACATGCCGATCACGTCGGCGCTGAACAACCTCTCCGGCCAGTACTTCACCGACCCCAACCTGGTCGCAGCAGGCGCCCTCCTCACCGCGATCCCGACGCTGATCGTGTACTTCGCGCTCCAGCGCCAGTTCGTCAGCGGCCTCACCCTCGGCGCCAACAAGGGCTGAACAAAGGTCCCGTACGCCCCTTGTACGTGTCGCAGTACGTATCGAAAGTGACCCCAGTGACACATCCGAAACCCCCCGTCGCCCCGGCCACGCCCGCGCTCCGCGTGCCCGGTATCGCCTACGGCGGTGACTACAACCCCGAGCAGTGGCCCGAGGAGGTGTGGGCCGAGGACATGCGCCTGATGCGCGAGGCCGGGGTGACCATGGTCAGCGTCGGCATCTTCTCGTGGGCGCTGCTGGAGCCCGCCGAGGGCGAGTACGACTTCTCCCGCATGGACCGGTTGCTGGACCTGCTGCACGAGAACGGCATCGCCGCCGACCTGGCCACCCCGACCGCCGCGCCGCCCGCCTGGTTCTTCCGGGCCCACCCGGAGGCGCTGCCCGTCGACCGCGACGGCCGCACGCTCTCGTACGGCAGCCGCCAGACGTTCTGCCCGTCGAGCCCGGCCTATCGCACCGCCGCCCTGCGCATCACCCGCGCCCTGGCCGAGCGCTACGCCGACCACCCGGCGGTCGCCATGTGGCACATCCACAACGAGTACGGCTGCCACAACGCGGCCTGCTACTGCGGCACCAGCGCCGCCGCCTTCCGCACCTGGCTGCGCCATCGGTACGACGACGACCTGAAGGCCCTCAACCACGCCTGGGGTACCACCTTCTGGAGCCAGTGGTACTACGACTGGGACGAGATCCTGCCGCCGCGTGCCACCGGCGCCGACCCCAATCCGGCTCAGCGACTGGACTGGCGCCGCTTCTGTTCCGACGAGCTGTTGTCGCTGTACACGGCGGAACGGGACGCGCTGCGGGCAAAGGCCCCGTCCATCCCCGCCACCACCAACTTCATGGTGAACTTCAGCATCGACGCGCTGGACTACTGGCGCTGGGCGCCCGAGTTGGACATCGTCTCCAACGACCACTACCTGCGGTCCACCGACCCGGAATCCGAAGTCGACGTCGCGCTCAGCGGCGACCTGGTGCGCTCCATGGCCGGCGGCCCCTGGTTGCTGATGGAGCACTCGACCGGCGCGGTGAACTGGCAACCCGTCAACCGGGCCAAGGCGCCGGGCGAGATGCGCCGCAACGCCCTCGCCCACGTCGCCCACGGCGCCGACGGCATCGCCTTCTTCCAGTGGCGGGCGGCCAAGGCGGGCGCCGAACAGTGGCACTCGGCGATGCTGCCGCACGCCGGCACCGACAGTCAGATCTGGCGTGACGTGGTCCAACTGGGCACGGATCTCCAGGCCCTGGCCGAAGTGCGGGGAAGCACTCCGACCGCCCAGGTCGCGGTGGTGTGGGACTGGAACGCCCGCTGGGCCCTGGAACTTCCCTGCCAGCCCAGCGGCGAGCTGCGCTTCCAGGACCTCGTCCGGGACTGGTACCGGCCCCTGTGGCAGGCCGGCGTGGCCGTGGACTTCGTACGCCCCGACGCCGACCTGTCGTCGTACCGCCTGGTCCTCGTCCCCAGTCTCTATCTGGTCGACGACACGGGCGCGGCCAACCTGACGAGCTTCGCCGAGCGCGGCGGCACGTTGGCGGTGGGTTTCCACAGCGGCGCCGTCGACGAGAACTGCCACGTCCGGCTCGGCGGCTACCCGGGCGCCTTCCGGGACGTCCTCGGCGTGCGCACCGACGAACTCTTCCCGCTGCTGCCCGGCGAGACGCTCCACCTCACCGGGGCGGTCCCCGCGGGTGCCACCGCCACCCTGTGGTCCGAGCGCGTCCGGCTGGCGGGAGCCGAGCAGGTCGCCTCCTACGCGGACGGACCGCTGACAGGCGTACCGGCCGTCACCCGGCACACCGCCGGTGACGGGACCGCCTGGTATCTGGCGACTCGCCCCGACCCCGCGACTCTCGCCGCGCTGCTGGCCCGCGTCTGCGACGATGCCGGCGTCCAGCCGGTCCTCGCCACCCCGCTGCACGGCATCGAAGCCGTCCGCCGCAGTGGCGCCGACGCCGACTACCTGTTCCTGATCGACCACGGCGGGGACGGTGCCCAGGTCCCCGCCGAAGGCGTCGAACTCCTCACCGGCAAGCCCGTCAACGGTTCGGTCACCGTTCCCGCAGGGGGTGTCGCGGTCGTGCGCGAGGAGCGCTGACCGACAGCGAGAAGGAACGACTGTGATGCCGCTGACCAGGCCGTCCGGTGGGCGGCATCACACGCTCGGTTCCAGCGGGCCGGCCTGCTCAGGAGACCGTCGGGACCGCCCCGGGTGCGGCGGTCAGACGGGCCCGCTGACCGTGACCGCAGTGGACGATCCGGTCGCCGAGCCCCATCCTGTCGGCCTCGGCGAGGAACGCGGTCAGCGGCGACCGCATCACCGTGTAGTCGCCGTAGTGCACGGGCAGCAACAGCCTGGGACCCAGACGCCGGGCCAGTTCCGCTCCCTGCGCGCCGTCCATGGTGACCACGAAGCCGCCCGGAAGCCGGGTGCCGCCCAGGTGGAGCACGGCCAGATCGGCGGCGGGGAAGTGCCTGGTGATCTCGTCGAGACCGTCGTACACCAGCGTGTCGCCCGAGATGTACAGCCGCACCCGGACCGGTCCCCCGGCGGGACCGAACTCCAGCATGCTTCCCATCACCGGCGGCAGCAGCGCGCGCAGCACCGCATGGCCGGCGTGTCGGCCCGGCAGGGCCGTGACCCTGACCCGCGCCCCGCCGTGCCGGAGAGTGAACGCCTGCCAGGTGCGCAGCCCCGCGGTGCGGCGGAAGCCGTGGACGACCCTGAGCCGGCGGGCCGCGTGCGGTGTGGTCAGGACCGGCACCGTGTGGTCCAGGCGCCGGCGCGCCCGGCGGTCCCAGTGGTCCCCGTGCAGATGGGACAGCACGATCCCGTCGAGGCGGGGAAGCTCGTCCACGTCGACGGCCGGCTCCGTCAGACGCCGGCTGAGCAGCCCGTACCCGAGGTAGGCGTACTGCCCACGGTGCAGGAAGTTCGGATCCGTGAGCAGGGTGAGCGGGCCGTAGGACAGCAGAACGGTCGCGTTACCGATGAAATGGACATCGATCGCGTCGTCGGCGAGGTTGTCCGTGCTCCGAGGCATGATGCTCACCTCCGCAGGCGGAGTACCCGTGACCGGCCGGAACACTCCGGGCCGCGGCCGCCCCGCCTCCCCCTTTCCACAGCGGAACGGGTGTCCCGCATCGCCGAGTCTCCCTGGTGTCAACGGCCCGCTCCGTGGTGCAGCACCAGGAGGGCGATGTCGTCGGTGCGCTGCACGGAGCGGGCGTTCCTCAGCAAGTGGTCGATCAGCAGGTCCAGATCCCGGTCGTCGGCGTCGGCGAGATGGCCGGCGAGGTGGGTGATGGAGTCGTCGAGGTCCACGCCCGGCGTCTCTATGAGGCCGTCGGTGTAGAAGGCGAGCATCAGCCCCGGGGTGAGCGGGATCTCGGTCAGGGGATAGACGGCGTCGGGGTCGATGCCGAGGAGCGGTCCGGGCGGGACGACGACGGGCCGGGTGTCGCCGTCGGGCAGGCGCAGGAGCGGTGGCGGGTGGCCGGCGTTGGCCAGGGTCGCGCGTCGGCGGGCGAAGTCGAGGTGGGCGTAGAGGCAACTGGTGAACAGGTCGGGGCCGAGGTCGGTGAGGAGCCGGTTGGTTCTGGAGAGGACCTGGTCGGGGGCTGTCCCGAGGGTCGCGTGGGCGTGGACACCGGTGCGCACCTGACCCATCAGGGCGGCGGCGGCGACGTTGTGGCCCTGGACGTCGCCGATGACGGCAGCGGCCGCGGTGCCGCCGAGCCGGATCAGGTCGTAGAAGTCTCCGCCGATGTCCATGCCCCGGGTGGCGGGCAGGTAGCGGGCGGCGACCCGCAGGCCGGTCACGGCCGGAAGGGTGCGGGGCAGCAGCGCCTGCTGGAGGCCCTGGGCGAGCTCCTGTTTGGTGTCGTACAGGCGGGCGCGGTCGAGGGCCTGGGCGACGAGCCCGGCGAGCGACGTCATGACGGCGCGTTCCTCGGCGGGGAACTCGTGGGGGCTGTCGTAGGACAGGACGCAGATGCCGACGGGCCGGCCGGAGATGATCAACGGCAGGAAGGCCCAGGCCTGCTTCCCACTGACCTGGGGGGCCTCGGGGTAGACGCGCCGCATCTCCTCCGGGTCGGAGAAGAAGGCGGGAATGCCGCTGCTGAGGGCCCGCCCGGCCGGGGTGAAGGCGGTGTCGAGGGGCAGGCCGTCGAGACGGGCGACGGTGTGCGAGGTGTAGCCGCGATAGCCCGTGATCCTGAGCCGGCCGGCGTCGGCGGTGGACAGGACGAGGCCCTGGGCGCCGAAGGCGGGCATGATCTGGTCGGCGACCAGGTCGATGACGTCCTGGACGCCCACGACCTCGGTCAGCGCGGCGGCCAGGTGCGTGAGCTGGTACAGCTGTCCCGCGCTGGCCGGTGTGGCGGCGCTCGTGGACCGGCGGGGCGCGGGTGAGGGCGGGGAAGCGGCGCCGCTGGGGACGATACGGACACTGATGCCGCTGGCGTCCGGGTAGAGATGAAGGTCCAGCCACCGGTCCGGTGGACGGCAGACGGTGAAGGAAACGGGCTCGCGGCTGATCACCGCGGCGCGGTAGCGGTCCTCGTAGACGGGGTCGTCGAGCCAGCGCAGGGACTGCCACGGCAGTGTGCCCAGCAGCTGACCGGCCTCTCGGCCCAGCAGGTCGCAGGCGCCGGAGCTGACGTAGACGAAGCGTCCCTCCAGGTCCAGGGCACAGCTTCCGCCCGGCAGGCGCTCGGCGAAGTCGGCGGCGGCCATCGCCGGGCTCGCGAACCGGCGGTCCCCTCCGGTGGAGACGACGCGGGGCCGGTCGCCGCAGGCCGGGAACCAACCGTGCTCGACGGCTTCCTCCAGCACCCTGGCCAGACGCCGGCAACTGGACGCGATGTGTCCCCGCTCCCGTCCGGTCATGTACGGCGGACGGGTGGCCGGCCACATCAGCAGCAGCGCCCCCCACCGCCGGACGCCGGTGACCGGCGCGGCGACCAACGCCAGCGGGTAGGGAAGCACCATCGCGGTGCGCGGATAGGAGCGGGCCATCTCCTCCTGGCTGGCCACCCACACCAGGCGGTCCTCACGGACGGCGTCGGCCACCGGTGCCGGAGCGGCGAGCGGCACCCTCTCCCAGGGTGCGCCGAACTCGGCCGGCACCCCGCACAGCAGTTCCAGACACAACAGCTGCTCGTCCGGTGCGAGCACGTACAGAGCACCGACGGACGCGCCGGTCCGGCGCACCGTCTCGGCCAACGCGGCATCCAGTTCATCGGCATCCGTGGCCGGATCACCCGTGCCGGTCACGAGGCACCTCCAGCATCGCGACTGCGCGCGCCCGGGCGGCCGTGGGCGGCCATCTGCTCCCCTCGGGGCACGGCATACCCACGCCGGACGTGCCCGAGCTCACCCATAGGGGGACGTTACGCCTGCGGGGAGCGGTCGGCACGCCGCCGGGGAAGTGGCGGGAGGCGGACGGTGTTCTCCGCCGCCAACAGCGGGTGGCCGACGGTGCTCGAGCCGGGGCGCCCACGGACCCGGGAGTCGCCGCGTGGGGACGGCGGTGGGGACGGCCGTGGAGTCGGGGGTAGTCGGACGGCATGAGTGAAGCGAATCCGGCCAAGGACGTGGAGGACTGGGCGACCGGGGACGAACCGGCCACCGGTCCGCAGCTGAGTTACCTGCGCACCCTGGCCCGTGAGGCGGGCGAGGAGGTCCCGCAGGACCTCACGAAGGCAGAGGCCTCGCGGTTGATCGACCGCTTGCAGCGGGCTTCGCCCCGCACGGGCGGGACGGGATCACCGGACGCCGGGCCGGCCGACGGCGACGGCGGCGACGGCGACGGGTGACCGCGGTGGTATTGCGGTGCGGCGCGACCTGAAGTCGTCGGACATGGAGGGGGGAGCCCATCAGGCCTTCGGCCGTCCGCCGTTTGCCACGGCGGCCGCCGGCCACCACGCGGCTTCACATCCGGCCCCGGTAACCCCTCCGAGCACGGGAACAGGGCCCGCCCCGACGCGGATGGTGGGCGGGCCCTGTCCGCCCGGTCGATTCTCGGGGCCGTGCGCGGACGGGGCCATGGGTGCGTGGGGGTGACCTTGGTGAACGGGGCACACCCCGCGCGCGTCGATCACACCTCGCGCGTGAAGACGCGCCGGGCCTCCTCCCGGGGCGGCTCGGTGCCGGCGAGTCTCCGGACGGACTCCTCACGGACTCCTCGCCGCCCTCCGTACGGGTGGGACCGGCGATGACGGAGTTGTCACCGTGCGGCACGTCCTTCGAGGGCCGGCTTCATCGGCCCGCTCCCCCGGGTGCGGCGGTCTGCGCTGGTCGTGCCCCCGGGCGCCCCGATCCGCGCGCGTGACGCGGGCCGCGATGGGGAAGGCGCACCGCGACCCGGTATGCGCCGACCCCGCTTGATCACCCACTCGCCGTGACGACGATACTGGCAGACACCCGTCGTCCCCCGCTCTCACGAATGGACTCATGCTCACCTCCCCGACCGTCCCGCCCACGACTCCCTCGACCGTGTGGCTGGCTCGTGGCCGCCACACCGGGCCCACCGCGCCGGACGTGCTGCGCAAGAACCTCTCGTCCCTCAAGGGCGACGCGACGATCCAGGACTTCCTGGAGGTTCCCGATGCCGACACCGCCGAGGGGGAACTCACCTTCGAGGCACGGTGGCTCGTGCCCGACGACGTGACCGTGCGTGCCCGGCTGACGCTCGCGGAGTGGTCGGGGCGCGGGCAGGAGTGGACGCTGGTCGCGGAGGCGGAGCGGCCGTGGGATCTGCGCTGGCCGTCGCCCGCCGCGATGTTCTGGCCGTGGGAGGCGGACGCCCCGTGGGGCCACGAGACGGTGACCGGGCAGCGGTACCTCGACGTCAACCCGCTCCCGGCGGACGACAAGGAGCTGCGCCGCACCCTGCGCAACGCCCTGCGGGACACCTGGACCGTGCACGTCGTGGTGCACGAGGCGATGACGCCGGACGAGCGGGGCCGCCGGTCGCTGGTCCCGCTCCTGGCGCCTGGGCTGCACCACCGGGTGGTGGAGCACCGCGCGGCACCGCACCAGTTGCGCACCGTGAACTGGGCGCTGCGGGACTTCGACGTGGAGGTGCCGCGCGGCGGCGCCCTGGTGCTGCCGGGCGCGCCCGCCCCGGAGGCGTACGACGCGGGCGACTTCTCGGTGCGCAGTGTGTTCCTGGACGGCACGCACCCCACCGAGGTGCTGGACGCGGTGACGCGGTTCGCCGCCCTGCCCAAGCCGCTCCCGGAGGGCGGCGAGGCCGCGCTGACCGCGCTGCGGGAGCAGTGGCAGCTGCTCACCCTGGAGGAGGAACTCGCCCGCGAACGCCAACTGGTGGCGATGTACGCCGAGGCGCTGGAGGCGATGACCCAGTCCCGGGACCTCTACCGGGAGGCCGCCGAGCAGGCCCACGAGGCGCTGGCGGCCTACCGGGAGGCGGCCGAGAACGGCGGCGAGCGCCCGCAGCCGCAGGCCAGGACGGGCGGCTCCCCCTTCCAGCAGCTGGGCCGGACCCTGGAACGGCTCAGGGAGACGGCGAAGAACCTGCGCCCGGCGCCCACGCCGTCGACGCCGGCCCCGGCGGCGGACGCCTCACCGGAGCGGGACGCCTCCGAGGAGGGCCCTGGGGCGACCGAACGGTAGCCGGAGCCGGACGTTGCCGTCCGCGCGGCTGCAGCGGTCCGTACGTCGGCGGAACCACGTCGGCGGAACCGGTTTCCGCGTCAGCAGAACAGCGGCAGCCGATCGGCGTCCGCCCCGAGCGCGTGCCGTTCCTCCGGGGTGAGCGGCGCCCGCCCGGTGGCCGCGCGCGCGTAGTGCTCGTCGCTCCAGTCCACGGGCACCGGCCGGCCGAGCAGACCGTCCAGCGTCTCCCGTACGGCGGTGAGACCGGCGGGCGAGGGGCGGGGTGCGTCGGGCAGGTCCCGGACGAGGTCGAGGTGGTGGACGACGGCCTCGACGGAGAGGGTCGTGATCAGGTCGCCCGCCGTGAGGACGTGGCCCTGGGTGGCGACCGGGCGTTCCAGGTCGGCCGCGGCCGCCGCCGTGACGGCCGCCGCCGTGGTCTCCAGGTACAGGCCGCGCAGCTGATCGAAGTCGAGGAACATGCTCGCGTTCACCCGGGCCCAGCGCCGGCCGTTCGCCGCGCCGACGCGGTCGGGCGCCCAGTCCTGCCAGTAGGTGACGGCGTCGCGGTCGGGCGGAGCCGAGGCGGGCGTGTGCAGGGCCACCAGGGCGCGCTGGGCGTCCGTGAGGTGGTGGAACAGCAGGTCGCGCACCGCCCATCCGGTGCAGGCGGTGGGCAGCCAGGACTCCTCCTCGCCCAGGGACTTCACGACCGCGGCGAGCGTCCCGTAGGTCTCGCGGAGCACCAGGACCTGGTGCGCTTCGGGCACTTGGGCATCAGTCATGACGGCAGCCTAGGAAGACGGGCGCGCCGGAGCCTCGGCGTTTTCGCCGCCGCGTCGGCGTGCGGCCGGCCCCGCCGGAAGGACGCGGTGACACGGCGCCACGGACCGTCACCGACCGTCGCCGCCTCGGTTTTCCCCGTCCCGGGACGTGTCGTGCGGCGCGGGCTGGATACGCGGTCCCCACGGCACCACGGATCTTCCCGGAAGGGTCCACGACATGGGCAGCGAGCTCGGCCCCGCGGGCGGCACCGCCGCACCGCCTCCCCACCGCTCCGGCATCACCCTGCGCGTCAACGGCAAGCCGCAGACCCTCACCGTCGACCACCGGCGGGTCCTCCTGGACGTCCTGCGGGAGGATCTCGACCTCACCGGCGCCAAGAAGGGCTGCGACCACGGACAGTGCGGCGCGTGCACGGTCCTGGTCGACGGGCGGCGCGTCAACAGCTGTCTGCTGCTGGCGGTGGCCCTGGACGGCTGCGACGTCACGACCGTCGAGGGCCTGTCGAGCGACGGCGAGGAACCGCACCCGCTGCAGCGGGCCTTCCTGGAGCACGACGCCTTCCAGTGCGGGTACTGCACTCCGGGCCAGATCTGCTCGGCGGTCGGGGCGATCGCCGAGGCGGAGGCGGGTCATCCCTCGCGCGTCACCGACGCCCGGGCGCCCTCCGGTCCCGTTCCGCTGAGCCGGGAGGAGATCCGGGAGCGGCTCAGCGGGAACCTGTGCCGGTGCGGCGCGTACCCCCGTATCGTCGACGCGGTCGAGGACGTGAGCCGGTGAGGTCCTTCGCCTACGTACGGGCCGGCAGCCTCGCCGAGGCGGCCGACGCCTATGCCTCCCACCCCGGCGCCCGCTATCTGGGCGGCGGCACCAACCTCGTCGACCTGATGAAGCTCGGCGTCGAGCAGCCGGCCGCCCTCATCGACGTCACCCGGCTGCCGCTGGACCAGGTGACGGAACTGCCGGACGGTTCGCTGCGGGTCGGCGCCCTGGTGCGCAACAGCGATCTCGCGGCGCATCCGCAGGTCCGCGACCGCTACCCCGCCCTGTCGCAGGCGCTGCTCGCGGGCGCCTCCGGCCAGTTGCGCAACGCCGCCACCACCGGCGGGAACCTGCTCCAGCGCACCCGCTGCCCCTCTTTCCAGGACGTCTCCAAACCCTGCAACAAGCGCGAGCCGGGCAGCGGCTGCGGCGCGCGGGACGGCGTCCACCGCGACCATGCGGTCCTCGGGTACTCGGAGCGGTGCATCGCGACCCACCCGTCCGACATGGCCGTGGCCCTCGCCGCGCTGGACGCGCAGATCGAGCTGTACGGCCTCGCCGGGGTGCGCCGGGTGCACGCCGCCGACTTCCACCGGCTGCCCGGGGAGCAGCCGGAGCAGGACACCGTCGTCGAACCGGGCGAGTTGGTCACCGGCGTACTGCTGCCGACCTCGACGGCCGGGCTGCCGTCGGCGTACCGCAAGGCCCGCGACCGGGCCTCGTACGCCTTCGCGCTGGCCTCCGTCGCCGTGGTGCTGGAGGTGGCGGACGGTGTCGTCCGGCACGCGGGGATCGCGTTCGGGGCGCTGGCGCACCGGCCGTGGCGGGCCCGGCGGGCCGAGGAGGCGCTCGTGGGCGCGGCGCCGACGGCGGCGGCGTTCGAACGGGCCGTCGACCTCGAACTGTCTTCGGCCCGGCCGCTGCGCGACAACGCCTACAAGGTGCCCCTCGCCCGCAACCTCGCTCTCGACGTCCTGACACGACTCGCGCGGTCCGGGGAGGAATCATGACGGCCCCTGTCGTGGGCGCTCCCGCCGAGCGCCGGGAAGGCCGGGACAAGGTCACCGGCACCGCCCGTTACGCCGCCGAATTCCCCTCCTCCGGGGGGCTGTTCGCCCGTCCGGTGCCGGCGACGGTGGCGCGCGGCCGGGTGACGGGCGTGGACGTCTCGGACGCGCTGCGGCTGCCCGGTGTCGTCACCGTCCTCACCCACGAGAACGCGCCGCGGCTCGCCGAGCCGGACGACCCCACCCTCGCCGTTCTCCAGGGCCCCGGGGTTCCGCACCGTGGCTGGTTCGTCGCGCTGGTGGTGGCCGACAGTCCGGAGGCGGCCCGGGCCGGCGCCGCCGCCCTGCACGTCTCGTACGCCGAGGAACCCCATGACGTGACGCTGTCCGCGACGCATCCGCAGGCGTACGTCCCCGAGGAGGCCAACGGCGGGTATCCGGCCGTCCGGGAGCGCGGTGAACCGGAGGCCGCTTTCGCGGACGCCGCGGTCCGGGTCGACGTCGGCTACCGGGTGCCGCCCCTGCACAACCACCCCATGGAGCCGCACGCCAGTACCGCGCACTGGGACGGGGACCGGCTGACGGTGCACACCTCCAGTCAGGGCACCACGACCGTACGGGCCGTGCTCGCAGGGATGTTCGCCCTGGAGGAGGAGCGGATCTCGGTGGTCGCCGAGCATGTGGGCGGCGGCTTCGGGTCCAAGGGCACGCCCCGGCCGGACGTCGTCCTCGCGGTGATGGCCACCCGGCACACCGGGCGTCCGGTCACGGTCGCCCTGCCCCGCCGTTTCCTGCCCTCGGCCGTCGGGCACCGGGCGCCCACCCTGCACCGGCTCCGCCTCGGCGCGGACGCCGACGGCCGGCTGACGTCCCTCGTCCACGAGGTCACCACGCACACCTCCCGGGTGAAGGAGTTCGTGGAGCAGGCGGCGACACCGGCGCGCGTCATGTACGCGGCCCCGCACAGCCGCACGCTGCACCGCGTGGTGCGGCTCGACGTGCCCACGCCGTCCTGGATGCGGGCGCCCGGGGAGGCGCCGGGCATGTACGGCCTGGAGTCGGCCATGGACGAACTCGCCGAGGCACTGGGCATGGACCCGGTCGAACTGCGCATCCGCAACGAGCCGGAGACCGAACCCGACAGCGGCAGGCCGTTCAGCAGCCGGGGCCTGGTCGCGTGCCTGCGGGAGGGGGCGCGCCGGTTCGGGTGGGCGGAGCGCGATCCGCGCCCGCGCTCCCGTGCCGAAGGCCCGTTGCTGATCGGGACGGGGGTGGCCGCCGCCACCTACCCGGTGCTGGTGTGGCCGTCGACCGCCGCGGCGCACGCCCTGCCCGACGGGACCTTCCTGGTCGAGACCAACGCCACCGACATCGGCACGGGCGCCCGTACGGTGCTCGCGCAGATCGCGGCCGACGCGCTCGGCGCTCCCCTGGAGCGGATCCGCATCCGGGTGGGCAGCAGCGACCTGCCGTCGGCGCCGCTGGCCGGCGGCTCCTCGGGCACGGCCTCCTGGGGCTGGCCGGTCCACGAGGCCTGTACGCGGCTGGCGGAGCGTCTGACCGGCCTCCCCGGACCGGTGCCGGAACAGGGCCTGGTCGTCCACGCTGACACCTCCGGCACGGCCGACGCCGACAGCCCCTACGCGCGGCACGCGTTCGGGGCGCACTTCGCGGAGGTGGCCGTGGACACGGTGACCGGGGAGGTGCGGGTGCGGCGGATGCTGGGGGTGTACGCGGCGGGGCGCATCCTCAACGCCCGTACGGCACGCTCCCAGTTCGTCGGCGGCATGACCATGGGCCTGGGCATGGCCCTCACCGAGGGCAGCACGATGGACGCGGCCTTCGGCGACTTCACCGAGTCCGACCTGGCGTCCTACCACGTGCCCGCCCACGCGGACGTGCCGGACATCGAGGCGCACTGGGTCGAGGAGGACGACCCGCACCTCAACCCGCTGGGCGGCAAGGGCATCGGCGAGATCGGCATCGTGGGCACGGCGGCCGCCGTCGGCAACGCCGTCCACCACGCCACCGGCGTCCGCCTTCGCGAACTGCCCCTCACCCCGGACCGGGTGCTGACGGGACTGCTGGAAGCGGGCCACTGAACCGAGGACCGCGGACCGAAGGCCGCGGTCGGCACGGCGGCTCCGCCCCGCGGCGCGCGACGTGACGTTGATCACTCCCCGTGTGCACTCGGCCCTCGGAGCAGGCAGCCCGCCGTCCGCGGGCAAGTCCACCCGGCCGGTGCGATATTTCCGCCGGAAAGGGGGAATTCGGAATTCGAAAACGGGGAATTCGACAATCGGGGGAACCACTGGACGCCGCGCGACGGACCGCGCACAGGGAGGGCCCGTGGATGCGACCACCACGCTCGTCGTCGTCGCGGTGGTAGTGGCGGCGGCGCTGTTCGCCGTGGCCGCCGCCGTGCTGGTACGGCTGGTCCGGGCCCGGCGGGGCCTACGGCGGGCGGGTCTGCCGACCGGCCCACGCTGGGTGTTCTGGGGCGCGGTCGCGTACTTCGTCCTCCCCACCGACCTGCTGCCCGACCCTGTCTATCTCGACGACATCGGTGTCCTGCTCCTCGCCCTGCGCTCCCTGCGCCGCACGCCCGAACGCACCGAAACCGACCGTCAACTGACCGCCCGGTAACGAGTTTTCGCCTCTTCCGAGGCACATCGCCCCTGCTCAGCTCCCTGCGCCGCTCCCCAAACCCGTGTTGATCACGGAGAGTAAGGAAACCAACCACCCGTTCGATTCGTATAAGTGACTGAAGGTCCGAGTGACGGACAGAAAGTCGCACCAACGCAGCGGGCCCAAGTGACGTCGCACAGCGGCACCGCTTGATCGACGCAGTACCGACGAGGGAGAGACGATGCAACCGTTTGCGCTCAACTACGCACGCCCGGCAGCGGAGTTGGAGTTCGCCACTCCGTACGCCTATGACCCAGGACTGCAGTTGAACGTGCTCGGCGACGGCCGGATCGCCGCTCGTGACCACGCGCTGCTGAGAGAACTCGGGACGACCACCTCCACGGCGGGCTCCAAGACGCACTTCGACGACTGAGCCCGGGCAACAACCGATGACCGTGCTCATCCTGACCAGCCAGGAGGACGTCACCGCGGACATGGTGGTCGTCCACCTGAACGCCTCCGGCGTCCCCGTCGTGCGGCTCGATCCCGCCGACCTCACCGGCACCGTCGCGCTCTCCGCGGAGTACGTGCACGGCGCCTTCCGGGGCCATCTGTCGTCCGCCGGACGGCTGGTGAGCCTCGACTCGCTGCGGTCCGTCTGGGTCCGCCGGCCCGGTACGGCGGCGGCCCGGGCACCCGAACCGTCCGCGTGGCTCACGGAGGAAGCCTCGCAGGCCCTGTACGGGATGCTCCGCGGCAGCGGGGCGCGCTGGATGAACCATCCGGACGCGGCCCGGCGGGCCCGGCACAAGCCCTGGCAGCTGCGACTGGCCCAGTCCAGCGGGCTGCCCGTACCGGCCACGCTCATCACGACGTTCCCGCAGGCGGCGCGGGACTTCGCGGAGCGCTACCCGGACCTGGTGGTCAAGCCGGTGTCCGGGGCGCATCCGCAGGACCCGCCGCGTGCGGTGCCCACCACCCGGGTCCCGCCCGGCGCCGACTTCGCCGCCGTCGCCTACGGCCCGACCCTGCTGCAACGGCGTGTCGCCAAGCGGGCGGACATCCGGCTGACGGCGGTGGGCGACCGGCTGCTGGCCGCCCGCAAGACGACGGCGCCGGACGCGGACCCCGACGTGGTGGACGTGCGTTTCGCACCCTCCACCACGCCGTGGCACCCGGTCGACGTTCCGCCGCGTCTCGCGGACGCCGTACGGACGTATCTACGGGAGGCCGAACTGGCGTACGGCGCTTTCGACTTCGCGGAGGACGCCGACGGGACGTGGTGGTTCCTGGAGTGCAACCAGTCGGGGCAGTTCGGCTTCGTCGAGGTGGACACCGGCCAGCCGATCTCCCGGACCATCGCGGAGTGGCTGGCCGGATCCGGCCCCCAGCACCCTTCCCGGCACGCGGACTGCTGCGGTTCGGCGGCTCCCTGAGCCGGGCCGGGGAGGGCTCTCAAACCGCCAGGTACAGTCCGCTCTCCCCGTCCCTCTCTCCGTCCCTGTCCCCGTCCTTGTCCTGCCTCGGCACCCGAGCCGTCGGCGGCCGCACGGCGGCGGCGAGCAGGGCGTCCGCCGCGGCGACCGCCTCGCGGACGTCGGAGGTGCCCATCAGCACGCACAGGGTGTACGTGACGTCCTCCAGCTCGCGTGCCGCCTGAGGTCTCTCCTGCTCCGCCTGGGCGATCTTCAGTGACGCGTAGCGGGTCAGCAGCGTCCTGACGGCCTTCGGGTCCGGAACGATCACGGGCGCTCCTCTCTCCAGATGTGGTGCGCAGCGTGTGCCCGAACCCGGGCGATTCATGCGCCATTGAGGCTCATGTCACTCTCCCAGGGCACGGTTTTCGCCACTTGGCCCTGGGATCCGTCAGGCGACCTGTCCGCCGTGCAGAGCCGTGTACGCGCCGCCACGGCGCAGGAGCTCCTCATGGGTGCCGGTCTCCAGGATGCGGCCCTCCCCCATCACGACGATCCGGTCGGCGCCGCGCACGGTGGACAGGCGGTGCGCCACGACGAACGTGGTGCGATTCCGCAGCAGGCGGGCGAGGGCCTGCTGGACGAGCGCCTCGGACCGGGTGTCGAGCGCGGAGGTGGCCTCGTCCAGGATCAGCACCTTGGGGTCCCTGATCAGGGCGCGGGCGATGGCCAGCCGCTGCTTCTGCCCGCCCGACAGCCGGGCCCCGCGCTCACCCACCAGCGTGTCCAGGCCCTGGGGCAACCGGTCCACGAACTCCAGCGCGTTGGCGTCGCGCAGCGCCGCGCGGACCGCCTCCTCGTCGGCCTCGTCCTCCATGCCGTAGGCGACGTTCTCGCGGACGGTGCCGTCGAAGAGAATCGACTCCTGCGGGACGACCGACACGAAGCGCCGGTAGGTGCGCAGGTCGAGGGTGTTCATGTCGGTGCCGTCGAGCAGCAGGCGGCCCGAGGTCGGCCGGATGAAGCCGATGACGAGGTTGAGGGCGGTGGACTTGCCCGCGCCGGAGGCTCCCACGAGCGCGATGGTCTCGCCCGGGGCGACGGACAGCGTGAAGTCGCGCACCGCCGGCCGACCGCTGTCGTACGCGAATCCGACCTGTTGGAAAGTCACCGCTCCGCGCACCGCGGCGAGTTCGGCCTTGCCCTCGTTGTCCTCCAGCTCGGGCGCCTGGAGCACCTCACCGACCGAGCGGACCGACTCCAGGCCCTTGGTGATGACCGGGGCGAGGCCGATGAGCGTGGTGGTGGAGTTGGTGAGGGTCGTCAGGAAGGCGCTGAGCATGACGACGTCGCCCGGGGTGACGCCCCAGACGCCGTAGTACGAGACGAGCGCCGCAGCGGCCAGGACGAGCACGCCGACGACGTTGAGGACGACCCAGGCGATCGATCCGAAGCGGCCGTTGACGAGGTCGAGGCGCATCCCGGAGGTCAGCAGCCGGTGCAGGGTGCGGTCCATACGGCGCAGCGCCTTGCCCTCCAGGCCGTGGGCCCGGGTGACCGGGATCAGGCGGGTCATCTCCGTCACGCGTGAGGAGAGGGCCTCGACCTCGTGGCGGAAGTGCTCGTTGTGGGCGCGCAACCGGGCCCTGAGGCGGGCCACGACGAACGCGGCGGCGGGCACCACGACGAGGAAGACGGGTACGAACTCCGGGGTGCGCACGGCGATGATGACCAGGCCGCCGGTGAGGACGGTGAGCGCGCCGAGCCCGTTCTCGGCGGTCTGCTGCACCATCTGCTCCACGGCCTCGACGTCCCGCACCACCTTGGCCTGCAGCACGCCGGCGCTGACCCGTGAGTGGTAGCCGATGGACAGTTGCTGCATGCGCGTGCACAGCGCGGAGCGCAGGGCGGTGCCCATGCGGCGCACACTGCCGTACAGGAGACGGACGTAGAGCACGTGCAGGGGGTAGTTGACGAGCAGGATGAACAGGATGACGCCGGTGCTCGTCCAGAGGCGGCCGATCGGCTGGTGCTGGACGACGGTGTCGATGATGGACGCGGTGATCAGCGGCAGCAGCCAGATGGGGCTGTGCTTGACGGTGAAGACGACGACCGCGCCGGCCAGCCGGTACCGGTCGGCGCGGAAGAGGTAGGCGAGCGTACGGACCGGGTGCTCTCCCCGGTAGCGATGGTCGAGCGGTCTGTCGAGCGACGACGCCATCGGCGGTGGTCCTCCTGAATGCCGGTCGAAGAGGCTGGTGCGGAGCCTTGTGCGGGATCCCGAACCCCACCCACCCGGGGGTGAGCCTCGCGACGCCGGTCAGGCCGGCCCAGCCCGTCTGCCGGTTCCCGACGGGCACCGGTCAGGGGCAACCGGCCCGTCCGGCCCGCTCGATGAGCGCCGCCCAGGGCGTTTCCGCCCGTACGCCGGCACACGATGAGCACCGGTCAGGGCAGTTCAGCCCGTCTGGGGCACCCCCTCCGGGGGAGTTCGCGGACGAGGCCCGTTCAGGGCCGAGGCGGGGTGCGGGGCGGCGGCCCCGCGTGGGGGGGGCAGGGGTGGAGCCCCTGGCGGAGTCGAAGGGGTGGAGCCCCTGGCGGACGGGTGGACGCGTTCCAGCCTGGCCCGGCCGTCGGCGGAGGTCCAATGGAATTAAGGGGACGCATTCAGCAGTGCGGGCGCTGAATCCCGGCTCGGGGTGCGGCGCGGCCGGACCCTATCCTCGTGCCGACCACGCGGCCGGCGTGGCGCGCCGACAGCGGGAGGGCAGGCCGGTGAACGAGCAGCCCCCGCCCCCGGCCGACGCCCCGGCCGCGACTCTGCGGTCCCTGCTGGCCTTCGAGGACGGCAACGCGCTGCGGCTGCTGTGCGCGCCCGCCACGGAGGACGCCGTCGTACGGCGGATCGCCGTCGGCCTGGACGATCTGACACCCGGTCCCGAGGACACCCTGGTGCTGGCCGTGGGGGCCGCGGCGGACGCCGGCACCGTGCGGGATGCCGCCCGGCGCGGCGCGTGCGCCGTGGTGCTGGGCGAGGCGGACGCGGCCGGTGCGGAGCCGGTGGCGGCGGCCCGGGAGACGGGCGTCGCCCTGCTGGTCCGCGCCGAGGGCACCGACTGGGCGGAGGCGGCGGCCCTGCTCAGGTCGGCCCTGGCTTACGTGTCCGCGGGTGACGCGGACGCCGCCGACGCGTTGCGCGGCCCCGAGGCGATCCCGTCCCTCGCCGCCCTGGCCGCCCGTGTCGCCGCGTACGTGAAGGGGTCGATCACCATCGAGGACACGCAGTGGCGTGTCCTGGCCCACTCCGCGACCGGCCCGGACGCCGACCCGCTGCGCCGGGCCGTCATCCTCGGCGGCCGGGTGCCCGACTGGCGGGTCGCGGAGCTGCGCCGCAGTGGTCTTCTGCACGCGCTGTGGACTTCGAGGGACGTTCTGCACCGGCCCGCCGACGGCGACACGCCCGAGCGGCTGGTCGTCGCCGTCCGCAGCGGGCAGGAGGTCCTCGGTTCGATCTGGGCCGCCGCGGACGGCGCCGCCCTGGCCCCGGACGCCGCTCGCTCCCTGCGCACGGCCGCCGGCCTGGCCGCCCCGCTCCTGGTGCGGGAGCGGCTGCGCGAGAGCGGTACGGCGCACCGCCGGGAGGCCGCGCTGCGGGGTCTGCTGCACGGGCTCGGGGACCGTCGCACGCACGCCTGGTCGCTGGGCCTGTCCCCGGACGCGCCCTGCGCGGTCGTCGTGGCCGAGCGGGACGCCGGCCGGCGGACGGACGACCGGGCCCTGGACGTCCTCGTGCTGGAGCTGGCGGCCCGCCGCCCCGGCACCGGCGTCCTGCGGGACGGCGACCGGCTCGCGCTGCTGCTCACCGGTGACGGCGCGGCCGCGGACCACGAGGCCGCCGTCCTGGCCGTCGTACGGGAGCTGGACGCGGTGGTCTCGTCGCTGCCGGACTGTGCCGCGGTGTGGCTGGGTGTGGGTCCGGTCGTGGCGCCGGAGCGGGCGACGGAGTCGCACGAGCGGGCCGTGCTGGTCGTCCGGGCGCTGCGGGAGCGGGAGGCGCGGGCCGCGGCGGCCGGGAGGCCGCGGCCCGCGCGGTGCGCGGACGCCGCCGGTGCGGGTCCCGCGCTGGAGGTGCTGCGGATCCTGGACGCGGTGCGGCCGGTGTGGGAGTCCGGGAGCGGGCCGGTCCACGACCTGATCCGCGCGGACCTCGCCGACGGCGGGGACCTCGTGCGGACCCTGGCCGCCTACCTCGACTGCGGGGGTGACGTCCCGGCGGCGGCCCGGCGGCTCGTCGTGCACCCCAACACGCTGCGCTACCGCCTCGGCCGCGTCCGGGAGCGCCACGGGGTGGACCTGGACGACCCCGACATCCGGCTGCTGCTGACCCTCGCGGCCCGGCTGACGGCTCCCTGACGTTGTGCGCCACGACAAAGCTCGTGGTCGCCTTTGTGCGGGCCGCCGAAGACGTACCGCCGTGCAGAGGCGAACCTGGAGGTGGCCGCCCGTTCCCGGCGCACCGAAGGAGACCTGGACGTGTCGTTCCCCATCGAGAACCACGAGAGCGACGCCTCGCGCGTCGCGCCCGTCGTCCGCCAGGCCGTCGTCGACGGGCTGCTCGGCGAGGACCGGCCGCTGGCCGGGTTCGTCGACGTCCAGGGCGTGCGCGAGAGCGTCGCCGGCCTGCGCGAGGCGTTCGGGCGGGTGCCGGACGTGCTGCACACCTTCGCGGCCAAGGCCTGCGCGCTGGTGCCGGTGCTGCGGCTGCTCGCCGACGCCGGGATGGGCTGTGAGGTGGCGAGCCCGGGCGAGCTGCGGCTGGCGCTGGACGCCGGTTTCGAGCCGGCGCGGATCGTGCTGGACTCGCCCGCCAAGACCCGCCAGGAGCTCCGCGAGGCCCTCGCCCTCGGCGTCGCCGTCAACGCCGACAACCTCGCCGAACTCGAACGCGTCGACGCCCTGCGCCCGGCCGGCTGCGCGTCCGTCGTCGGGCTGCGGGTCAATCCGCAGGTCGGCAGCGGGGCGATCGGCGCGATGAGCACCGCGACGGAGCACTCCAAGTTCGGCGTGGCTCTGCGCGATCCGGGCGCCCGCGCACGGGTCGTCGAGGCGTTCGCGCGACGGCCGTGGCTGACCCGGCTGCACGCGCACGTCGGCTCGCAGGGCTGCCCGCTGCCCCTGATCGCCGAGGGCCTCGCCGCGCTGCACCACCTCGCCGAGGAGATCGACGCCCGCGTCGGCCGCCGGCAGATCACCAGCCTCGACCTGGGCGGCGGCCTCCCGGTGAACTTCACCGACGACACGGTCACCCCCACCCACGCCGACTACGTCGCCGCGCTCACCGCCGCCGAACCGGCCCTGCTGGACGGCCGGTACCGGCTGGTCACCGAGTTCGGCCGCTCCCTGCTCGCCAAGAACGGCTTCCTCGCGGGCCGGGTGGAGTACGTGAAGGAGGCGGGAGGCCGCCGTATCGCCCTCACCCACGCCGGCGCGCAGGTCGCCACCCGCACGGTCTTCATGCCGGGCGCCTGGCCGCTGCGCGTGTCCGCCCACGGGCCGGACGGCTCGCCGAAGCGGACGCCCCCGCTGCGGCAGGACGTCGCCGGGCCCCTCTGCTTCGCCGGGGACGTCGTGGCGCACGAGCGCCGGCTGCCCGAACTCGCCGAGGGAGACCTGGTCGTGCTGCACGACACGGGCGCCTACTACTTCTCGGCGCCCTGGGCGTACAACAGCCTGCCCCGGCCCGGGGTGTACGGGTATCTGCTGCGGGACGACCGGGTCACGTTCGCCACGGTCCGCCGGGCGCAGACGGTGCGGGAGATCTCCGTGGAGAGCGGACTGACACAGGCGGACGCCCTGCTGAGCGGTTTCACGGCTCCTTCACTGCCCTGACGGCGTTTCCACGCATCAGCAGCGCGATTCGGAGCACCCGGGTCCTGTCCGCCTGACGAGGAGAACACCGTGCTGTGGGTCGCCGTACTGCTGTTTCCGTTCCTGTCCGTCCTGCTCGTGGTCATGGACCGCGTCGAGGACCGGCTGTCCGCGCCCGCCCCCGCGGGGCCGCGGCATGCCGCGCACCGGCGGCATCTGCGTCTGGTCCGGGGCACCGCCGACAGCGGGGAACCGGCTGCGGACGAGGGCCGGTCGGAGCCCCGGGCGGCCTGACCGACCCCGGGTTCCCCTGCGGCGCCGTCCGTGTGCGAGGCTCGCACACGGACGGCGCCGTCATGACGTCGGCCTCACCTCCACCGGCAGCAGGGAGAGTCAGCGACATGCGCATCGGTCTGCTCGGCACCGGCCCCTGGGCGCAGATGGTCCACGCCCCCGTCCTCAGCACGCACGAGGGTCTCGACCTCGCCGGTGTCTGGGGCCGCCGCCCCGCCGCCGCGAAGGAACTGGCCGACCGGCACGGCACCAGGGCGTACGACGACGTCGACGCCCTGCTCGCGGAGGTGGACGCGGTCGCGGTCGCCCTGCCGCCGGACGTGCAGGCGGACCTCGCCGTCCGCGCCGCCGGGGCCGGGTGTCATCTGCTGCTCGACAAGCCGCTCGCGGCCACGGTGGCGGGGGCGCGAGCGGTGGCCGGGGCCGTGCGGGAGGCGGGCGTCGCCTCGGTCGTCTTCTTCACCACCCGCTTCCTGCCCGAACCCGAGGCGTGGATAGCCGAACAGGCCTCCGCGGAAGGCTGGTTCACGGGGCACGCGCAGTGGCTGGGGGCGGTGTTCACGGGGGACAGCCCGTTCGCCACGCCGTGGCGCCGGGAGAAGGGCGCCCTGTGGGACGTGGGGCCGCACGCGCTGTCCGTGCTGCTGCCGGTCCTGGGCGACGTCCGCCGGGTGTCGGCGGCGGGGCGGGGGCCGGGGGACACCGTGCACGTCGTCCTGGACCACGTCGGCGGTGCGTCCAGCACGCTGACGCTCAGTCTGACGGCCCCGCCCTCGGCGGCGGGTGCCGCCGTCGAGATCCGTGGCGGGGCCGGGGTGGCGCGGCTTCCCGAGAGCGCCTCGGACGCCGCCACCGCCCTCGGCCGGGCCGCGGACGCGCTGGGCGCCGCGGCCCGTGACGGCCGGCCGCACGCGTGCGACGCGGCGTTCGGCCTGCGGGTCACCGAGGTACTCGCCGAGGCCGAGGCCCTGTTGGGCGGCGGCGCCGGCTGAGTACGCGGTGGTCGTGGCCGGTCAGGCGTGCCGGTGCGAGTGCCGGTGCCCGTGCCGGTTGCCGGTGAAGGCCCGGTAGAGAACCAGCAGGATGAGCGAGCCGACGATCGCCGCGACCCAGGTGGACAGATCGAAGAAGCCGTCGATCGAGTCCACGCCGAAGATCACCTTGCCCAGCCATCCGCCGAGCAGACCACCGGCGATGCCGATGAGCATCGTGACGATGAAGCCGCCCGGGTCCTTCCCGGGCAGCAGCAACTTGGCGATGGCACCGGCGAGCAGGCCTATCAGAATCCAGGCGATGATGCCCACGGTTCCTCCCATCTCCGTCGGAACGGGTGTACGTCTCCCGAATGCACGGACACGGGATCCGCAAACCTGCCGAAGGCGCCCTACTCGTCCTCGAACGGCTCCTCGCTCCACCGGAACCAGGCCCGGTTTCCCTCGATGTGCAGCAGGAACTCGGCGACCGGGCCGTCGGGAGAGGTGAGGGAAAGAAGGCGCCGGATCTCGGCGTACACGGCCTCCCACTCCTCCACGTGCGTGTCCAGGTCAGCCTCCAGCAGGGCGAGTTCACGGGCGAAGAGGGGTTCGACGGCGCCGTACGCCGGGCCGGGCGTGAAGTGTCCCGCCAGCCAGGGGAAGTCGGCCTCGTCGACCGCGATCTCCCCGACCGGTTCCTCGCCGCAGCGCACGTGCCAGACTCCGCCGTCGAACCCCATCACGCCTCCGTCACCCGTGGTCGATCACCGTGCGGGACAGCATGTCAGTCGATCTGTCAGCCGATCTCGAAGTGCACTCGTTCCCGTACGACGGGGTACCCGGCCTTCGTGAAGTGGGCGGCCATCGGGAAGTTGCCCCGGTCGGTGGCGCCGGCGACGAACTCCGCGCCGCGCTCGGCGAGGAAGTGGGTGCACTCGGCGAGGAGGTCGTAGGCGTACCCGTGGCCGCGGTGTTCCGGCAGGACGCCGATGAAGCCGACGCACGGGCCGGAGGGGTTGTGGGCCGGGATGTGGATGCCGGCGAGCTCTCCGTCCGGCGTCCGCGCGACCTGCCACCACTCGCGCGGCGACGGGCACCAGCGGAAGAAGTCCAGCTCCTCCTGGGCGGCCAGGTCGACGCCGCCCTTCTCGACGGCCTTGCGGGCGTGGGCGTCGAGGGTGACGGAGTGGATGGCCCGCAACGCGTCGAAGAACACCGCGTCGTCCGGTTCGGCGGCGAAGGTCAGGCGTCCGGGGCGTTCGGGCAGGCCGCACCGCGGGGTCCAGCGGTAGATGAGGCGTTCCACCAGCAGTCGTTGGCCGGCGGCGCGGGCGGCGGCGAAGCGGGCCTCGGCGGCAGTGCGCTGGACCGGGTCCTCGCGCCAGCCGGCGGGCAGGACCACCTGGAGGCCGATCTTCCAGGGCGCGGTGCGCAGGAGTTCGGCGCCGGCCTCCTCCTCGCCGTCGGCGAAGTCGAACCACTCGGCGGAGAGCGGTTCGGTGTCGTCGGGCCCGCCCCACCAGGCGGCGCGGGCGACGACCCGGCCGTCGCGCAGGGCGACCCGCTTCCAGTCGGGACGGTAGGTGGCGTTCTTGAACGCCTCTGCGGCGTGGAGCGGGTCGGGCAGGGTGTCGAACAGGTGGACGTCGCTCTCGTCGAGCGCGCGGATGACCAGATCGGTCACGGATTCCTCCGGGATGCGTCACTGCGTGGTGCGCTCCCGGTCGGTCCGACGTCGGTCAGACCCGGCACGCCGGGGTCACGGTGAGGGAGCGCGGGACGGGTGTGAACTGCATGGCGCTCGCCTCCTTCCGTGAGTCTGTGGGCGTGCGGTCACACCCTAGGAGCGCGGCTCCCCGGGCGTCCACCGGTTTTCCCGGCGCACCGTACTCGGCGCCGAGCGGACAGTGATGTGGCCGGTCTCTCCGGCGCCGGAGGCCCGGCCGGTCTCGGGGGCGGTCCGGGTGCCGCTTCGGGACGTCCAGGGCCCTCCTGGGACGGAAGTGGTTCAGGTGGGCCGTAGTGGCTGAGGAGGCACCGATACGGCCCCTTGGCCGCCCCTGCGCGGGGTCCGGCATCCCGGGCCGCTCACGCATCAGGGGTTATGTTCCGGCTCCGGGCGGTACTCCTGCCGCGAGGGAGCGTCCGCCTCGGGATGCAGGCTGCGCTCTCGCGTTGAATGGTGTTAGTGGACCCGATGAGAGCACCGGGTCCGAAGCAGCCCTCCGGACCGAGGAGCAGAGACCATGTCGACCTCACAGCCCGACGCCTCCCGGCCGTCCCCCGACCGCGTCACCCCGGACAACCTGCTCCACACCCGCACCGGCACCGAGGTGTCGCCCGAGGACATGGTCCTGGCCGCAGGCAGGGACCTCACCCCGCGCAACCTCGCGTGGGCTCGGCGCAAGCTCGACGAGGAGGGCCCGAACGCGATCGAGAAGCTGCTGCCCTGACCGTGTGACGGGCCGGCGCCGGTCCGCCCTTTCGAAGGGAGCCCCCGGGCTGTCAGACTCCGGAGGGTGCCCGACTTCGACATGCTCGTCCTCGGATCCGGTCCGGGCGGTCAGAAGGCCGCCATCGCCGCGGCCAAGCTCGGCCGCCGCGTCGCCGTCGTCGACCGCCCCGACATGCTCGGCGGGGTCTCCCTCCACACCGGCACCATCCCCTCCAAAACCCTGCGCGAGGCGGTGCTCTACCTCACCGGCCTCACCCAGCGCGACCTCTACGGGCAGAGCTACCGTCTGAAGGAGGACATCACCGTCGCCGACCTGACCGCACGCACGCAGCACGTGGTCGGGCGTGAAGTCGACGTCATCCGCAGCCAGTTGTCCCGCAACCACGTCGCCCAGTTCACCGGCACCGGCCGGTTCGTCGACGATCACACCGTCGCCCTGCGCACGGCCGGCGGCCAGGAGCGGCTGCTGAGCGCCGAACACATAGTGATCGCCACCGGCACCCGGCCCGCGCGGCCCGGCAGCGTGGAGTTCGACGGACGTACCATCCTCGACTCCGACAACGTCCTGACGATCGAGCGGGTCCCGCGGTCCATGGTGATCGTGGGCGCCGGGGTGATCGGCATGGAGTACGCGTCGATGTTCGCCGCCCTGGGCAGCAAGGTGACGGTGGTGGAGAAGCGGGCCGGGATGCTCGACATGTGCGACGTCGAGGTCATCGAGTCGCTGAAGTACCACCTGCGGGACCTGGCGGTGACCTTCCGCTTCGGGGAGACGGTGGCCGCCGTCGAGCGCCATCCGCGGGGCGCGCTGACCGTATTGGAGAGCGGCAAGAAGATCCCCGCGGACGTGGTGATGTACTCGGCGGGCCGGCAGGGCCTGACCGACGAGCTCGACCTGGACAGGGCCGGGCTGGCGGCGGACGCGCGCGGGCGGATCGCGGTGGACGAGCACTACCGCACGCAGGTGCCGCACATCTACGCGGTCGGCGACGTCATCGGTTACCCGGCGCTGGCCGCGACCGCGATGGAGCAGGGCCGCGCCGCCGCCTACCACGCCTGTGGCGAGCCCGTCGGGCGGATGCACCGGCTCCAGCCGATCGGCATCTACACCATCCCGGAGATCAGCTTCGTCGGCCGGACCGAGGACCAGCTCACCGAGGACCGTGTGCCGTTCGAGGTCGGCGTCGCCCGCTACCGGGAGCTGGCCCGCGGCCAGATCATCGGCGACGCGCACGGCATGCTGAAGCTGCTCGTCTCGCCCGAGGACCGCACCCTGCTGGGCGTGCACTGCTTCGGCAGCGGCGCGACCGAGCTGATCCACATCGGCCAGTCCGTGATGGGCCTCGGCGGCACCGTCGACTACCTCGTCGACGCGGTCTTCAACTACCCCACTCTCGCCGAGTCCTACAAGGTCGCCGCCCTCGACGCCACCAACCGGCTACGGCAGTTGGACCGGATCGGGGACTGAACGGGGACTGGGTTCGGGGGCCCGATCGGGGGCCGGAAGGGGACCGGCTCGGTGGCCTGAGCCGGTCCCGACCGGGCCGGTTCTCACGGCAGGTCGTCCTCGTCGACGACATGGACGGCGGCCTCCTCCGCGCCCGCGGCGCCCGCGTCGACGCCGACGTCCTCGGCGATCTCCTCCTTGGTGGTGTCGGGGTGCGCGCCCTCGTCGGGGGCGACCAGGCGGCCCGCACGGTCCTCGCCGGCCTCGGGGTCGACCGGCTCGCCCTCGCCGCCGGGAAGGTCGCCGATCTCGTCGCCGACGGCCTCGGTGTCGTCCGGCACCTCCTGGGCGAGGCGCTGGTCGAGGGTCTCGCCGTCGTGCTGTTCGGCCGCGGTGGTGCCGTACTTGGTGACGCCCAGCGGCTTCTCCGGCGGGGAGTAACCCTCGTCCAGGGTGTCGTCGTAGGTGCGTTCGTCGAGCGCGTCCTGCAGGTCGAGGGGAGCGGCGTCCTCCTGCTCCTCGTTGGTGCCGGTGGGCTGGTAGGCGTCGTCGCCCATGGTCTCGGGCTCCGTACCCATGGATGCCTCCCTGGGCTGCTGGGTTCGCTGCGTTGTCGGGTCGCCCGTCCGGGTATCCCCACGACACGCGCCCCAACCTCGGCACATGCCCGCCGCATGGGCCGCCGCGGAGATTACCCACCCGTCAATCTTGAAAGCTCAACCGCTGGGGCTATCATCACTCGCACACTCGGTGTGACCGTCCCCCAACGCATGGTGGGCGGCATCCACCGCGGCTTTCCCCGTCCACGCCCCGAGGTCATCCCTGCGGCGGCGCGGCGGAGCACCACCTCCACCCCCCTCCTACGCCGTCGGGCCGTCCTCGTTCCGCCGGTGTGCACGACGGAAAGCAGCGCGACGATGAGCAACAACAGCAGAGGGCTGCAGGCGAATGTCCTCGGCACGTTCGACACGGTGGTGATGGCGGTCGCGGGCAGCGCCCCCGCGTACTCGATCGCCGCCACCACGGCGGTCCTCGCCGGCGCGGTGGGCCTGGCCGGCCCGGCGGCCCTGCTGTACTGCGCGATACCGATGCTGGGCATCGCGCTGGCGTTCAGCTATCTGAGCCGGATCGACGTCAACGCGGGCGCCAGCTACTCCTGGGTGGGGCGCACGCTGCACCCCTTCCTGGGTTTCGTCAGCGGCTGGGCGCTGGTGATGTCGGCGACGATCTTCATGGTGGCGGGGTCGCTGCCCGCCGGGTCGATGACGCTCGCCCTGTTCGACGACGGCCTCGCCGACAACACGGCGTTGTCGACCCTCGTGGGCGCCGGCTGGTTCCTGCTGATGCTCGGCGTGGTGCTCGGCGGCGCCCGGCTCACGGTGCGGGCGCAGCTCGTCATGTCGGGCGTGGAGCTGGGGATCCTGGCGCTGTTCGCGGTGCTGGCCTTCCTCCACACGGGCCACGCCCGGGTGTTCGACTGGTCCTGGCTCGGGTTCGGCCAGTTCGACGGGGTGTCCGGCTTCGCGGCGGGCGCGCTGGTCGCCGCGTTCTACTACTGGGGCTGGGACGTCACCAGCAACCTCAGCGAGGAGACCCGCGACAGCCGCCGTACGACCGGCCTCGCGGGCCTGATCGGGGTCGGCATCGTCTTCCTGCTCTTCGAGGTGTTCACCATCGCGGTGAACGTCATCCTGAGCTCCCGGCAGATCGAGGAGAACGGCGCGAACGTGCTGGCGGTGCTCGGCGAGGAGGTGTGGCCGGGCTGGGGCGGCAAGCTGCTGATCGTCGCCGTGCTGCTGTCCACCGTCGCCACCCTGGAGACCACCCTCATCCAGGTCACGCGCTCCCTGTTCGCGATGGGCCGCGACCGGACGATGCCGTCCGCGCTGGGCCGGGTGCACCGCACCTGGAACACGCCGTGGGTCGCCATCGCCGTGGTCGGCGCGGTGGCGCTGGGGATGTTCGTCGCGTCCAACGCGCTGGGCTCGGTGGGCGAGATCCTCTCCGACGCGATCTCGGCGATCGGGCTGCAGATCGCCGTCTACTACGGTCTCGCGGGTCTCGCCGTCGTCGTCGCCTACCGCAAGAGGCTGCTGAGGTCGCCGTCCGACTTCCTCTTCGGCGGGCTGTGGCCGCTGTGCGGCGCGCTGTTCATGTTCTGGATCTTCGTCGAGTCGCTCGGCGAGCTGAGCTCCACGGCGATCGCGATCGGCCTCGGCGGGCTCGGGGTGGGACTGGTGCCGATGCTCTGGTACTGGCGGCAGGGCAGCGACTACTACCGTCCGGCCCGGCTGGACGCCTCGCGGACGGTCGAGGCCGACTCCGTGCCCGAGGGCCACGCACCCGTCCACTCCCCCGCCCACGAGGGTCTCCCCACCGACTTCTAGAGGGGACCTCCCTTGGCGCGAGACCGTTTCGCCCCCGACTTCGACCCCGACTGCGGGGACGAGCCCCTCTCCTCCGCCCGGCAGGACATCGTCATCGGCCGCTGGCAGGGCCTGCGGGCCCTGCTGCGGGACACCGGCCCCGACTGGCTCGCCCGCGGGCACCGGGTCCGGCTGCTCGCGCAGGGCTGCGCGGGCAGTTCGACGGTGGAGTCGTGGCTGGCGGCCGAGCCGCACAGCGCCGACGCGCTGGCGCTGCGGGCCGCCACGGAGACCGCCCGCGCGTTCAACCTGGCCATCACCGCGGGCCGGGGCGTGCCGATCGACCAGCACCGCATCGACACCGCGGTGCTGGCCTGCCTGGCGGCGGCCGACGCGTATCCCGAGGACCCGACGCCGTGGGTCTCGCTGATCTCGGTGGCGCGGCTGTATCCGTCGGGCGTGCGCCGGCAGGAACTGGCCCGCTGGTGGGACGAGTTGCACCAGCGGGACCCGTACAGCATGGAGGGCCACCTCCAGGTGCTGCACTACTACTCGGCCCGCTGGCACGGCACGCACGGCCTGATGTACGACTTCGCCCGCGACGCCGCCGGCGTGGCCCCGCCGGGCTGCGCGCTGCCGGTGCTGGTGCAGTACGCGCGGGTCGAGGAGTACCGCTACGGCCTCGAAGCGGCGCAGGGCCACTCCACGACGGTGGGCCTGGGCCGGCACTGGACCCACGACGGCGCCCTCGGCGACCTCCGCCGCACCTGGGAACGCTGGATCATGGACCGCCCGGAGACCGAGATCGCTCCCGGAGAGCTGCGCGACCTCAACTACCTGGCGCACGCGGCCTGTTCGGCGGGCGCGGCCGACATGGCGGGCCCCCTGCTGCGGATGCTGGGGCAGCGGGCCACACGGACGCCGTGGTCGTACACCGGGGACCCGGCGCAGCAGATCACGCGGTGGCGGAAGGAGTGGGGCCTGCAGGCCTGACCACGAGGATGTTCACGGCTGGGGCGGCGCTGCGGCCGGCACATCGGCGGCCGGGGCGAAACCCGCCTCCGTCAGGACGGTCGCCGCGACCCCGCGGCCGACCTGGGCCAGGCCGAGGAGCAGGTCGTCGCAGTCGATGACGGCGGAGCCGTTCTGCTCGCTGCGGGCTTCCGCCAGGGCGATCGCCTTGCGGGAGTAGGGCGTCCACGCGATGCGCTCGGCGGCCTGGGAGGCGCCGAGGGTGAGCCGCTCGCCCACGCCGCGGTGGACGTCCCGCGGTGAGACGCCCGCGGACTCCAGGAGGCGGGTCGCGCTGTTCTCCTCCACGGTCAGGCCCCACAGCAGGTGCTCGGTGCCGATGTAGTTGTTGCGGTGGGCGACGGCGGCCTGCTTCACGTGGGCCATCGCCGCACGGAGGGCGTCGGACATGGTCTCCGGGCCGTAGCGCTTGTGGGGGGCGTGGAACCGCTGCTGGACCGCCTGCCGGGTGACGCCGAGCGCCGCGCCGATGTCGGTCCACGAGCAGCCGTGCATCCGGCAGTGCTCGACGTAGTCCTCCACCAAGTCGTCTGCCAGGGACTGGAGTTGGCCCGCGAGACCGGCGGCGGTGGTCAACAGGGCGAGCCAGTCGGGCTGTTCCTGCCCGCCGGGCCGGTGGGCGGTGGCGCAGGTGCGGTCGACTTCTGCGATGAGTTCGTCCAGATCGGGTAGGGCCATGAGGCAAGTACGCCTTGACAGTTGGGAATTGTCAAGGCGTACTTGCCTCTTCAGTCGTCGGCCGGCCCGGCGAGCCCCGCCGTCCCGCCCGGGAGGTTTCCGTGCCCGGAGTCCCGTGTCACGGCGCCGCGTTCGGTCCGTCGGGCCGGCTGCGGCGCTGCTCGGTCATCTCGCGGCTCAGTTCCTCCGTCTCCGCCTCGGGCAGCCGCTCGAAGCCGTCCTCGGTGATGACCGAGACGATGGGGAAGATACGGCGGTTGATGTCCGGGCCGCCGGTCGCGGAGTCGTCGTCCGCCGCGTCCCACAGCGCCTGGAGGGCGGCGAGTGCGGCCTCGCGCCGGTCCATGCCCCTGCGGAACAGCTTCTTCAACGCGCCCCGGGCGTACGGGGATCCGGAGCCCTCGGCGTGGAAGTCCCGTTTCTCGTACAGGCCGCCGGCGACGTCGAAGCTGAAGATGCGGCCGCGGTCGCCCTCGGGGGCGGAGGCGTCGTATCCGGTGAGGAGGGGGACGACGGCGAGGCCCTGCATGGCCTGGCCGAGGTTCTGGCGGATCAGGCCGGCCAGTCGGCGCGCCTTCGCGTTGAGGGTCATCGGGGTGCCCTCGATCTTCTCGAAGTGCGCCAGCTCGACCTGGTAGAGCTTCACCATGTCCAGGGCGAGTCCGACGGTGCCGGCGAAGGCGACGGCCGTGTGGTCGTCGGCGGGGTGCACCTTCTCCAGGTCGCGCTGGGCGATGAGGTTGCCCATGGTGGCCCTGCGGTCGCCGGCGATCAGTACGCCGTCTCGGTAGGCGAGGGCGAGGACGGTGGTGCCGTGCGGCACCTGCTCGGGCGCGGCCCGTACGCCGTCGGGGAGGATCCGGCGCGTGCTGAGCAGCTCCGGGCGGTGTACCGCCAGGAACTCGGTGAAGGACGAGGTGCCCGGGGTGAAGAACTCCTCCGCCAGCCGCCCGCCGTTCTCGTTCCACGTCATGGCACTCCCCCTCGTCTCCCGGTCCGGCACCGGACTCCTACCAGTTGCCGACGGGCGGGAAACGCGGGTTCGGGTCACAGCGCCTTGCGGCGGACGAGGATCCCCAGCACCAGCAGGCCCGGCAGCAGCGGCAGCCACATCGTCAGGAGGCGGTAGCCGAGCACGGCGGAGGCGGCCGTGGCGGCCGGCGCCCCGGCGGCGGCCAGGGCGAGGGCCAGCGCCGCGTCGAGGGAGCCGAGGCCGCCCGGTGTGGGCAGCAGGGCGGCCGCGCTGCTCGCGGCGAGGTAGAGCAGGGCCACCCGGGCCGGGGGCAGGGGCAGCGCGACGGCCCGGCTCACGGCGATCACCACGCACGCGTGCAGCCCGGCGCACGCCGCCGACCCGCCCCACAGGGCGGCCGCCCGCCGTGGCCGGGCGTGGACGGCCCTGACGTCGGCGACCGCGCCGGTCAGGGCCCGTCGGCATCGCGGCCACAGCCGGCCGGCCACCAGGCCGCACACTCCCATCACCGCGACGGCGACGACCGCCCCGCCGCCCCAGTCGGGCGGGATCCGCAAGATCCCCGGACAGGCGGCGGCGAGTACGGCGATCAGGGCGGCGCGCGCCACCCCGCCGGCCGTGGCCTTGACCGCGACGGCGGTCGCCGCGCGCCCCGCCGGCAGTCCGCAGCGCATGAGGAAACGCAGGATGACGGCGCCCGCGCCGAGCCCGGCGGGCAGGAAGTGGTTGGCGGCGGAGGCGGCGAACTGCGCGGCCACGAGCCGGCCCGCGGGCAGCGGCCGCGACACGGCACCCTGCTGGGCGAGGGCCGCGCACAGCCAGGTCCCGCACGCCGCGACCGCGCCGGCGAGCAGCCAGCCCTGGTCGGCGACCGCGAGCCGGAGGGCACCCGACTCCAGCACGGGCCAGTGACGACGAGCCAGGAGGCCGGCGGCCACGAGGACGCCGAGCGTGAGGGCGGTCTGCCAGTAGGCACCCCTTCGCGTCACCGCGACGGTCACCTGCTCGGGCGTCATCCCGGTCCGTTCACGCGGGGTGGGGGCGCGATGTGCAGGTCCAGACCCGCGGAGGGGTGGGTCTTCCAGGCGCGGGCGTACGAGGGCGGCGGGCTGCCCGGCCGGGAGAGCGCGGCGGTCGGGATGCGGCGGGCGGTGCTCAGGATGCCCGCCACGGTGGTGTTGGCGTCGTGGCCGCCCGGGTTGGCCGAGGAGCAGCCGGTGTAGAAGGCGAGGGGGACGGCGTTCGCTCCGGTGAGCAGACAGGGCGGGCGTACGCCCAGGCGGTGCAGTTGCGCGGCGGTGCGGGCCCAGTCGCGGCGGTCGGCGGTGGTGCGGTCCACCGTGCGGTCCAGGACGGCGTACTGCACCGCCAGGTGTCCCGCCAGTCCCAGCGCGAGCACCACGAGTGCGGCCGGGCGCCATCGGCCGCGCGGCGAGGTGACCAGATGGAACAGGGCGTCGGCGACCGGGATCGCGAGCAGGGCGTACGCGGGGAGCAGGAAGCGGGGTGCCGCGTAGCCGATCAGGAACAGGTACGGCACGGCGGCCGTCGTGGCGCAGGCGAGCAGGAGCGCGGTGGGCGCGGTGCGCCGGGCGCGGACCGCGACCGCCAGGCCGACGGCGGCGAGCAGCGGGAGGACGAACCACCAGGCCATGACGGCCGGGTGCGGCAGCGATCCGGTGCACGGGCGGCACAGGGTCCGTCCGATCAGGCTGCGCAGCTGGTCGTCGACGGCGATGTTCCAGCCGAGTCCGCCCTGGATGCGGGATCCCTCGGACAGCCGCCGGGCGAGACCGCCGTGCGCGAGGTGGGCCTCGATCACCCACTGCCCGATGCCCGTCGCGAGCCCCGCCAGCAGGACGAGCGCGGGGCGCGTCCACCGGCCCGCCGCCGCCCGTACCAGCAGCGGCAGGCTGATCCACACGGCGTCGGTGGGCCGCATCCACGCCATCAGCGCGGCGCCCGCCGCGACGCCCCACAGCGCGGCCCGGTCCCGGTGACGGGCGCAGGCCCGCAGGCAGCAGCCGACGCAGGCCAGAGCACCGAGCGCGACCCAGTAGTTGGGCATGGCCGCCGGGCCGTAGAAGAGCGTCACCCACAGGGAGGCGAAGAGGGCGCCGGCGGCGGCCAGGACACGGGCCGGGAAGAAGCCGCGCCAGACGCGCAGCGCCAGGTAGAGGCCGAGGCCGGACAGGAGGGCGAGGTAGACGCGGAGCAGTTCGGTGGAGGTCGACCAGGAGGTGATCGGCGCCACGAGCAGGGAGACGCCCCGGGCGCGCGGCGCGCTGAAGAAGGCCGGCGGCGCCTGGGCGCTCGACTGGCTGACGTAGACGGTCTCGTCCCAGCCGAGGCCGAGGCCGGGGCGGACGAGGACGAGTTGGGCCACGGTGAAGGCGACGGCCACGGCGGCGAGGAGCCATTCGCCGCGTCTCGGCCAGGACAGGCCGGGCACGGTCGCCGACGTGCCTCGTCGCGCCCCGACGAGCAGGGCGTTCGTGCCGTGGGCCATCTCCACCCCTCACCGCGAAACCGGGAAAAAGCCTGGAAAATTATGAAAACCAGGCAAACCTGGAGAACACGGCAAAAGTAACCCGCTTCGAGCGGGAACGCAGGGTGGAGATCGGCCAAGTGTCCGACAGGTCAGGCGATCAGCGGGCGCCCGGGCGGCGGTGCGGGGGCTGCTCGGGTGACGGGCGCCTCGGAGCCGGCGGGACCGGGCGCACGGCCGGGCCGTCGCCGTTGAGGGACACCGGGGCGCCGTGGTGGCTGATCGTCAGCGGCGGGCCGGACAGCAGCGTGTAGGTGGCCTTGTCGGGGCCGACCTCCACGCGCAGCCGGCGGCCGAGGAGTTGGAGGGAGAACGCGAGGCGGCTGAACCTCTCCGGCAGACGGGGTGCGAAGCGCAGGCTGTCGCCGTCGCGGCGCAGCCCGCCGAACCCTGCCACCAGCGCCATCCAGGTACCGGCGAGGGAGGCGATGTGCAACCCGTCGCGGGTGTTGTGCTCCAGGTCCGCCAGGTCCATCAGAGCGGCCTCGGCCGTGTAGTCGTAGGCCAGGCCCAGATGGCCGGCCTGGGCGGCGACGACGGCCTGGCAGCACGCCGACAGGGAGGAGTCGCGGACGGTCAGCGGCTCGTAGTAGGCGAAGTTGCGGGCGATCTGCTCCTCGTCGAAGAAGCCGCCGCAGGTGTACATCGCCAGGACCAGGTCCGCCTGCTTGACGACCTGCTTGCGGTAGAGGTCGAAGTAGGGGAAGTGCAGCAGCAGGGGGTACTGGTCGGGGCGGGTGCCGGCGAAGTCCCAGCGCTGGTAGCGGGTGAAGCCCGCGTGCTGTTCGTGGACGCCGAGTTCGTCGTTGTAGGGGATGTGCACGGCCGCGGCGGCGTCCCGCCAGGCCGCGCTCTCCTCCTCGTCGACGCCGAGCGCGGCGGCCTCCTTCGGATGGCGTTCGGCGACGTCGGCGGCGGCGAGGAGGTTCGCCCGGGCCATCAGGTTGGTGTACGTGTTGTCGTCGGCGACGGCGCTGTACTCGTCGGGGCCGGTGACGCCGTCGATGTGGAAGGTGCCGTGCGCGTCGTGGTGGCCGAGGGAGCGCCACAGGCGGGCGGTCTCCACGAGCAGTTCGACGCCGGTGTCCCGTTCGAAGTCGGTGTCGCCGGTCGCCGCGACGTAGCGGACGACGGCGTCGGCTATGTCGGCGTTGACGTGGAAGGCGGCGGTGCCGGCCGGCCAGTAGGCGGAGCCCTCCGAGCCCTCGATGGTGCGCCAGGGGAACGCGGCGCCGCCCAGGCCGAGTTGGGCGGCGCGCTCACGGGCGGCGTCCAGGGTGTTCCGCCGCCAGCGCAGGGCTTCGGAGACGGCCTCGGGGGCGGTGTAGGTGAGCAGGGGCAGGACGAAGGTCTCGGTGTCCCAGAAGGCATGGCCGTCGTACCCGGAGCCGGTCAGCCCCTTGGCGGGAATGGCGCGTTGTTCGGCGCGGGCGCCGGCCTGGAGGACGTGGAAGAGGGCGAAGCGGACGGCCTGCTGGATCTCCTCGTCGCCGTCGACCTCCACGTCCGCGCGGGCCCAGAAGTCGTCGAGGTAGGCCCGCTGGTCGTCGAGGAGGCCCTGCCAGCCGCTGTGTCCGGCCGCCGCGAGGGCCGCCTCCACCTGGTCGCTCATCGCGGGCCGGGAGCGGGCGCCGGACCAGCCGTGCGCGACGAGTTTCTCCACGCGCAGCGTCTCGCCGGGCTCCAGCACGGAGGTGACGGTCAGCCGGGCCACGTCCGTGTTGCTCTCGCTGGCGGTGGTGGTCCGCTCGGGGCCGGTGACGGTGTGGTCGGCGGCCACGGCGACGCGCAGGCCGCTGCGCTTCGTACGGTGCACCAGCCGCAGGCGGTTGCCGACGGCCACGTCCTCCTCCGGCTCCAGCGGCGACTTCAGCGCCCGGGCCGCACGCGGGTCGCCGTTCGGCTCGGGGAGGCTCTCGTTGGCGACCAGCTCCGACTGGATGACCACCCGGGAGCGGCTGCCGACGGCCTCGACCTCGTAGGCGACGGCGGCGACGGCGCGCTGGGTGAGGGAGACCAGCCGGGTCGAGCGGACCCGGACCGTCGAGCCGGCCGGTGAGGTCCACTCGCAGGTGCGCTCCAGCACGCCCCGGCGCAGGTCCAGGACGCGTTCATGGGACTCCAGCCGTCCGTAGCGCAGATCGAAGGGCTCGTCGTCGACGAGCAGCCGGAGGATCTTGCCGTTGGTGACGTTGATGACGGTCTGGCCGGACTCCGGATAGCCGTAGCCCGCCTCGGCGTAGGGCAGGGGGTGCAGTTCGTGGACGCCGTTGAGGTAGGAGCCGGGCAGGCCGTGGGGTTCGCCCTCGTCGAGGTTGCCGCGCCAGCCGACGTGCCCGTTGGACAGGGCGAACACCGACTCGCTCTGGGCGAGGACGTCGAGGTCGAGACGGGTCTCGCGGACGTACCAGGGCTCGACGGCGTAGGACCGGTCGGTGATCACTCGTTTCCCCCCAGTTCCGCCAGGTCCTTCACGACGACGTCCGCGCCGTGCGCGTACAGGGCGTCGGTCTGCCCCACCCGGTCAACGCCCACGACGTACCCGAAGTGCCCGGCGCGGCCCGCGTCCATCCCGGCCAGCGCGTCCTCGAACACGGCGGCCCGGGACGGCTCGACGCCGAGGTCGCGGGCGGCGGCGAGGAAGGTGTCCGGGTGGGGCTTGCCCGGCAGCCCCCGCTCGACGGCGACCACGCCGTCGATCCGCACCTCGAAGAGGTCCTCGGCGTCGATGGAGCGCAGCACGTCACGGGTGTTGGCGCTGGAGGAGACGATCGCCGTGCGCAGGCCCCGCGCGCGGACGGCCTTCAGATAGCGCAGGGTGCCCTCGTAGGCCTCGACGCCGTCGGTGCGGATCTTCCGCAGCAGCAGCTCGTTCTTGCGGTTGCCGAGGCCGTGGACGGTCTGCGCGTCCGGTGGGTCGTCGGGCCGGCCCTCGGGCAGACGGATGTCGCGGGAGGCGAGGAAGGTGCGGACGCCGTCGGCGCGCGGGCGTCCGTCGACGTACTCGTCGTAGTCGTCCGCGGTGTCGAACGGCCGGAAGTGCTCGCCGTCGCGCTCGCGCAGGAACGCGTCGAACGTCTCCTTCCAGGCGGCCGCGTGCACCACGGCCGTCCGGGTGACGACCCCGTCGAGGTCGAAGAGGCAGGCCTGGATGGTGTCCGGAAGACCGAGCGTCGTCGTCATACAGGTCCCGTTCCCCCGCACCGGGCTGCCCACCGAGTGGCGCGCGCCACACCGACGCACCACATGGTCGGTCAGGGGGGCACGAGGGGTCGGCCGCGCGGAACGGGCGGTCAGTCGTGCGGGAACGAGTGGTGCTCGTGCGCGATGACCCACCGGCCCCGCTGTTTTCGCAGGCCGAACGTCAGCCGCAGCCGGAGCGCGGGCCGCTCGGCCAGCTCCTCCGGTGTGCCGACGCGCAACAACGCGTGCGCGTAGGCGACCTCGGGGCCCGCGGTGACGTCGAGGGTGTCGATCTCGAACAGCGCGCCCTGCGCCTGCCACGCGAAGAACGGCGGCCAGACCGCCCGGTAGGGGCCCAGGCCCCGCAGGCCGTCGTGGGGCGGCGTCACGTAGTACAGGAGGAGGTCCTCGGCGTGGTCGGCGAGCACGGCGTCGAGATCGCCGCGGTGCACGGCGTCCGCCCAGCGCGTGATCAGGGCGCGGATCCGCCTCTCGTCCTCGGACATGTCCGCCTCCTCTCCCGGCTCTCCCGGTCCGGTCGTCTCTCCGCTCTCCCGGTCTCGGGTCCCCTTCCAGCCTGCGACACTCTGCTGTGTGCTCACATTCGACGATCTGCTCCTGCGCGCCCGTTCCCTCGTCGTGGGCGGCCGGCGCGCGCTCCTCGGCATCGCCGGCAGCCCCGGCTCCGGCAAGACGACCCTCGCCGAACACCTCGTCCGGGAGCTGAACGGCACCGGGGAGCCGTGGGTGGCGCACGTCCCGATGGACGGCTTCCACCTGGCGGACGTCGAACTCGACCGGCTCGGCCGCCGCGACCGCAAGGGCGCGCCCGACACCTTCGACGCGGCCGGGTACGCGGCCCTGCTGCGCCGGCTGCGCGAGGAGGCGGACGGCGACGACATCGTGTACGCGCCCGGCTTCGAACGGGTCCTGGAGCAGCCGCTCGCGGGTGCGGTCCCGGTGCCGCCCACGGCCCGGCTGGTCGTGACCGAGGGCAACTACCTGCTCCTGGACACGGGCGCGTGGGCGCGCGTACGACCCGCGCTGGACGAGGTGTGGTTCTGCGAGGCGGACGAGGACGAGCGGGTCCGCCGGCTCGTCGCGCGGCACGAGGAGTTCGGCAAGGGTCACGAGAAAGCGGTGGCCTGGGTCCTGGGCACGGACCAGCGCAACGCGGAGCTGGTGGCGGGCACGCGGGAGCGCGCGGACCTGGTGGTGCGGGACGTCGTAGGGTGGCCGTATGGGGCTGGACATCACCGTACTGGCGCTGGACTGGGCGGAGTTGGAGCGGACGCCGGCGGGTGAGCGGCAGGAGCTGCTGTACGAGGCGGCCGGTCCGCAGGACACCGACCGGGACGCGGAACCCCGGGTGGGCTGGGTGTTCCCCGCCTCGCCGAAGGTGCCGTGGTGCGGCCGCTACGAGTTCCACGGCACCACCGGGTCCTACAAACCGCACTTCTGGATGGGTGACGGCTGGGAGACCGCACGGGAGTTCGCCGATCCCGTGCTGCGGGAGTCCCTCGACGGCTTCCTCCTCCACCTGATCGGGGAAGGGGGCGACCCGCCGGAGTCGGGCCTCTTCCCGTCGGACGCCACGCCCTGGCAGTCGCGCCTGCTGCTCGCCTGTCCGCCCTCCGTGGTACCCGTGATCGCCGCCCACTGGGCCCGCGCGGAGCCCCTGCTCGAGGGCCTGCGCGAGGAGTACGACCGGCACGCGGCGCGCCCCGGCGGCTGGATCGCGGACTTCGACGCCTTCACCGTGCTGTTGCGCGAATGGGCCGTGGTCGTCGACGAGACGGCACGGCGTGGCTGGGGCCTGCTCGGGCTGCCCGTCTGAACACCGCCCACCCTCAACCCCCCTGTCGGTGGGCCCCGTTACTGTCCTCGCCATGAGTGACGGAATCGTGTGGCTGATCGACCTCGAGGGCTGGATGTCCAGCGTCGTGTTCGCGCGGGGCATCACCCCGGCGGAACTCGCCGAACGTATGGGAGGCGCCCCGGACCGGGCGACGGAGCCGATCACCGATGCCGAGGTGTGGCGGCTCGGAGTCACGCAGTGGCGGCCCGCCGCCGACGGGGACGGCGTCGTCCGCGTGGGCATGTCCGGGGAGTGGGCCTTCGCCCTGGAGTACGGCGACTCCACCGGTGGTGACCTGCTCGCGGAGATCTCCCGGGACGGCGTCGAGGTCGTGCGGTACGTGCCCATGCAGGAGCATCCGCCGGCCTCGGTGGACTACGCCCGAGACGGTGTGTTCCTGTGCGGGTTCGGGCTCCGGGAGGAGATGTGGCGCTGGGGGCAGGAACCCGATCTGCTCCTGCCGGACCTCGTCGCGGCCGGAATCCTCGACCGCGACGGGAAGACGTACCTCCCGCCGGAGGACGAGGACTACAAGACCGGTTACCGGCGCACTCTGGGCGTCGTGGAGCGGCGGTTCGGGCTGTCCCTCTCCCCCGCGTACCTCCAGGACGCCCGGCTGCCCGCCTACGCGGTGCGCGGCACCCCGCGGATGACCCTCGACGGCTGACCGTGCGCCCGCTCAGGCCGCGCGCAGCGTCAGCTCCGGCTCGCCGTGGGCGTCGTCGCCGCCGAGCACGGCGGTGAAGGCGTCCGTCCGTACGGTCAGCCCCTCCTCGCCCCGCTCGACGGACACCGTGAGCGGCTCCCGCGAGCCGTAGCGCACGGCGAAGACGTGCAGGTCGTCCGGGGCGTCCGGGGCCGGTCCGGCCTCCAGGGCGGAGGAGCTGACCAGGTGCTTCCAGCCCTCGTCGGGGTTGCCGTAGCCGCGCGGGTCGGCGGCGAGGGCGAAGGCGGCCTGCTCCTGGGTGATCTCCGCGCGGGCGTCGAAGTGGTCCGCGCCCCCGGCGTCGGGGTGGGTCAGCCGCAGGGCGCCGGCGGAGGCCACCGCGCCGTGTGCCGTGCGCCGCACCCGGTCGCCGTCGTCCTCGGCGTACGGCAGGCCGGCCAGCAGATACGGGGTGCCGTCGAGGCGTTCGACGGCCACCGTCGTCCACAGGCCGGTGCCGTCGGTGACGTACAGGGAGCGCACGTACCGCAGGACGTGGTCGCGGCCGACGACCGGCTTGGTGACCAGCTTGGCGGTGAGTCCGTCGGCGCGGACGTCGCGGACGCGGACCTCGCCCATGGGGCGGCACAGCAGGAAGCCGTCGGTGACCGGCCCGAAGCCGTGCTGGCGGCCGACGGCGGCGGGCAGGTAGTAGGTGCCGCCCGCCTCCACCACGGAGGGGGTCATCCGGTCGTCGAAGGCCACCGAGACCGTGCCGGCGCGCAGTTGGTGGCGCACCGGCCGGGTGGCGGGCTCGCGGTGCCAGCGCGTGGCGTCCTGGATCTGCCAGACCAGCATCCAGGCGAAGTGGCCGTCGACCCCGCCGTCCGCCTTGACCGCGTGCCGGGCCCAGCGGCTGTCGCCCCGGTAGCGGCCCAGGTCGGAGCCGATACGGGCGCTGAAGTAGCGCAGCCCGAGGACCGACTCGAAGGCGGAGTGCTGTTCGCTGTAGCGGGGGCCGCCGTTGTCGAAGCCGCCGCCCGTCAGGCGGGCGTCGATGTAGCGGGCGAGCGCGTCGCCGTCCTCCGCGAACACCTCCTCGCCGCTGACCCGGTGGGCCTGGGCGAGGAAGGACAGGGAGATCGGGCCGTAGTTGTTGTCGTAGGCGCCGCCGTGCTCGGGGGGCAGCAGGGCGCCGCGGTCGCGGACACGGTGGGCGCGGATCTCGTCGGTGTAGAGCGACAGCGCCCGCGCGCGGACCCGGGCACCCTCCGGTGGCGTGAGGTGACGGGCCAGCATCAGGCCGCCGACCACGCAGCCGATGGCCTGGTTGCCCGCCTCCTGCGGGTTGAAGAAGGTCGCCTCGGTCAGCCAGCGCCAGTAGCCGCGGGCCACCTCCAGCAGTTCGGCCCGCTGGTCGTCGTCGACCAGGCCGTCCGCGGTGTCGAGGACGTTCACCGCCTGCAGCAGCGCCCACACCGTGCTGGGCCAGTCGCCGATGGGGTGCGCGCCGGCCTCGAGGACGTAGCGGGCGTACGGCAGGCCCGAGTCGCGCACCTTCAGGTTCGGGTAGCCGGGGTTGTCCTCCCGGTAGACCCGCTCACGCAGGTGGAAGGCGAGGCTGCGGCGTACCGCCTCCGGCAGGCGCGGGTCCTTGGTGCGCTGCCAGGCGAGGGCGAGCAGGGAGGTGATGCCGAGTGAGGTGTCGCCGATGTCGTCGACGCAGTCGGGGTGTTCGAGACCGCCCTCGGGCGTCAGCCGGGCCAGGGCCTGCTCGGTGACGTCGGCGAGGACGGCGTCGTACGCCTCGGGGGTGTCCGGGAGGTCGTGCAGCGGGCCGCGCTGGTGCGGGAGGTGCACGGGAGGGGACGTGAGGTGCACGGGGGTCAGCCCTTCATGCCTGAGATGGCCATGGCGTTGGCGCGGGTCGTCGGAGTCACAGGACAGGTGCGGGCCGGCGGGCGCGCAGTGCGACGGTCAGTGTGTGCGGGCCGGACCCACCGATGTAGACGCGGTTCCCGGTCGTCGCGTCGGTGCCGCCCACCACGGTGTAGTCCTGACCCGGGTCGTACCGCAGTACGTCGCTCCGGTCCGGCCCGGCCAGCGGTTCGCCTGCCTCGACGTCGGCCTCGATCCGGATCTCGTCGTCACCGACCCGGTAGGTCATCGGCCCGGTCGTCAGGCACCAGCGCCCGTCGCCGATCGCTACGGCGCCCTCCGGCACGCCGCCCGGCCGGAAGGTCAGTTCGAGGGCCCAGGGCACCCGTGGTCCGCTGATGTCGATCCGCAGGTCGGCACCGTCCTCCTTCAGGTCCACCTCGACGCGGGTCGTGTGGGAGACCTCGTCCCGAGGCCGGTCCGGGAAGGCCATCGCGGCCGAGAAGCGTCCCTCGTCCGCCATCCGGTAGCCGCCGTCGTCCCGGCGCCGGCCCGGCGGGAGCGGCTGGTAGTAGGCGGCCGTGAGGGTTTCGGTGAGCCGGTACCGGTGGTCGGCGGGCTGTCGCATGGTGGCGGCGCGGAACGGGCCCAGGTCGAAGAACCCGCGCGAGAGACGGACCGCGTCGAGGACGGCGTCGCCGGCGAACAGACGCAGGAAGGTGGGGTTGCAGGCGAGGCCCGAGCGGATGCGCCGGTGCTCGGGCACGTCGGAGCCGCCGTAGACCACCGTGTGCGCGGTGGCCGAGGCGCGTGCGGCGAGGCGCGCGGTGGTGAGGTACCGGTCGCGCGGAAGTGTCTGAGCGGCCGGTGCCGGCAGGACGCGGCACAGGTCCGGGGTGAGGAGGGTCTCGGCGAGCAGGCCGGGGTCGTCTATGCCGCCGGCGGCCGCCAGCCGCGCCGCCCGGCTGAAGTCGCCCCGGCCGGTGCGGATCGCGAGCAGCCGGTAGTGCGGCAGGTAGGGGGCCAGCGGGAACGGGTGTCTCTGGTCCTGCCGTCGCGAGTGGAGGGTCTCCACCGTGCCGTCCGGCCTGATGAGGTCCAGGGTGGTGGCGAGGTTGCGTTCGACGGCGTCCTGCAGGTCGGCGCGGTCGAGCACGTCGGCCAGCAGCAGCAGCGACGGGTTGGTCACGTGGGACGCGTAGACGGCGCTGCGTTCCGAGTACAGGCCCTCCGCGTCGATGTCGACGCCCTCGGAGAGCCACTCCTCGACGCGGTCGAGCAGCCGGTCGTCGGGGAACGACCGGTGCAGCCGGGCCAGCGCCGCGCACAGCTCCCAGCGGTGGTTCGGGGTGTGCACCCCACCGGTCAGGAGACTGCCGGAGGCGGCGCCGGCGATCTCGGCGAGCGCGGCCGTGACGTCGTGCAGTTCTGGTCCCGCGCCGGCGGCGAGGACGTGCGCGTCGCACACGTCGTTGACGGTGAACGCGGAGTCCGGCGGTGACTGCACGTTGTCGCCGCCGGCGAAGAGGCCGGTGGTGGTCTGCGCGGCCCGCAGGGCCCGGAGGTGGTTCGTCGCGGCGGCGACGGCCTGGCCGCTGCCGTGCAGTGCCGAGTCCGGGGAACGGTAGGCGGCGACCAGAGTCCTCACCCGCCGTGCCAGGACGCGGTGGGTCACACCGGAGAGATCCTCGTCCGGGCCGTCCGCCAGGGGGACGGCCGACCGGTCGGCGGCACGGGCCACCGACCGGACGAACTCGTGGTCGAGCGGGGTGGGCAAGGTCAGTCCTTCAGTCCGGCGTTGATGTCGGCGTTCATGACGTACCGCTGGAACACCAGGAAGACGGCGATCAGCGGGATCATGGAGATGACCGAACCGCCGAGCAGCACCGACCAGTTGATGTTCTGCGCCCCGACGAGGCTCTGGATGCCGATCTGCACGGTGAACTTGTCGGGGTCGTTGAGCATCAGAAGCGGCCAGATGTAGTCGTTCCACCGCCACTGGAACGACAGGATGGCGAGCGTCAGCATGATGGGCCGGGAGATCGGCACCATGATCCGCAGGAAGATCGACAGTTCGCGAGCGCCGTCGATGCGGGCGGCCTCGATGAGCTCGTTGGGGACCGTCAGGAAGAACTGGCGGAACATGAAGCATCCGGTCGCGGTGAGCACGGCCGGGAGGATGATGCCGCCGAAGGAGTTGTAGAGGCCGAGGTCGCGGACGACCAGGAACTCCGGGGCGAGCATGACCTCGGACGGCAGCATCGTGGTGGCCAGGATGCAGAGGAAGAACACCTTGAGCCACTTGTTGTCGTACTTGGCCAGCGCGTACCCCGTGCAGCAGCTGGCTCCCACCGTGAGGATCGTCGTGATCACGCACACGATGGTCGTGTTGATGAAGTACTGGGAGAAGTTGGCGCTGTCCCACGCCGCCTTGTAACCCGACAGGGTGGGGTTGTGCGGAAGCACTGTCAGCGGAAGGGAGAACAGGTCTCCCGCCGGCTTGAAGGAGCTGAGGACGAACCACAGCACCGGCAGACCGTAGAGGGCCGCCAGGATCCACAGCAGTGTCGTCGCGGACACCACCCCTCGGAGCCCACCGGTGCCCGCTCTGCGGGGCCGCTTCTTGGAAACGGCCCGTCCGGGACCGGCGTCGACCGGGCGGGGAAGGTCTGTGGTTGTCATCGGTTCTCCATCCGCCGGTTGACGATCAGCTGGATGATCGCGACGGCCATCAGGATGAGCATGAGCACGAACGACGCGGCGCTCGCGTAGCCGATCTGGCCCGTTTTGAAGCCGGTTTGATAGATGTACTGGACGAGCAGGTTGTTCGACGTTCCCGGTCCGCCGTTGTTGAGGGCGAGGAAGAGCGGGTATTCCTTCATCGCGTTGATCGTGTTGAGCAGGATCACGATGAAGGAGGTGGGCGCGATGCTCGGCAGGGTGATGCTCATGAACTGGCGCCAGGGGCCCGCCCCGTCGAGCGAGGCGGCCTCGTAGTAGGACACCGGCACGTTCTTGATCGCGGCGATGAACAGCAGCATCGAGAAGGCCGTTCCCCACCAGGCGCCCGCCATGACCACCACGCCCAGCGACAGGTCCGCGTTCGACTGCCACGCGATCGCGTTCCCGCCGAGCTTCTCGATGACGTAGTTGATCAGTCCGAAGTTCTCACCGAACAGCCACCGCCACAGGACACCCACGACGATGGGCGAGATGAGCCACGGGACGAAGAAGATGACACGGGCGACCGACGCGCCCTTGGCCTGCTTGCTCACCACCAGGTTGGCGACGAGCAGCGAGAGCACGAAGTTCAGCGGCACGACGAGCACGGTGTACAGCAGCGTCCGGGACAGCGCGTCGTAGAAGGTGGAGTCCCCGAACAGGTTGCTGTAGTTGTCCAGTCCGACGAACTGGAACGCCCCCACACCCGTGTAGTTCGTGAAGGAGTAGACGAGCCCGATCACCGCCGGCCAGACGAAGAACAGCGAGAAGAGCACGACGTTGGCCGCGATGAGGACGAGCGGCGCAAGGGTGTACTTACTGCGTCTCCTGGGCGGGCTCACGGACACGTCCGAGGCGCGTTTTGTCATCTTCCTGACTCCGTGCTGGTGGAATGGGTTCCTGTGGGGGCTCACGCCATGAGCCCGGCCTCACATGGGCGCCAGGGCCGGACGGTGGGATCGAGACCCGGCCGCCCGGCCCTGTGGCCCACGATCAGCCGCCGACCTGCTGGTTGTAGCCGGCCACGATGTTCTCCAGGGCCTTGTCGGCCGACTGCTGGCCGTTGATCGCCTTGCCGAGCTCCGTCTTGGTCGGGTCCTCGGTGAGGCTCTTGCCCTTCAGCACCCAGTTCGTCTGCGCGGTGTTGAAGTAGCCGGAGATCGGGGCGTAGAGCGGGATCGACTCGTTGTACAGCTTGAACGCCGCCTGCGCCGCCTCGGAGGTGAAGGGGTACTTCGGGTTCAGACCGCTCTCGACCGGCAGGAACCCGGACGCCTCGCACAGCGCCTGGTAGTGGGCCGGCTCGTACAGCCAGGACAGGAACTTCTTCGCGGCGGCGGCCGCGTCGGCGTTGTTGTTGAAGCCCACCGTCATGCCGCCGCTGTTGACGTCGCTGGCCTGCACCGGCTGGGCGGGAGTCGGGACGCTCGCCCACTCGAACTTCTTGATGCTCTCCGCGAAGGCGGGAACCTGCCACACGCCGGACCAGTAGGCGACCACGTCACCGCTCTGGAACATGGCGGACGGGTCGGCGCCGCTGGTCCACACCGACTTCGGCATGGTCTTGTCGTCGTTCCATCCGACGAAGGTGTTCACGGCCTTCTTGGTCGCCGCGTCCACCGAGAACTTGCCGGAGGAGTCCGCGTGGACGTACTTCCCGCCCATCTCGTACACCATGGCGCGCAGCCGGGACGGCGACTGGTCGAACGTCAGGGAGTACTTGGCCTTGGTCTTCTCCCGGACCGTGTTCGCCGCCTTGATGAAGTCGGTCCAGGTCCAGGTCTTCTGGGGCGAGGTGGGGAAGGAGACGCCGGCCTTCTCGAACAGCGTCTTGTTGATGAACATGCCGGACGCGGTGACGTCCGAGGGGATGGACAGCACCTTCCCGGACGAGTCCTTGGCGAGGAAGTTGGCGTTGATGTTGTTGCTCTTGTTGTTGGCGATGGAGCTCAGGTCGATCAGCTTGTTCGACCAGATCGGGTCCAGCGCCGGCACGGCCGCCACGTCGGGCAGGGAGTTCGCCTGCGCGGCGTTGTGCAGCTTCGTCGTGTAGCCGTCGTAGGGGATGTTGACGAGCTTGACGTCGACGCCGGTTTCCTTCTTGTACTGCGCCACCATCTTCTTCCAGCCCGCGTCCTGTCCCGGAACCGTGGAGATCCAGAACGTCAGCGACTTGGAGGTCCCGCCCGAGTCGGATCCACCTCCGCAGGCGGAGAGCAGAAGGGCACCTGCCGTGGCCACGGCAGCGAGGGGAGCCAGGCGGCGTATGCCGCCGCGGCCGAGTCGGCGGGAGCGCCGCACACCCACAGTGGTCATCTTCGATCCCTTTTTCGTCGTAGGGGACGGAGCACGGCGCCGATCGAGGCGGCACGGGTGCATTTTGCAGGAAATTTCGCTTTCCGGGGGCGCGGCCTCGCCCGGCCGCGTCGCTCCTGACGGGTGGGATCCCCGGCCATGAGGGCCGTCGTCGCACAAGCACGCCCTCGTGCGGCTGCCGTACTTCGCGTACGGGCGGGATGCTCAACCCAAGTCGGCGTCCCGGCCGACTTAGAAAGCGCTTGTCCGGACATTGGCAGACCGAGTCGGAGGCCGTCAATCCTTGGGCCGCGCGGCCTCGGTCACGGTTTGGACTCCCCGGGCGACCGCGAGCCGTGCGGCACCGGCGACGGTGCCGGAATCCCCGACCGTACTGCTGACCACCTCGGTGGGCCAGCTCAGTCTGGCCAGCTCGGCCCGCACACCGGGCAGGAGCTGCGGATCCGCGCCCGTGCCGCCTCCCAGCACGATCAGGCCCGGGTCCAGCACGGCGGTCACGGCGGCGGCGAGACGGCCCACGTCGGCGGCGTGGCGGCCGACGACCGCGCGAGCCGTGGCCCGGCCCTGTCCGGCGAGGGCGAAGAGCCGCTCGGTGGTGCGCGGACACGGGCCGTCGGCGGCCTCCCAGGCGTCCTTGGCCCGGCGCAGCAGGGAGCGGGCGCCGATGTACTCCTCCAGGGCCTCCCGGCGCGGCTCACGGCCCTCGTCCCAGGGGTAGGGCAGCCGGGCCAGCTCTCCGGCGGCCCCGTTGGAGCCGCGCAGCACCTCGCCGCCGACGACGATGCCGAGACCGATGCCGACGCCGATCCGCAGATAGCCGAAGGTGTGGCGGCCGCGGGCGGCGCCCTCGTGCAGCTCGGCCAGGGCGGCGCAGTTGACGTTGTTCTCGAGGTGGACGGGCACGCCCGGGGGCAGCGCGACGGCCACGGCATCGAAGACCGGACCGGCCTTGGCGGTGGCGGGGCGCATCCCGCTGCCCTGCCGGTCCCGCGCGGTGACGTCACCGACGGCGACCACGATGGTGCGCAGCGGAACGCCCTCGGGCAGCGCGGCCAGCGCCTCGCGCACGGCGTCGGCGGCGTCCCTGCGGGAGGCGGTGGCCTCGGCCAGCAGGGTGCCGTCCAGGGCGCAGCCGCGGACCCGGGTCAGGGCGGGGCCGAGGTCGACGGCGAGCACGGCACCGGCGGCCGGCCCGAGACGGTAGACGGCCGCGGAGCGCCCGGTGCCGCTGGACGCGGTGCCGGAGTGCGCGGCGAGGCGGGCGTTCTCCAGTTCCGCCACGGCGGCGGACACGGTCGGTTTGGACAGCCCCGCCAGGCTCGCGAGCTGCGGCCGGGTGGCACTGCCCGCCCGGGCCAGCACGGCGAAGACCGCGCTCGCGCTCTCGGTCAGGCGGGGGGCTTCCGCCACGTCGTGTTCCACAGTTTCCCCCACACGGGTACAGGGCCGCGCACCCGGCCGATCGGTTCGGCGGGCTGCGGCGATGGGATGCGACGAGGGCGCGCTGTCCCGTCCCGTGGCGGCCCGGACGGGCGGCCTCGGTGGTCGAGTGCGCGACGGCTCTTGACGCACTGTACTTCGTTAGTTAACTTCCTAACGAACTTCACGGTACTCGCCTGCCGTGCCTCGTCAGAAGCCCGTCCCGGGGCTTCCCTAGTTCACGGAAAAACCCGCACATCCCCAGGTCACGGTTGGCCCGCCGTCGCAGTGGGGGCCTGCCCTCCGGATCGTGCCGGACGTCACGGGCCCTCGCATGCACTCCCCCTCAGGGGGACCCAAGCGGCGCTCGGAGCCGGCCTGATCCGAAGGACAGGCCCCGGCGCAACGACGAAAGAGGATCCGTGCAGGACTCTCCCCCTTCGTGCCCCCTCGTGGTCGGTGTCGACGTGGGTGGTACCAAGACGCATCTGCGCGCGCTCGCGGGCGGCGACGTCGTGGCCGACCACGTCCGCGCCAGCAGCGGATGGCGGCCGCACGACCCGGCCGCCGCCGCGCGCTGGCTGGCCCGACTCGTGCACGAGGCCCTGCCTCCCGGCGCACGCCCCGCCGCGCTCGCCGTGGGGGCACACGCCTGTGAGACACCACGGCAGTGCGCGGAGATCCGTACCGCCGTTCGAGAACTTCTCGGCGTGCCCGCGCACATCGTGGGCGACGCCGAACTCCTGGTGCCCGCCGCCGGACTGGACAAGGGCGCCGGGCTGGTCGCCGGCACCGGCTCGGTCGCGGTCGGTCTGCTGCCCGACGGCACACCGGTGCAGGTGGGCGGCTGGGGCGCGGTCCTCGGCGACGAGGGCGGCGCCGCCGGGCTCGTCCGGGAGGCGGCCCGCGCCGTATGGGCCGCGCACGATCGCGGGGAGGAGCCGGACGCCCTCGCCCTCGGTCTGCTCGCCGCGCTCGGCGTGCCGGAGGTGCCCGCGCTCGGCGCGGCGCTGGAGGCCGCCTCGGACGTCTCCGCCGAGTGGGGCCGGCACGCCCCTGCCGTCTTCGCGGCCGCCGCCGACGGCTCGCTCCTCGCCCGTGCCGTGATCGCCGAGGCGGGCGAGGCGCTCGCCGCGCTCGTCGCCCGGCTCGCCGCCCGCGGCGCCGCGGTGGACGACGTCGTCGTGGCGGGCGGCACGGTGCTCGGCCAGCCCGCCCTGTACGAGGCGTTCGCCGCCGCGCTCGCCGCCGCCGTGCCGGGCGCACGGCCCCGGCCGCTGCGCGTCCCGCCGGTGGAGGGCGCGGTGGCTCTCGCGAGGACGCTGCTGTGAGGCGTTCCGGGGGCCCCGGACCCCTTCAGCCGTGGCACGCCTTACGCCCGCCGAGCCCTCGCCGGCACCCCACCGGGCACGAAGACACAGCCGAGGCACCGTCTGCCGGTGGCCGGGGCGGTGGCCCTCGCACGAGCGCCGCCGAGACGGATTCCGGGGGCGGCATACCCGTGAGGCAGCCGTCGGGCACGCCACGGACGCCACGCTCCAGCCGACACCCCGCGAGGCACGCAGGCATGGCCCAGGCACCTTCCGCCGTCGGCCGGGGCGGTGGCCCTCGCACGAGCGCCGCCGAGACGGATTCCGGGGGCCGCGGACCCCTGGTCACCCCGCGGCGCGGGTCCCGGTCGCCCGCCTCTGGCCACGGCCTCCGTCACGCGCCTGAAGGCGACGGCCTTCTCGCACACCGGCGCCCCTCCGGCCGGCCCGACGCTCCAGCAGCCGCCGTACCACGCGAGTGGGTCGTGGTGGTGCTGCGCAGCCCGTCGCTCAGGACTGCACAGCCGAGTTCCACTCTCACCGACAGGCAGCACTGCGCCCGACTGACGACGGGCTCGCCGCGCCGGTACGACCCCGACGGTCCCACCCGCGGCAGGCGCACTCGGGAAGCGTTCGCGATCACCCACAGGCCGCGGGCCCCCGTTCACCCTCGAGACACGTCACGGTCGCCGAGTCCTCGCCGATGGGACACGACTCGGCCGTAGATCTTCGCTCGTACGCACCGTTCGGCTCACTGCTCGTCAGAAACCGTCAGAGTCGCACCTCGCACCACATCGCACGTCCCCCCGTGGCCGCACGGCCGAAGAACTCAAGAGAGGCACATCCATGCCGTCACCCGCCGGGCACCGCACTCACTCGGCCGTGAACAGGAGGGGCTTCCTGAAGGCCTCCCTGGGCGGTTCCGCCGCACTGGTCGCCGCGCCGACCCTCGTCTCCTGGCTGGGCGCCGCCGACGCGAAGGCCGCCACGGCCGCCGCCGCGTTCGTCGACGACTACAAGACGAACGTCCTGACGAACCTCACGCCCGAGACCAACGCCGTGGTGCGGATCCTCGGCGGCATGGCCGAGGTCTGGAAGACGGGCTCCGCCTGGAACACCGGGACGCCGCTGAGGCCCGACGTCCTGCGCGCCAACATGCGCTACTGCGCCCGCGTCACCTCCGCCCGCACGGAGGCGCAGGCCAAGGAGGCCTTCGTCTACGACCGCCAGCATCAGAGCTACGCGATGATCGCCGCCCTGGGCCCGCTCGCCGACCTCTACAAGGCGGGCGCCAAGGCGGTCACCTCGATCACCAGCGCCCCGGACACCACGCCACCGACGACGATCAGCGACGCCGTGCCCGCCGGCGCCCCGGCCGGTTCCGCGATCGGCGCGGGCTCGTACACCTCTGACCTCGGCCAGGTCGCCAAGCTGGTCGACACCGTGCGTGGCCCGTTCGCCTCCGGCAACCCCGGCAAGTACGCCTTCCAGTACCCGCGCCCGTGGCGCATGAACGAGGACAGCGAGGTCGTCGACACCGGCAGGACCGACGCGCTCGGCTATCCGGTGTACGACTCCAAGGTGGTCGTCGTCACGCAGTTGCTGCGTCAGCGCAGCACCTCCCCCGTCGACGACGGCGGCTTCCCCAGCGGGCACACCAACGCCTTCCACCTGGCGGCCCTGGCGTTCGCTTACGCGGTGCCCGAGCGGTTCCAGGAGCTGGTGACTCGCGCGTTCGAGCTCAGCCACACCCGGATCGTCTCCGGCATGCACTCCACGGTCGACGTCATGGGCGGCCGCATCATGGCCACCGCGCTCGCCGCGGCCACGCTCGCCGACCCGGCCAACGCCGAGCTCAAGAAGGCGGCGCGGGCGCAGGCCCTGGCGTACTTCACGGGGCAGACCGGCACGACGGCCGACACCCTGTTCTCGTACGCCCACCCCGCCGCGGGCGATCCGTACGCCGACCGGCGCGCCAACGCCCGTGCCGTCGAGCCGCGTCTCACCTACGTGCTCACCCGGGAGGGCCGCAACCAGCCGCTGACCGTGCCCAAGGGCGCGGAGGTGCTGCTGGAGACCCGGCTGCCGTACCTGGACGCGGCCCAGCGCCGGGAGGTGCTGCGCACGACGGCGCTGCCCGCCGGGTACGTGCTGCTGGACGGCTTCGAGCAGTGGGGCCGCCTCAACCTGTTCGCGGCGGCGGACGGCTACGGCTCCTTCGACTCCGACGTGACGGTCACGCTGGACGCGGCGGCCGGCGGCTTCCACGCGGCAGACGCCTGGCGCAACGACATCGACGGGCGGGGCGGTCTGACGAAGAAGGGCACCGGCACGCTCACGCTGACCGGGCACAACCGGTACACGGGCGGGACCGCGGTGGAGGACGGCGTCCTGGTGTCGGCCTCGGCCCACGCGCTGGGCCACGGTGACGTACGGGTCCTGGGCGGGACCGTGCGGATCGACGAACCGGTGCAGGTGCACGGCGTGTTCGCGCAGGAGGCCGGCACGCTGGAGCCGACGCTGCGCGCGGGCCGGCACAAGGCGGTCCTGACCGTGACGCGCCGGGTCGTGCTGGGCAGGGGCAGCGTGCTGTCGCTGCGCCTCGACGACGAGAAGCCCCCGGCCGCCGGGAGCGTTGTCCGCGTGATCGGCGCCCCGGCCCTGCGCGGCCAGTTCGACCGCGTCGAGCTGAACTCCGACACGCTGCGGGCCGTACCCGTCTACACGGCAGACGGTCTGTCGGTACGACTCCTGAAGCGGTAACGCCCTCGGGGCGGGAGCCGACGGCGGAGCGGGCTCAGAGGCCTGTTCCGCCGCCGGCTCCCGCGACCGCCCCGGCGGTGTCATCGCGGGGCGGACGATGACGAGCACCTTCTCCCCGGCCCACGGCCTCATGGGCGCCGTCCCTCCTCGGTGCCCCACGCGCGCTCCCCGGTGCCGCACGCGTGCCCCTCGCTGTCCCACGCCCCCTCCTCGGTGCCCCCACACCGTTCCTGACGTCACCCCCGTACCGGCGGTAGGCGCAGGTACGCGCTCTCGGGGCACCGGGTCCGGCACGGTCCGTGGGCTATGTTGAGTTTCGTGGGAGACAAAGGAGGAGGACCGGTGCCATCGCCTCAACAGGCACGCGCACAGGCGACCACGATCACCTCGGGCAAGACCGCTCCGGAGGCGGAGGTGTCCCCGACCACCCGGCTCCGGGCGCTCTTCGACGGGCCCCACCTGTCGCCGGGGCAGCGGCGGATCGCCCAGTACCTGATCGAGCACATCACCGAGGCCGCGTTCCTGTCGATCACCGATCTCGCCGACCGCGTCGGCGTGAGCCAGCCCTCGGTGACCCGGTTCGCGGCCGCGGTGGGGTTCAGCGGTTACCCGGCGCTGCGGGAGAAGCTCCAGTCGATCACGCTCGGCACGCTGGCCGGCGGGCCGGCACCGGCCGAGGTGAACCGGAGCAACGAGCTCCAGGCGGCGGTCGACGCGGAGATCGAGAACCTGGAGAACCTGCGCCGGGACTTCGCCGACCCCGACCAGGTCATCGACATCGGCCGGCAGCTGTCGGCCTCGACCCCGCTGACCATCCTGGGCCTGCGCATCTCGGCCTCGCTGGCCGAGTACTTCGCCTACGCCGCGCGCCGCATCCACCCGGACGTCCGGCTGGTGACGCGAGGCGGCAGCGTCGCGTACGACGCGCTGCTGCAGTCCCGGGAGGCGGGCGGGACATGGGTGCTGGCCTTCTCGATGCCCCGGCACGCGCAGGAGACGCTCACCGCGGTGCGGGTCGCGCGCAGTGCCGGTCTCCGGGTGGCGCTGGTGACGGATCTGGCGCTGGGCCCGATGGCCGACGAGGCCGACGTCACCTTCGCCACCGGCACCGGCTCCCGTCTGGTCTTCGACTCCTACGCCGCCCCCGGAGTGATGGCCGCCGCGCTGCTCCAGGCCATGACGGACGCCGGCCCGGAGCGCACCCAGGCCCGCCTGGAGGAGTACGAACAGATAGCAGAGCAGCATCAGTTCTTTCTGCGGGAGTAGCTCCCGAGCCGAGCCCGGCACCGCTCCCCGCACCCCCCGTCACAAAAACGCACAGACGGACTATTCTCGGCATTTCACGCATGAATGTTTTCATACGTCTTGCAAAGGCGTCGGCATATATAAATACTGCTCACGGCCGCACCCGCCCACCAAGGGCTCGAGTACGGGCACCCGAAGCCGCCGTTCCCTACCCACGTCGGCGCCCAGGGTGTCCGGGGCCTCGCCGGCGCGAGGGCCCGTGGCGGCCCCGG
>NZ_JBNCAQ010000046.1:43789-75503 GCF_049808595.1 Streptomyces aurantiaciflavus | reverse complement strand
TGAGGAGCGGCGTCCGGTGCGTGCTCTCGGTGTGCCGGCCGGAAGCCCTCGTACTGGATGTACTTGGGCTTTCGGCCGGTGCGGCGAGAGGGCGTGCCGGGCGTCGCGACGGGGCGAACGTTGCCTGCCGCGGCACTAGGTGCAGCAGGGGCGGGACCCGGCGACGCCATCGCCGCCGTCCTGGACAGGTCGGACGTCCGCACCCGCGACCTGGGCGGTACGGCGACCACCGACGAGTTCACCGAGAAGCTGCTCGAACTCCTCTGACGCCGGTGTTCGCGCCGGCGGGCGGCGCGGACGAACGCCCGCCCGCCTTCGCGGCCACCCGGCCGCCTCGAGGGGCCGGATGCCCCGGGTGGCTGCGCATCGCCATGCAGCGCGCGCTGGGAAACAGCGCGTGGCCAACGCGCTGACGCACGCCGGCGGCGCGCCGCCGACCGCGGACGCCAGGTGATTTCGTTGTCGGGCGACGGGGGACTCGGCATGCTGATGGGTGAGCTGCGCACGGTGAAGTCGCACGATCCGCCGGTGAAGACGACCGTGCGGCGTCGGCAGGATGCTGGACCCGGCACGCGCCGACCTGCGCAACCTCCCCCGTCCCCGACCACCCGACGCACAGTCCGAACTGAGGAACGTCATGGCATCGACCAACCCAGCCGGCGCCCACGGCGCGGCCCTGCTCGCCGATCCACTGCTCAACAAGGGGACCGCCTTCAGCCCGCGGGAGCGCGCCGAACTCGGCCTGGACGGGTTGCTGCCACCGGCGACCGAGACGCTCGAGGAGCAGGCGGACCGTGCGTACGAGGCGTTCCTCGGGTACGACAAGCCGCTCAACCGGCACATCTACCTGCGGCAGTTGCAGGACACCAACGAGGTGCTCTTCTACGGACTGCTGACCCGGCACCTGGAGGAGATGCTGCCGGTCGTCTACACCCCGACGGTCGGCGAGGCCTGCCGCCGTTTCAGTGAGATCTACCGCAGGCCACGCGGTCTGTTCCTGACGTACGAGGACCGGCACCGCTTCCGCGAGATCCTGCGCAACCGGCCGGGCCGCGAGGTCGACGTCATCGTCGTCACCGACGGCCAGCGCATCCTGGGCCTGGGCGACCAGGGCGTCGGCGGCATGGGCATCCCCATCGGCAAGCTCAGCCTCTACACCGCCATCGGCGGCATCCACCCGGCGCGTACCCTCCCGATCCTGCTCGACGTCGGCACCGACAACGAGGAACTGCTGGCCAACGAGCACTATCTCGGCCGCAGGAGCCACCGCGTCACCGGCGCCGAGTACGACGACATGATCGAGGCGTTCGTCTCCGCCGTGGAGGCCGAACTCCCCGGCACCCTGCTGCAGTGGGAGGACTTCGCGACCGCCCACGCCCGTCCGATCCTCAGCCGTTACCAGGACCGGCTGCTGACCTTCAACGACGACATCCAGGGCACCGCGGCCGTGGCGCTCGGCGCGTTGAGCACCGCCACGAGCATCGCCGGATCGCAGCTGACCGACCACCGCATCGTGGTCCTGGGCGCGGGATCCGCGGCGATCGGGGTCGCCGACATGATCCGTACCGCCCTCGTCGAGGAAGGCCTCTCCCAGCAGCAGGCGGCCGACCGCTTCTGGTTCGTCGACATCGACGGCCTGCTGGTGCGCTCCCGCAGTGACCTCACGCCCGAGCAGGGCGTCTACGCGCGCGACGACGCGGAGGTACGGGAGTGGGGCGCGGACGCGCCCGATCTGGCGCGGGTCGTCAGCGAGGTGAAGCCGACGGTGCTGATCGGGTTGTCCACCGCGCACGGCGCGTTCACCGAGGAGATCGTGCGGGGCATGGCCGACGCCTGCGACCGGCCGGTGATCCTTCCGCTGTCCAACCCGACCTCGCACTCCGAGGCCGACCCCGCAGACCTCGCCCGCTGGACCGACGGCAGGGCGCTGATCGCCACCGGCTCGCCCTTCCCGCCGTTGAACCTGGACGGGCGCGAAGTGCCGGTCGCGCAGGCCAACAACGTCTACGTCTTCCCCGCCGTCGGGCTGGCCGTGGCCGCCTGCCGGGCCTCACGGGTGACCGACCGCATGATGGTCGCGGCGGCGCGGGCCGTGGGGGAGTGCGCGGTGCGGGCGGGCTCCGACGGGGTGACCCCACTGCTGCCTCCGCTGGCCGGTATGCGGGACGCGGCCCGCGAGGTCGCGCTGGCCGTGGCGAAGACCGCGGTCGAGGACGGGGTCGCGCCCAAGGCCACGGAGGCCGAGCTGCGCGCCGCGGTCTCGGCGACGCAGTGGACACCGCGGTACGCGTCCTGACCGTCGGGCCCCTCGGCCACTCCGCGACCGACCGACGGGCCCGACGCGCGGCGGCGACATCGTCGACGACGACTCACCCTCGCACTGAAGTTGATGCATCAACGGACCCGGGATATGTTGTGTTGACGCGTCAACAAGGACCCCAACTCCAAGAAGAGGGACAGGTGCCATGAGTGACAAGCTGGTCATCGCGATCGCCGGAGCGACGGGCGCCCAGGGCGGTGGTGCCGCACGGGCGATCCTCGCGGATCCGGACTCGGGCTTCACGGTGCGCGCGCTCACCCGGAACCCCGCCTCGCCCGCCGCCCGGGAACTCGCCGCGCTGGGGGCCGAGGTCGTGTATGCGGACTACGACGACGAGCCGACCGTGCACAAGGCGCTGGAGGGCGCCTACGGTGCCTTCCTCGTCACCAACTTCTGGGCGCACGGCTCGGCGGCCAAGGAAAAGGAAGAGATCAACGTCCTGGCACGGGCCGCCAAGGCCGCCGGCCTGCGCCACGTGGTCTGGTCGACGCTGGAGGACACCCGCGAGCTGCTGCCGCTGGACGACGACCGGATGCCCGTCCTGCAGGACGAGTACAACGTGCCGCACTTCGACGCCAAGGGCGAGGGCAACGAGCTGTTCCGGCAGGAGGGGGTGCCGACGACCTTCCTGAACACCACCTTCTACTTCCAGGGCTTCCTGCAGGGGCTGGGCCCCCGGCGTGCCGAGGACGGCGTGCTGACGCTGACTCTGCCGCTGGAGGACGGCAAGCTCCTCGCCGGAGTGGACGTGGCGGACATCGGCCGGACGGCCCACGCCATCCTCAAGGGCGGCGAGCGGTTCGTCGGCGACACCGTCAGCCTGGCCGGTGACCACCTGACCGGCGCGCAGTACGCCGAGAAGCTGGCGGCCGCGCTCGGCGAGCCGGTGCGCTTCCAGTCGGTGCCCTACGACGTCTTCCGCGCCCTCGACATTCCGGCGGCCGTCGAGATCGGCAACATGTTCCAGTACTACGGCGACTTCGACCGGGAGTTCACCGGCGCCCGTGACCTGGATCGTCTGCGGGAGCTCAACCCGGGGCTCAAGAGCTTCGACGCCTGGCTGGCGGAGAACGCCTCGAAGTTCCGGACGAGCTGAGTCGGTGCGCGAAGGCCCGGGCCGCCGGTCCGGGCCGCCTTCGGTGCGCGGGGCGGTGTCAGGTCGCGCCGCGCCTGCGTGGTCGTGGGCGCCGTCCGAAGCGCGCACAAGTAGATGACCTGTCAATCATGTTTACACTTTCTGCATGGGAGAGACAGTGCGATGGTTGACGCCCGAGGAGCAGCACGCGTGGCGGAGCTTCGTCCGGCTGCATGAGAGGCTCGGGGGCCGCCTGGCGCGCTTGTTGCAGTCCGAGTCGAAGGTGTCGGCCGCCGACTTCGCGGTGTTGGTCCATCTGACGGACGTGCCGGAAGGCCGGCAGCGTTACCAGGACCTGAGCCGGGCGCTGGAGTGGGAGAAGAGCCGGATGTCCCACCACATCGCCCGGATGGCCTCGCGGGGGCTGGTGGTGCGCGAGGAGTGCGCGGAGGACGGTCGCGGCGCCTTCGTGGTGATCACGGAGGCGGGGCGTGCCGCGATCGAAGCGGCCGCTCCCCTCCATGTGGAGGCGGTGCGTTCGCTGTTCCTCGACCATGTCACTCCGGCGGAGCTGCGGACGCTGGCCCAGATCTCCGAGCGCGTGGTCGCCAAGCTGGACGAAGAACAGGCCTGACCGGCGGCTCGGTGATGGGGCGGGGGCGGGCCGGGGGGGGCGCCCCCCGCCCCGCCGCCCGCGTGGGACGCCGATTCGCGGCCACGGCGCTCGACTGTTTGTGGGCCTGGGACCTGTCCGCGCGCGGTTACGCGTCCGAGGTCATGGCCTCACGGGCCTTGGCGGTGTCCACGAACTGTTCGAAACGGCCGATCAGGGCAGCAGCGGCAGGGAGTCGCGGGCCGAGTGGCTGAGAATCCGCAGGTCCTCCGCGAAGCGTTCCCGGTGGGAGGGGGGCAGGGGCTCCAGGAAGTATCGCTTGATGTTCTCCACGTGGAGCCGGGAGGCGCGTACGGCGGTCTCCTCCCCGAGCGGCGTCAGCCGCACCAGTCGCCCCCGTCCGTCCTGCGGATCCGTGACGCGCCGCACCAGCCCCGCCGCCTCCATCCGGTCCACCAGCCGGGTCGCGCCGCCCGTGGTCAGGACCTGCTCCTGGCTGATCGCCCGCATCGACAGCCCCGGCTCGCCCGCCCGCCCGAGGATCAGCAGCACCTCGAACATCAGGTGGCTGATCCCGCACTCCTCCTCGATCCGCCGGCCCAGGATGTACTCCAGCCGGTTCGCGGCCCCCTGCAACCGCCCGAACGCCAGGACCAGCTCGTTGCCGGCCGCCTCCTTCGCGGTCGTGATCTCGCTCTGCTCGTCCTGCTCGCCCACGGCACCTCCGTATGTTCGCCGAGGCGGAATGTATCGCGCTTGATCACAGGTGGGCGGCTCGTGCCTGCGGGGCGGGGCCGTGCGCGTCGTACGGAACGGCACTGGTGCCGACCGCGCAGACCGGTCACACTGCCGGTATGACCGGTGACCCAGGGCTGTTCGGCCCCCGCTCGGTGACCTGGCAGATGCACGGCGACCCGATGATGTGGGTCGCCGGCGTCCGGGCGCTGTACCTCCAGGCACTGCACCCGCGCGCGGTCCGCGGCGTCATGCAGAACTCCGACTTCCGCAGCGACGCGTGGGGCCGCCTCATGCGCACCGCCCACTTCGTCGGCACCACGACGTACGGCACCAGCGAGGCCGCGGAGAAGGCCGGCGCCCGCGTCCGCAAGATCCACCGCATGCTGTCGGCGACCGACCCGGACACAGGAGAGCGGTACGGCGTCGACGAACCCGAACTGCTGCTGTGGGTGCACTGCGCCGAGATCGACTCCTATCTGCACGTCCTGCGCCGCTCCGGCTACCCCCTCACGGACGCGGCGGCCGACCGCTACCTCGCCGAACACCGGGTCAGCGCCCGCCTCGTCGGCCTCGACCCCGACGCCGTACCGGCCGACCGGGCCGAGATGGACGCCTACTTCGAGAAGGTGCGGCCCGAACTCGCCGCCGGGGACGAGGCCCGCGCGGTGGACGACTTCCTGCTCCGACCGCCGACGCACCCCCTGCTCGTCCCGGCACGCGCCCTGCTGTGGCGGCACGTGGCCCACCTGGCGTACGCCTCCCTGCCGCCGTACGCGCACGAGCTCTACGGCAGACCGGCCCCGCGATCCGCCACCGTCACCCGGCAGTTGCGCGCCACGGGTGCCGTCCTGCGCACCGTACCCGCACGCCTGCGCTGGCAGTTGCCGCCCAAGCACATCCTCCGGGCCATGGCCCGGCTCGGCCCCGGGACACGTCCGTCACCGGACAAGGCCGGGTGACAGTTGCTTGGATGGCGGGATGACCGCTGAGACCGCGTACCACGGAGAGATGGGCGAGGAGTTCGCCGTCCGCGCGACCACGAGCCCGTACAACGCCTACACCGACCGTCCCGCCATGCTCCGGCTCGCCGGTGAGGTGAGCGGGTTGCGGGTGCTGGACCTCGGCTGCGGGGCCGGGCACTACGCCGCCGCACTTCTGGACAGGGGCGCCGCGCGGGTCGTGGGCGTGGACGGCAGTGAGAGCCTGCTGCGCGCGGCGCGCGAACGCCTCGCCGGGCGGGCCGATGTCGCGCTGCACCACCACGACCTGGAGGAGCCGCTGACCCTCCTGGCCGACGGGTCGTTCGACCTGGCCGTGCTGGCCCTCGTCTACCACCACGTCGAGGCCCGCGCCCAGCTCCTCTCCGAGATCCGCCGTGTCCTGCGGCCGGGCGGCTCCCTCCTCGTCTCCACCACCCACCCCACCGCCGACTGGACCTACTTCGGCGGTTCCTACTTCGCCGACGACCGGGTCACCCTGCCGTTCGGCTCGGGGTACGCCATCACCTACCGGAGGATGACGCTGGAGACGTTCCTGGGCGAGCTGCTCGGCGCCGGATACGTCCTCGAGGAGCTGGCGGAGCCGCGGGCCACGGAGGAGGCCCGGCTGCTGGACCCCGGCCGGTACGAGAAGACGCACCGCACGCCGACCTTCCTGGCCGTACGTCTGCGCCGCCCCTGACCGCGCCCGGCGGACGCCTGGCCGCCCAGCCCTGGCCGACCTTGATCACCTCGTGTTACGAAGAACCATGCCTGCACACGAAGGACACCAAGGTCGCGAAGGACACGAGGGACACGCGGGACACGGGAGCCGCCGCGCCTACGACGCCGTCATCGTCGGCGGTGGTCACAACGGGCTGGTCGCCGCCGCCTACCTGGCCCGGGCCGGACGGTCCGTGCTGGTGCTGGAGCGGCTGGACCACACCGGGGGAGCCGCCGTCTCCACCCGCCCGTTCGCCGGTGTGGACGCCCGGCTGTCGCGCTACTCGTACCTGGTCAGCCTGCTGCCGCGGAAGATCGTGCGGGACCTGGGCCTGGACTTCCGCGTCCAGGGCCGCACCATCTCCTCGTACACGCCCGTGCAGCGCGGCGGGCGGCCGACCGGGCTGCTCGTGGGCGGGGGCGAGGAGCGCACGCGGGAGGCGTTCGCGCGGCTGACGGGCGGCGAGCGGGAGTACGCGGCCTGGCAGCGTTTCTACGGCATGACCGGGCGTGTCGCCCAGCGGGTCTTCCCGACGCTCACCGAGCCGCTGCCCTCCCGGGAGGAACTGCGCCGGCGCGTCGACGACGAGGAGGCGTGGCGGACCCTCTTCGAGGAGCCGATCGGCGTCGCCGTCGAGGAGCACTTCGCGGACGACCTGGTGCGGGGCGTGGTCCTGACCGACGCGCTCATCGGCACCTTCGCCGACGCCCACGACGCCTCCCTGAAGCAGAACCGCTGCTTCCTCTACCACGTCATCGGCGGCGGCACCGGCGCCTGGGACGTCCCCGTCGGCGGCATGGGCGCCCTGACCGACGCCCTGGCCACCGCGGCCCGCGAGGCCGGCGCCGTCATCGCCACCGGGCACGAGGCGGTACGGATCGCCACGGACGGCCGCAGCGCCGAGGTCACCTACCGCACTGCCGACGGGGAGGGCGTCGCCGCCGCCCGGCACGTCCTCGTGAACGCCTCCCCGCAAGCGCTCGCCGCCCTCACCGGCGACGAGCCGCCCGCCCCCGCCGAGGGCGCCCAGCTCAAGGTGAACATGCTGCTCAAGCGGCTGCCCCGGCTGAGGGACACCTCGGTCGACCCGCGCGAGGCCTTCGCCGGCACCTTCCACATCGCCGAGGGCTACGAGCAGCTGGCCGCCGCCCACGCCCAGGCCGCCGCCGGTGACCTGCCCGCCGCCCCGCCCTCCGAGATCTACTGCCACTCCCTGACCGACCCCGGAATCCTCGGCCCGGACCTGGTCGAGCGGGGCTACCAGACGCTGACCCTGTTCGGCCTGCACACGCCCGCCCGGCTCTTCGCACGGGACAACGACGCCGTACGCGAGGAACTGCTGACGGCGACCCTCGCCCAGCTCGACGCCCACCTCGCCGAACCCCTGGCCGACTGCCTGGCCACCGACTCCGACGGCCGCCCCTGCATCGAGGCGAAGACCCCGCTGGATCTGGAGCGCGACCTCGGCCTGCCCGGCGGCAACATCTTCCACCGCGACCTGACCTGGCCGTACGCCCAGGAGGGCACCGGCCGCTGGGGCGTGGAGACCCGGCACGCCAATGTCCTGCTGTGCGGGGCGGGCGCGGTGCGCGGGGGAGGGGTGAGCGGGGTGCCGGGGCACAACGCGGCGATGGCGCTGCTTGAGGCAGAAGAGGGCTGACGTGCCGCATGAGCAGGGCGGGGAGGGGTACTGCGGCAACGGAAGAAGACCGCATCTGTGACAGGAGGCTGTCATGGCGGAACTCAGCCCCATCGACCTGCAGAAAGCCCTCAGCGGCATGGACTACCCGACGGACAAGCAGCACCTGGTGGAGCGTGCCCGGAGGAACAAGGCCGACGACAAGGTCGTCAGCCGCCTCAACGGGCTGAAGCAGGACCACTTCGACGGGCCGAACGAGGTGCAGACGGCCGTCTTCAACGCGTCGGCGCCCGATGGGCGCCCCCCCGGGGCGGCGGCGGGCCCGCGGGGGCCCGCCCGACGGACGTCCTGGGCCGACCGACGGACGCACTGGGCCGGTCGACGGACGTATTGGGCCCGCCGCCGACCAGAAATCTGACGGAGCATCAGAAAACCTCTTCCGTCGTCCGGGCGCCTGCGGCATCCTGCGCCCATGCAGACGGAGCTGAGCAACCACCTGGGAGTCGAGCACGCCGTCTTCGGCTTCACGCCGTTCCCCGCCGTCGCCGCGGCCATCAGCCGCGCCGGCGGCTTCGGCGTGCTCGGCGCGGTCCGCTACACCGCCCCCGACGACCTCAAGCGCGACCTCGACTGGATCGAGGCGCACGTCGACGGCCGGCCGTACGGGCTCGACGTCGTCATGCCCGCCAAGAAGGTCGAAGGCGTGACGGAGGCCGATGTCGAGGCGATGATCCCCGAGGGGCACCGGCGATTCGTCCGGGACACCCTCGCCAAGTACGGCGTCCCCGAGCTGGCCGAGGGCGAGGCCTCCGGCTGGCGGATCACCGGCTGGATGGAGCAGGTCGCCCGCAGCCAGCTCGACGTCGCGTTCGACTACCCGATCCGGCTGCTCGCCAACGCCCTCGGCTCCCCGCCCGCCGACGTGGTCGCCCGCGCCCACGAGCGGGGCGTGCTCGTCGCCGCCCTCGCGGGCAGCGCCCGGCACGCGCTGAAGCACAAGGACGCGGGCATCGACATCGTCGTCGCCCAGGGCTACGAGGCCGGCGGCCACACCGGCGAGATCGCCTCCATGGTGCTCACCCCGGAGGTCGTCGACGCCGTCGCCCCGCTGCCCGTGCTGGCCGCCGGCGGCATCGGCAGCGGACGCCAGATCGCCGCCGCCCTCGCCCTGGGCGCCCAGGGCGTGTGGCTGGGCTCCCTGTGGCTGACCACCGCCGAGGCCGACCTGCACTCGCCCGCCCTCACCCGCAAGCTCCTCGCCGCCGGCTCCGGGGACACCGTCCGCTCCCGCGCGCTCACCGGGAAGCCCGCACGCCAGCTCCGCACCGAATGGACCGACGCCTGGGACGACCCGGACGGGCCCGGCACCCTCCCGATGCCCCTGCAGGGCCTGCTCGTCGCCGAGGCCGTCTCACGCATCCAGAAGTACGAGGTCGACCCCCTGCTCGGCACACCGGTCGGCCAGATCGTCGGCCGGATGAACGACGTGCGCAGCGTCCGGGCCGTCTTCGACGACCTCACCCGCGGCTTCGAACAAGCCGTGGACCGCGTCAACCGCATCGCCGGAAGGAGCGGCCAGTGACGAGCACACCCCCCGCCGGATTCTGGGCCCAGGCCACCCAGGACCCCGGCCGTACGGTCCTGATCGCCCCGGACGGCGAGCAGTGGACCGCAGGACGTCTGCACGCCGCCGCCAACCGCCTGGTCCACGGCCTGCGCGCGGCCGGACTGGAACGCGGCGACACCTTCGCCGTCGTCCTGCCCAACTCGGCCGAGTTCCTCACCGCCTACCTGGCCGCCACCCAGGCCGGCTTCTACCTCGTCCCCGTCAACCACCACCTCGTCGGCCCCGAGATCGCCTGGATCGTCTCCGACTCCGGCGCCAAGGTCCTCCTCGCACACGAGCGTTTCGCCGAACAGGCCCGCCGAGCCGCCGACGAGGCCGGACTCCCGCCCGCCCACCGGTACGCCGTCGGCGAGGTCGAGGGCTTCCGGCCGTACGCCCGACTCCTCGACGGGCAACCGGAGTCGGCGCCCTCCGAGCGCACCCTCGGCTGGGTCATGAACTACACCTCGGGCACGACGGGCCGCCCGCGCGGCATCCGGCGCCCGCTGCCCGGCAAGCTCCCCGAGGAGGCCTACCTCGGCGGCTTCCTCGGCATCTTCGGGATCAGGCCCTTCGACGACAACGTGCACCTGGTCTGCTCGCCGCTGTACCACACGGCCGTCCTCCAGTTCGCGGGCGCGTCCCTGCACATCGGGCACCGGCTGGTCCTCATGGACAAGTGGACCCCGGCGGAGATGCTCCGCCTCATCGACGCCCACCGGTGCACCCACACCCACATGGTCCCGACCCAGTTCCACCGGCTCCTCGCCCTCCCCGACGACGTGAAGGCGCGCTACGACGTCTCCGCCATGCGGCACGCCATCCACGGCGCCGCGCCCTGCCCCGACCACGTGAAACGGGCCATGATCGACTGGTGGGGCGACTGCGTGGAGGAGTACTACGCGGCCAGCGAGGGCGGCGGCGCCTTCGCCACGACCGAGGAATGGCTGAAGAAACCCGGCACGGTCGGCAAGGCCTGGCCCATCAGCGAACTCGCGATCTTCGACGACGACGGCAACCGGCTCCCGCCCGGTGAACTCGGCACCGTGTACATGAGGATGACCACGGGCGGCTTCAGCTACCACAAGGACGAGGCGAAGACGCGGAAGAACCGCATCGGCGATTTCTTCACGGTCGGCGACCTGGGCGTGCTCGACGAGGACGGCTACCTGTTCCTCCGCGACCGCAAGATCGACCTGATCATCTCGGGCGGCGTCAACATCTACCCCGCCGAGATCGAGTCCGCCCTGCTCGCCCACCCCGCCGTCGCCGACGCCGCCGCCTTCGGCATCCCGCACGACGACTGGGGCGAGGAGGTCAAGGCCGTCGTCGAACCCGCCCCCGGTCATGAGCCCGGTCCCGGCCTCGCCGCCGCCCTTCTCGACCACTGCGCCGGTCGACTCGCCGGCTACAAGCGGCCCAAGAGCATCGACTTCATCACCGAGATGCCCCGCGACCCCAACGGCAAGCTGTACAAGCGGCGCCTGCGCGAGCCGTACTGGGAGGGGCGCACCCGGCCCGTGTGACCCGGCCCTCCTTCCTCAGGTGAACGTGACGTGCCGCGGCCCGGCCTCCTCCAGGAGGCCGGGCCGCACTCCACCGCGCCGCTCGCCCGCCAGCCGCGCGGGGGCCCCCCCGCCCCCCCCCCGGGGGCGCGCCCGGCCCCCGGGCCCCCCCCCCCCCCCGGGGGGGGGGCCCCCCACTCCTCCGCGCCGCTCGCCCGCCTGCCGCTCGGCCGCGGCCGCCGGCGGGGGGCGCCGTGGCGTGCAGGGCGTGAAGTGGGGGCTCAGTCCCGTTGCGCGTCGACCTCCGCCTCGTAGGAGAGCAACGTGTCGACGAACAGCCGCCGTTGACCGGGCGTCAGCGGGGCCAGCGCGCGGCGCCAGGCCGCTGCGCCCGGGGCGAGCCATGCGGCGATCGCCGGTTCGTGGTCGGGGGAGAGGGCCACGATGCGCCGGCGCCGGTCCCGCTCGTCCTCCCGCCGCTCCAGGATCTCCTTCCGGCTGAGGTCGCCGATCAGCAGGCTGACCGTGGTCGGGGCGACCTCCAGGCGGGCGGCCAGTTCGTTGACCGTCATCGGCCCGTCGAACAGCAGATACGACAGCAGGGAGAGGTGGCGCGGGGCGAGGGAGAAGGACTCCAGCGCCTCCGGCACCGGGATCCGCTTCACCCGGCCCACCAGGCGCGGCATGAGGAGCAGCAGCTCACGGACGGTCGCGTCGACGCCGTCGTCACCACCGGAGGCGGGCATGGACATCTGACACCCCTAGCATTACCTTTGTAATCAAAGCTGTTTTGCTCGGCTAGGGACCAGCCGAGAACCGTCATGCTACGCACCGACGCGAACGGAGACCCACCATGCCGCACTACACCGTGCACATCAGCGAGGAAGCCCTCGACGGGACGGTCGAACCCCGGCTGATCGGTGCCCTGGCCGACGCGGTGGGCTCCGTCTACGGAGAGCGGTTCCGCAGCCTCGTCGGAGTCGACCTGATCGGCCTCCCGCGACACCGGCGCGGTATCGGCGGTGTGCCCACCGACAGGATCGCCCCGTCGGTCACGCTCAGCATGCGCGAGGCCGCCTACCACCTTCCGCAGGTCCCGGACGCCCCCGCCCGGCTGATCGGCGCCACGGCGGACGCGGTGGCGGCGGTGCTCGGGGAGCATGTCCGCGAGGAGACGATCGTCAGCGTGGTCGGCGTCCCCGACGGCCGCACCGGCGTGGCGGGCGTGGTGGCCTGACCCCGCGGGCGCGCGGGCGACTTGACCTCCTCCGGCCGCCGCCCGAGGATCATGAGTCATGACGCCCGGACATGGCAGTACGGTCGACGGGGTGCTGCGGCGCAGCGCCCGCCGCACCCCGGCACGCGTCGCGGTCGAGTACCGCGACCGCACCTGGACCTACGAGGAACTCGACGAGGCCGTCTCCCGCGCGGCGAACGCCCTGCTCGGCCAGGGCCTCGCCCCCGGCGACCGGGTCGGCGCCTACGGCCACAACTCCGACGCCTACCTCATCGCCTTCCTCGCCTGCGCCCGCGCCGGCCTGGTGCACGTCCCCGTCAACCAGAACCTCACCGGCGACGACCTCGCCTACATCGTCGGCCAGTCGGGCAGCTCCCTGGTCCTCACCGACCCCGACCTCGCGGGCAGGCTCCCGGACGGCGTGCGGGCGTTGCCGCTGCGCGACACCGACGACTCGCTCCTCGCCCTGCTGGCCACGACCCCTCCGTACGACGGTCCCGAACCGCGCGCCGAGGACCTCGTCCAGCTCCTCTACACCTCGGGCACCACGGCCCTGCCCAAGGGCGCGATGATGACGCACCGCGCCCTGGTGCACGAGTACCTGAGCGCCATCACCGCCCTCGACCTGAGCGCCGGCGACCGTCCCGCGCACTCGCTGCCGCTGTACCACTCGGCGCAGATGCACGTGTTCCTGCTGCCGTACCTCGCCGTCGGCGCGACGAACGTCATCCTCGACGCGCCGGACGGCGACACGCTCTTCGACCTCGTCGAGGCGGACCGGGTCGACAGTCTCTTCGCCCCGCCCACCGTCTGGATCGGCCTGACGAACCGCCCCGACTTCGCCACCCGCGACCTGAGCGGGCTGCGCAAGGCGTACTACGGCGCGTCGATCATGCCGGTCCCCGTCCTGGAACGCCTGCGCGAGCGCCTCCCGAAGCTCGCCTTCTACAACTGCTTCGGCCAGAGCGAGATCGGCCCCCTCGCCACCGTCCTCGCCCCCGACGAGCACAAGGGCCGCATGGACTCCTGCGGACGTACCGTGCTGTTCGTGGACGCGCGGGTGGTCGACGAGAACGGAGAGGACGTCCCCGACGGCACACCGGGTGAGATCGTCTACCGCTCCCCGCAGTTGTGCGAGGGCTACTGGGACAAGCCGGAGGAGACCGCCGAGGCCTTCCGCGACGGCTGGTTCCACTCAGGCGACCTCGCCGTGCGCGACGCCCACGGCTACTTCACGATCGTCGACCGGGTGAAGGACGTCATCAACTCCGGTGGTGTCCTGGTCGCCTCACGCCAGGTCGAGGACGCCCTATACACCCACGAGGCCGTCGCCGAGGCGGCCGTCGTCGGCCTGCCCGACGAGAAGTGGATCGAGGCGGTCACCGCGGTCGTCGTGCCCCGCGGCGAGGTCACCGAGGACGAACTCATCGCCCACGCCCGCGAGAAACTCGCCCCCTTCAAGGCACCGAAGCGCGTCCTCTTCGTGGACGAACTCCCGCGCAACGCCAGCGGCAAGATCCTCAAACGGGAACTCCGGGACCGGTTCCGCTGAGTCAGCCGTTCCAGCTCTCGAACCAGTGCGCCCGGAAGGCGTCGAGCGCGTCCGCGAGGCCGTACAGGTCGACGCCGTCGTCGGCGGGCACACACGTGTGCCCGCCGGGGGGCCGCTCTCGCAGCGCATCGGTGTCCACGGCGGGAGTCAACCACGGACCACCGACACCCCACCCCGGCCCGCGTCCTCAGCGGGGCCGCAGATCCACGATCCGCCTGATCTTGCCCACCGACCGTTCCAGCGACTCCGGTTCGACGATCTCCACGGCGACCGACACGCCGATGCCGTCCTTCACGGCCGCCGCGATGGCGCGTGCGGCCGCCTCCCGGCTCTCGGTGTCCGCGTCGGGGCGGGCCTCCGCGCGGACGGTCAGGGCGTCGAGGCGGCCCTCGCGGGTGAGGCGGAGCTGGAAGTGCGGGGCGACGCCCGCGGTGCGCAGCACGATCTCCTCGATCTGGGTGGGGAAGAGGTTCACCCCGCGCAGGATCACCATGTCGTCGCTGCGGCCCGTCACCTTCCGCATCCGGCGGAAGACCCGCGCCGTACCGGGCAGCAGCCGCGTCAGGTCCCGGGTGCGGTACCGGATCACGGGCATCGCCTCCTTGGTGAGCGAGGTGAAGACCAGCTCTCCCTCCTCGCCCTCCGGCAGCACCTCACCGGTGATCGGATCGACGACCTCCGGATAGAAGTGGTCCTCCCAGATGTGCAGCCCGTCCTTCGTCTCCACGCACTCCTGGGCGACCCCCGGGCCGATCACCTCCGACAGCCCGTATATGTCGACCGCGTCGATCACGAACCGCTCCTCGATCTCCCGGCGCATCTCCTCCGTCCACGGCTCGGCGCCGAAGACACCCACCCGCAGGGAGGTGCCGCGCGGATCGACGCCCTGTCGCTCGAACTCGTCGAGCAGCGTCAGCATGTAGGAGGGGGTCACCATGATGACCCCGGGCCTGAGGTCCTGGATCAGCTGGACCTGCCGGGACGTCATGCCGCCGGACGCGGGGATCACCGTACAGCCGAGACGTTCGGCGCCGTAGTGGGCGCCGAGGCCGCCGGTGAACAGGCCGTAGCCGTAGGCCACATGGACCGTGTCACCGGGCCGGCCGCCCGCCGCCCGGAGGGAACGGGCCACCATGTCCGCCCACATGGAGAGGTCGCTCTCCGTGTAGCCGACGACCGTGGGCCGGCCGGTGGTGCCGCTGGAGGCGTGGATGCGGCGGACGCGGTCGCGGGGGACGGCGAACATGCCGTACGGGTAGTGCTCGCGCAGGTCCGCCTTGGTGGTGAAGGGGAAGCGGGACAGGTCGGCGAGATCGCGGCAGTCGTCGGGGTGGACGCCCGCCTTGTCGAAGGACTCGCGGTAGAAGGGGACATGAGCGTAGGCGTGGCGCAACGAGGCCCGCAGGCGCTCCCGTTGCAGCGCGCGCAGCGCGTCCACGTCGAGCCGTTCGCCCTCGTCCAGGAAGTCCTGAGCACCCATCAGGGACGCCTCCCTCGCCAACCATGTCAATTCGGGCGACCGATCATTCGGTCGCCCTCCCTCGTGTCAATGATCCAGGCGGGCGGAGAGGAAGCAAGACGTCGGCCGGTGCTTTCCGGGGGCCCGGGGAACTCCGTTGCGGCGCACCGGCGCCCCCGGCGAGGATCGGCGCATGCCGATCTTCACCGCACCCGACGGAACCGAGCTCGCCTACCACGTCCGGGGCGAGGGCGACCCCCTCCTCGTCCTGCCCGGTGGGCCCGGGCAGGACTCCGAGTACCTCGCTGACCTGGGCGGACTCACCGCCCACCGCCGTCTGCTCCTCCTCGATCTGCGCGGCACCGGGGACTCCGCGGTCCCGGCGGATCCGGCGACGTACCGCTGCGACCGGCAGGTGGAGGACGTGGAGGCGCTCCGCGTCCGTCTGGGACTGGAGCGGATGGACCTGCTCGCGCACTCGGCGGGAGGCAACCTCGCGATGCTGTACGCCGCGCGGTATCCGCAGCGGGTGGCGCGGCTCGTGCTCGTCACCACCATCCCGTGGGCGCTCGGCAGGCCGGCCACGCCCGAGGACCGGCTGGCGGCGGCGCGCCTGCGCAAGGACGAGCCGTGGTTCCCGGCCGCCTTCCCGGCCTTCGAGGCGTGGCTGACCGGTGAGGACGAGGGCGACGACGACTTCGCGGCCTTCGGCGGCTTCTTCTACGGCCGTTGGGACGACACCGCCCGCGCCCACGCCGCCGGCATGGAGGAGCGGGCCAACCACGACGCGGAGGAGCGCTTCCACGGTCCGGGCGCCTACGACCCGCCCGCTCTGCGGACCGCGCTCGCGCAGGTCACCGCCCCGGTCCTGGTCCTCGCCGGCGAGGTCGACGGCGGCCCGCGCCCCGAACTGGCCCGCGCCGTCGCCGATGCCTTCCCGCACGCGGAGTTCGCCGTGCAGCCCGGCGCCGGCCACTATCCGTGGCTGGACGACCCGGAGTGGTTCGTCCGCCGCACCACCGCGTTCCTCGACGGGGCTTCTCTGCCGTCGGCGGGGTAGCCGCCATTCCCGCGCCGGTCCGGCGTGACCCTCCTATACTGAAATCTCCTCCACCCGTGAGTGGCCGGACGAGCCGCGGAGTGGCCATGCCGGATCGAGCAAAACTCCCCATCGTCTATGTGCGGGGATTCGCGGGCGACACCTCGGGAATCAACCGCGTGGTCCAGGATCCTTTCTACGGATTCAACGAGGGATCGACGCATGTGCGCGTCGGGCCGGACAACGAGCCCGCCTTCCACCAGTTCGAGAGTCCCCTGCTCCGGCTGCACCTGGACGAGGGCTACCAGATCCTCGTCCAGGGAGGCCAGGAGGCGTACCTCGACACCCATGAGCGGATTCCGCCCGACAGCATGTGGATTCACCGCTTCTACGACGTCTCCGCGAGCACATGGAGCACGAAAGCGCGGGAATTCCGGGTCGAGGACGCGGCCACTGATCTTCTCCGTCTCATCAGAAGACTCAAGGAGAAAAGCGGCGCACCACAAGTCCATCTCGTGGCGCATTCCATGGGTGGACTGGTATGCCGCTGTCTCATCCAGAAAATCCTCCCCGACCTCGGCGAGAACCCGGCCGACCACGTCGCCAAACTCTTCACGTACGGCACCCCGCACGGCGGCATCACCTTCGACCTCGGATTCGGCGTCCTGGAGCGGCTGCGCGACGCCATCGGCATCAACGGCGCCGACATCTTCGGCCCGGAGCGCATGTACGAGTACCTCACCCCCGTCGCCGAGCAGCGCGAGGACGGACCGCCGGCCTCCTGGAACGCGCGTGAGATGCCCGTGGGGGAGGGCGCCTTCCCATTGCACCGGGTGTTCTGCCTGGTCGGGACCAACCCCGCCGACTACGACGTCGCCCACGGCCTCTCCGCTGCCGCCGTCGGCGTGCGCAGCGACGGGCTGGTGCAGATCGACAACGCCCGTGTGCCGGGAGCCCACCAGGCATTCGTCCACCGCAGCCACAGCGGCCGCTACGGCCTCGTCAACTCCGAGGAGGGCTACCAGAACCTGCGGCGCTTCCTCTTCGGCGACCTGAAGGTGCAGGCCGAACTCGTGGACCACCGACTGCCGGTCGGCGACGGGGACACCACCTGGCAGGCCGAGGTGAAACTCTCCGTGCGCGGGCTGCCCATCGTGATGCACGAACGGCTCGCCAAGCACTGGTGCCCGGTCCAGCTGCCGAAGCCGGACGGCGGCGGCGCCGCACCCGTGCCGCTGGCGACGGCCTTCCTGCGTGGCAGTGCGCCACGGCCCGAGGACACCGCCACCCTGCGTCACGTCCTGCACGTGCGACTGCTGTCCCTCCGGCAGAGGGACGGGATCCTCCGGTTCGACGACCACCTCGAACAGACCGCCGACTTCGCCGACATCCTCGTCGTCGACGTGGGCACCCGCGACTCGGGCAGCCCCGGCGTCTGGGCGGCCTGGAACTCGCGGATCGCCGGCGCCCTCCGCGCCCACGAACCCACCGGGGACCCGCTGGGCGACGAGGACCCGCGCACCGGCGTCTGGGTGGCCCACGTCCCCTTCCCCGACTCGGCCCGCCCCCTCCTCGGCGACCGGGCCAGGATCCGGCTCACCGTCACGCCCTGGGAGTGACACCCAGCGGTCACCGGTCTGCCGCCACCGCCACCTCCCGCGCCCACCGGTAGTCCGCCTTCCCGCTCGGCGACCGGCGGATGGCCTCGGTGATCACCAACTGGCGGGGGATCTTGTAGCCGGCGAGCCGGGTACGGCAGTGGGACTGGATGTCCTCCAGGGAGGGCCTCGGCGCGCCCGTGCGCACCTGGACCACCGCCGCCACATGGTTGCCCCACGTCGGGTCCGGAACCCCGGCCACCAGCGCGTCGTACACATCCGGATGCGACTTCAGCGCCTGTTCGACCTCCTCGGGGTACACCTTCTCGCCCCCGGTGTTGATGCACTGCGAGCCGCGGCCGAGGACGATGACGACGCCGCCGTCGTCGACCGTGGCCATGTCGCCGAGCAGCACCCAGCGCTCGCCGTCCCTCTCGAAGAACGTCTCGGCCGATTTCACCGGGTCGTTGTAGTAGCCGAGCGGGACGTGCCCGCGCTGGGCGACCCGGCCCACCTCGCCCGCCGCGACCGGCTCGTGGGTCACCGGATCCACCACCTGGGTGCGCGCGTTGACGCGGACGCGGAAGCCGCGCTCGGGTCCGGCGTCGTCCGTCGCCGTGCCGTTGAAGCCGGACTCGGAGGAGCCGAAGTTGTTCAGCAGCATCGCGTTCGGCAGCAGGGCCTGGAACTGCCGCCGGACCGTGTCCGACATGATCGCCCCGGAGGAGGAGACACTGAAGACGGACGAGCAGTCCGTGCCCTTCATCGGGCCTTCCAGCGCGTCGATCAGTGGCCGCAGCATCGCGTCGCCCACCAGGGCGATGCTGGTGACTTTCTCCTTCTCGACGGTCCGCAGTACCTCCTCGGGCACGAACTTGCGGTGGATGACGACCCGTTGGCCGAAGTGGAAACCGATGAACGCCGTCAGGGTGGAGGTGCCGTGCATCAGCGGGGGAGTGGGGAAGAAGGTGATCCCCGACCCGCCGGCCGCCACCCGCTCCGCGAGCTCCTCCGGCTTCTTCACCGGCTCCCCGGTGGGCGCCCCGCCGCCCAGCCCGGCGAAGAACAGGTCCTCCTGACGCCACATCACACCCTTGGGCAGCCCCGTCGTACCGCCGGTGTAGATGATGAACTGGTCGTCGCCCGAGCGCGCCGGGAAGCCGCGCTCCGGTGAGCCGCTCGCCTCCGCGTCCGTGAAGGAGACGGCCGTGACCCCCTCCGCCTCGGCCCCCACCCGGATCAGATGCCGCAGCGCCGGCGCCTGCGGAAGCGCGCCCGCCACCCGGTCCGTGAACTCCGCGTCGAAGACCAGCGCGACCAGGTCCGCGTCCCGGTAGAGGTAGACCAACTCCTCTTCCACATACCGGTAGTTGACGTTGACAGGCACGATCCGCGCCTTGAGGCAGCCCAGCACCGTCTGGAGGTACTCGATGCCGTTGTACAGATGGAGCCCGAGGTGTTCACCGGGCCGGACACCGCTGTCGAGGAGGTGGTGACCGATGCGGTTGGCCGCCGCGTCCAGCTCCGCGTACGTCAGCCGGCGCTCCGCACCCGTACCCGGATGGTCCACGTACACCAGTGCCTCGCGGTCCGGCACCACGTCGACGACCGACTCGAACAGGTCGGCAAGGTTGTACTCCACCGCTCCTCCTGACCTGGCTCCCTGACGGTTCGCCGGTCATCAGAGCAAAGGGCGCTCCAAGTGTGAAGGGTTCGCGCGAAGAAATCTGACTACCTGTCAGAAAACCCTTGAAGTGCCTCCCCGCCTCCTGCAACCTGTTCTCGTTCTGGACGCGGCAGGCAGACGGGAGACGGCCATGGGCGGTACGGAACACCTCACCGTGCAGCGCGAAGGCGCCACACTCGTACTCACGCTCAACAGGCCCGAGGCGAAGAACGCGCTCTCGCTCGCCATGCTCGTCGGCCTCCACGACGGCTGGGTGGAGGCCGACGAGGACGACTCGATCCGCTCGATCGTGTTCACCGGAGCCGGCGGCACGTTCTGCGCCGGCATGGACCTCAAGGCCCTCGCCGGGAAGAGCATGGAGGGCGAGCACTACCGCGACCGCCTCAAGGCCGACCCCGACCTGCACTGGAAGGCGATGCTGCGCCACCACCGCCCCCGCAAACCCGTGATCGCCGCCGTCGAGGGGCACTGCGTCGCGGGCGGCACCGAGATGCTCCAGGGCACCGACATCCGCGTCGCCGGCGAGTCCGCCACCTTCGGCCTCTTCGAGGTCAGACGCGGCCTCTTCCCGATCGGCGGCTCCACGGTCCGACTGCAACGCCAGATCCCGCGCACCCACGCCCTGGAGATGCTGCTCACCGGGCGGCCGTACAGCGCCCGCGAGGCCGCCGACATCGGCCTGATCGGACATGTCGTCCCGGACGGCGCCGCACTGGAGAAGGCCCTGGAGATCGCCGAACGGATCAACGCCTGCGGCCCGCTCGCCGTCGAGGCCGTCAAGGCGTCGGTCTACGAGACCGCCGAGATGACCGAGACCGAAGGACTCGCCGCCGAACTCACCCGGGGCTGGCCGGTCTTCGACACCGCCGACGCCAAGGAAGGCGCCCGCGCCTTCGCCGAGAAGCGGCCGCCCGTCTACAAGCGCGCGTGACGCTCCGCCGGGTGAGCGGTTGGCAGACGTCGTTCGCGAGACCGCGGGCCGCCGTGGGCCGGTCGCTCCCCCACTCTCGACTCCGCTCGAGCGGGAGGGACCCCCATCGCGGCGGAGCCGCAGGTGTCACGGCCCCACGCCCCTGCGGGGCGCATCCACAGCACGCCGACTTCCCAAGGAGGCAGCCCCCGATGCCCGAAGTCCTCAAAGCCCCCCTCGTCGTCGAGTTCCCCTTCACCCGCTCCCTCGGCCCCGTGCAGAGCGCCTTCCTCACCGGGCTGCGCGAACGTGTCGTCCTCGGGGTGCGCACCACCGACGGCCGCACCCTCGTCCCACCCGTCGAGTACGACCCCGTCACCGCCGAGGAGCTGCGCGACCTGGTCGAGGTCGCCCCCACCGGCACGGTCACCACCTGGGCCTGGAACCCCGAGCCACGCCGCGGCCAGCCCCTCACCACCCCCTTCGCCTGGGCCCTGGTCCGCCTCGACGGCGCCGACACCGCCCTCCTCCACGCCCTCGACGCCCCCGGACCCGACGCCGTCCACACCGGACTGCGCGTCCGCGTCCGCTGGGCCGCGGAGCGCACCGGCGCCATCACCGACATCGCCTGCTTCGAGCCGTACGACGGCGAACCGGGCCAAGTGAGCGGCCACGACGGCGAGTTCGCGGAGCCCGTGGGCGGCATCGTCGCCGCCGCCCGCCTCGACTACACCTACTCGCCCGGCCGCGCCCAGACCGCCTACATCAACGCCCTCGCCGAGCGCAGGACCGTCGGCGAGCGCTGTCCGTCCTGCCGCAAGGTGTACGTGCCACCCCGGGGCGCCTGCCCCACCTGCGGTGTCGCCACCGCCGAACAGGTGGAGGTCGGTCCGCACGGCACCGTCACCACGTTCTGCATCGTCAACATCAAGGCGAAGAACCTCGACATCGAGGTGCCGTACGTCTACGCCCACATCGCCCTCGACGGGGCGGACCTGGCGCTGCACGGCCGCATCGGCGGCATCCCGTACGACCAGGTGCGGATGGGACTGCGGGTGGAGCCCGTGTGGAGCGAGGACGGTCGCTACCCGGACCACTACCGGCCGACCGGCGAACCCGACGCGGACTACGAGACGTACAAGGAGCTCCTGTGACCCGAGAGATCGCCGTCGTGGCCTTCGCCCAGTCGGACACCCTGCGCACCACCGAGGAAGTCTCCGAGGTGGAGATGCTCATGCCGGTCCTGCACGAGGTCCTCGACCGGACGGGCCTCAAGACCGCCGACATCGACTTCACCTGCTCCGGCTCCAGCGACTACCTCGCAGGCCGCGCCTTCTCCTTCACCCTCGCCCTCGACGGCGTCGGCGCCTGGCCGCCGATCTCCGAGTCCCACGTCGAGATGGACGGCGCCTGGGCACTGTACGAGGCGTGGACCAAGCTGCTGACCGGCGACGCCGACACCGCGCTGGTCTACTCGTACGGCAAGTCCTCGCCCGGTTCCCTGCGGGACGTGCTGACCCGTCAGCTCGACCCGTACTACGTCGCCCCCCTGTGGCCCGACTCCGTCGCCCTGGCCGCGCTCCAGGCCCAGGCGCTGATCGACGCGGGCGACACCGACGAGCCCGCCCTCGCCGCGATCGGCATGCGCAGCCGCCGCGCCGCTACCCTCAACACGCACGCTCAGCGGCGAGGTTCGGTCCCCCCGGGGGACTACGTCGTACGCCCCCTGCGCACCGGCGACTGCCCTCCCGTCGGCGACGGCGCCGCCGCGGTGATCCTCGCGGCCGGGGAGCGGGCCCGTGACCTGTGCTCCCGCCCCGCCTGGATCCGGGGCATCGACCACCGCGTCGAGGCCCACTCGCTCGGCGTGCGCGACCTGACCGACTCGCCCTCCACCCGCCTCGCCGCCGAGCACGCCGGGGCCTTCGAACGGCCCCTCGACACCGCGGAGTTGCACGCCCCGTTCACCTCCCAGGAGGTCGTGCTGCGCAAGGTGCTGCGGCTCGACGACAGCGTGCGGGTGAACCTCTCCGGCGGCGCCCTCGCCGCCAACCCGATGATGGCCGCCGGACTCGTCCGCATCGGAGAGGCCGCCGCGCGCGTCCACCGGGGCGAGTCCGACCGCGCCCTCGCCCACGCCACCTCCGGCCCGTGTCTGCAACAGAATCTGGTCGCCGTACTCGAAGGGGATCCGCGATGAGCAAGGAACCCGTGGCCGTCGTCGGGATCGGCCAGACCAAGCACGTCGCCGCCCGGCGGGACGTCTCGATCGCCGGACTCGTGCGCGAGGCCGCCCGACGCGCCCTCGACGACGCCGAGTTGACCTGGGCCGACATCGACGCCGTCGTCATCGGCAAGGCGCCCGACTTCTTCGAGGGCGTCATGATGCCGGAGCTGTACCTCGCCGACGCCCTCGGCGCGGTCGGCAAGCCCATGCTGCGGGTGCACACGGCGGGCTCGGTCGGCGGCTCCACCGCCCTGGTCGCCGCGAACCTGGTCGCCGCCCGCGTCCACGGCACCGTACTGACCCTGGCCTTCGAGAAGCAGTCCGAGTCCAACGCCATGTGGGGACTCTCCCTGCCGATCCCCTTCCAGCAGCCCCTGCTGGCCGGCGCCGGCGGCTTCTTCGCGCCACACGTGCGCGCGTACATGCGGCGCAGCGGCGCGCCCGACACCATCGGCTCGCTCGTCGCGTACAAGGATCGCCGCAACGCCCTCAAGAACCCCTACGCCCATCTCCACGAGCACGACATCACCCTGGAGAAGGTCCAGGCCTCGCCCATGCTCTGGGACCCGATCCGCTACTCCGAGACCTGCCCCTCCTCCGACGGCGCCTGCGCCATGATCCTCACCGACCGCGCGGGGGCGGCCCGTTCCCCCCGCCCGCCCGCCTGGATGCTCGGCGGCGCGATGCGCAGCGAACCGACGTTGTTCGCCGGCAAGGACGCCGTGTCCCCGCAGGCCGGCAAGGACTGCGCGGCCGACGTGTACCGGCAGGCGGGGATCTCCGACCCGCGCCGGGACATCGACGCCGTCGAGATGTACGTGCCGTTCTCCTGGTACGAGCCCATGTGGCTGGAAAACCTCGGCTTCGCCGCCGAGGGCGAGGGCTGGAAGCTCACCGAGGCCGGGGCGACCGAGCTGGACGGCGACCTGCCCGTCAACATGTCGGGCGGGGTGCTCTCGACCAACCCCATCGGCGCCTCCGGCATGATCCGCTTCGCGGAGGCGGCGCTCCAGGTGCGCGGTCAGGCCGGGGAACACCAGGTGGACGGAGCCGGGAAGGTTCTCGGCCACGCCTACGGCGGCGGCTCGCAGTTCTTCTCCATGTGGCTCGTGGGAGCGCGTCCGCCCGAGTCCTGAAAGGTCCCCCTCATGTGCTCTGTCCGCGTCCGGGACCGATCGCTAGGCTGGCCGCGGACGACGAACCGGGAGGAGCACGGACGTGGCCGAGACCACCATCCAGCAGCAGCCGCTCACGGGCTGGGACAAGCCCGAGCTGGACCTCAGCAACGCCGAGTGGCAGTCCAGCAGCAGGGGCCTGGGGGATGTCCAGATCGCCTTCGTCGAGGGATTCATCGCGATGCGCAACAGCGGCAGCCCCGAGAGCCCTTCCCTGATCTTCACGCCGGCCGAGTGGGGCGCGTTCGTGTCGGGCGCGCGGGAAGGGGAGTTCGACCTGACCTGACGCCCGGTCAGTCACCACGGCGTCGGCCCTGGCGGGCCGAACCGGCGGTGTTCCCCCTGATTTTCCGGACACGCGACGTCTGGGACCCGGCCGGGGCCGCGGCCTGAGCCAGGCTGGCCCCAGCAGGACGAAGGTCGTATCCCGGAGGTGAGGACCATGAGCACCCTGCCGGTCGTCGCGGCGGTCGACGGTTCCGAGGACAGCTGGCGGGCCCTCGACTGGGCCCTCGACGCCGCCCGCCGACGCGGGGCGCCGCTGCGCGTGGCGCACGTACGCCAGTACACCGCCTGGACGCAGCCCGGCGCCCCCGTCGTCGTAGCCCCGCCCCCGGACGAGGACCCGGTGCTCGCCGACGCCCGTGCCCGGCTGGCGGGGAGCGCGGACCGCACGGACCTGCAGTACCTGGGCCTGGACGGGGCGCCGGAGGCCCTGCTGCCCGAGCTGGGAGCCGAGGCCGAACTGCTCGTCCTCGGCTCGCGCGGCCGGGGCGGCTTCCGCAGCCTGCTGCTCGGCTCCAACGGCCTGACCGCCGCGCGCGACGCCGAGTGCCCGGTCGTGGTCGTCCCCCGGCCGGGCCGTGAGGTCGACGGGCCGCCGCAGCCCGAGCCCGGGCCCCGGGTGGTCGTGGGTCTCAAGGTGGACGGCCCCGACGACGCCGCCCTCGACTTCGCCTTCACCGAGGCGGCCCTGCGCGACGCCCGCCTCCAAGTGGTCGCCGCCTACCCCTGGCCCCTCCCCACCTGGGCCGCCCCCGGCGAGCTGCTCCCGTCGGCCGCCGACCAGGAGGTCGTCGAGCACGAGACGCGCACCCTCGCCGAGGGCTTCCTCACCCCGCACCGGGAGCGCCACCCCGGCGTCCGCGCCGAGCCGTACCCGGTCCCCGGCGACGCGGCCGGCCCCCTCGTCGCGGCCTCGAAGGACGCCGACCTGATCGTCGTCGGGCGCCACCGCCGCCGTCTGCTGGCCCCCGCCCGCATGCTGGGCTCCGTCACCCACGCCGTCCTGCTGCACGCGGCGTGCCCGGTGGCGGTGGTGCCGCCGGCGCCGGGAGAGGAGTGAGGCGGCCTGTCGACTGGGCCACCCTCGGCGTGACGGACACCTGGCGCGCCCGGTCGTGGCGCCGAGGCCGGCAGAGGGCCGGGCGTTCGGCGGGCCGGTCGGCGCGGGCCCTCCTCGTCGGCGCACCGCAGCGACACGCGTCGGCCGAGGCCCCGCGCAGTGCACGCCTGTTAATGGATCCCGGCAGTCCTATCATTAGCCGTATGCAGGCCTCGACCGCCCCCGCCGACACCCGCCTCGCCCTCGACCTGGCGCTGACCATCCGGCACGACGGCAACGGCGGGGTCGCCGACGACCTGGCCGACCCCATCGGCCTCACCGCCTGGGTCCGGGCCCACGCCGACGCCCTCCCGGACACCGCCGGACACGTCGCCGACGACACCGCGCTCACCGCCGTCCGCGACCTGCGGGCCGCCGTGCGCGCCCTCTTCGCGCACGCCGTGCGCCCCGGCGCCCCCAGCCCCGCGGACGCCGCCCGCCTGCTGCCCGTACCCGAGGCCCTGCGGCGCCTCAACGCGGCCGCCGCCCGCACCCCCACCGTCCCGGTCCTGCGCTGGCCCGAGGACACCGGCCCCGTCCTTCACCGCCGGCCCGTACCGGACGACGCCGACCTCACCGCCACTCTCGCCCAGGCCGCGATCTCCTTCCTGGCGGGCCCCGACCGGCACCGCCTGCGCGCCTGCCACGCCCCCCGCTGCGTCCGCTACTTCCTCAAGGACCACCCCCGCCAGGAGTGGTGCAAGCCGTCCTGCGGCAACCGCGCCCGAGTGGCCCGCCACCACGAACGCCACAAGCAGGCCTCGTAGGGGCCCCGACCGGCGCCCCACCGGGTCTTCCACGTCCACCGTCCCGCGGACGGCTCGGGTCTGCTGGAGGAGACGCGCAACGCCCGCCTGACCTGGGAGACGGAAGGGGAGGACGCCGACTTCGACGCCGATCCGGCCGCCGTCCTGGCTGGGGCGTCACCACGGGCGCCGACCTGTACTGCCGGCTGACCACCGACGAGGACCCCGACCGCCGGCCGGTGCTCATCCGGGGGCGGCACACCAGCCCCGCCTTCCAGCTGCACCCGTTCGGCATGGCCGAGTTCCTCCGCAGGCTGCTCGCCGAACCCGGTTTCCAGGAGGAGACGATCAGCGTCGAACTGCCGGCGCCGGCCTCCTTCGCGGCGGCCCGGCCGCACCCCTGACGAGAGCCGCGGCAGCACCGGAAACAGGCGGCCGCCCGGCCGACACCGGTGGTCCCGGTGCACGTACCATGGCGGCATGTCGTTCCTCCGCCGCCGCAGCGCCACGCCCGCCGGGCCCGACTTCGACGTACTGGCCATGGACCCGGGTGACTGGCCCGGCAATCTCGGCGCCGGGCTGCTGCCCGCGCCCGACGGCAGCTGCCAGGGCGTCTTCCTGCGCTACGACCTCTTCGGCGGCCGCGGCCCCGCGATGATCATCGGCAACCTCCCCGAGGGCTCCCCGGCCCGCGAGGTCGCCGAGGGCGAGATCCCCTTCGAGGTGGCCCAGCTGCTGCTCGCGCTGGAGAACGACGAGGAGGTGACCGTCGTCGGCACCGAGGACATGCCGGTGATGCAGGGCGACAACCTCCTGATCGTGCGCCGCCTCAAGCTCTCCGAAAGCCGCATCTCCTGCGTGCAGTTCGACCGCAGTGACAACGTCCTGGTGACCATCGCCGCCTGGGACCGCCCCATCACCGACGACCTGTACGCCCTGCTGAAGCCGCTCCCGGCGGAGCTTTTCCAGCAGGGCTGACCGGTCTACGAGGACGCCAGGCGCACGTCCGCGGCCCGGACGAACGCCACCCGGTGCCCGTACTGGATCTGGTAGTACAGGTCCTTGCCCACCACGACCCGGTGCGTGCCGGTGGCGAACGTGACCGCGTAGTAGTACTCGCCCGGCACCGTGTCACCGACCACGTACTTCTGGCCCTTCGGCAACCGGTACGGCAGCGGGGAGACCGCCTGGGCCGGGACTCCCGCCGGATAGGCCGACGCCTCCGGGTAGGCCCGCCCGTAGACCGGGACGCTGTCCACCCCGTCCTTCGGGGTGACCACCAGCCCGGACGCGGGCACGGCCGCCGGCTGCTTCGCGGGGTTCTTGAACCACGCCTTCTGCCCGAGGTACCAGATCGCCGTCCAGTCGCCCCACCGGTCGGCGACCGCGTACTGCTGGCCGGTGGAGACCCGCGAGGAGATGTCGTTCACGCCCGTGGTCGGGGTCGTGCCCAGGCCGATGTCCTTGATCAGGGCGGACGTCTCGTCGTGGTCGGAGTACAGCCGCACCTCGCTGGAGCCGTGCGCCGCGCACGGCTCGCCCTTGGCGACACAGCCCGTGTACTCCGGCCGGTTGGCCGGGTACTGAGGCCGGATCGTCACCAGGCCGCCGCCGCCCCTGGGGGCCGTGGCGGTGAAGGGACGGCCCAGCAGCTCGAAGTAGTGCGCCCAGTCCCAGTACGGGCCGGGGTCGGTGTGCATGCCCGGGACGGTCGCCGTGGTCGGGCCCGGCACATTGTCGTGGCCCAGGATGTGCTGCCGGTCCAGCGGGACGCCGTACTTCGCGGCCAGGTACGTCACCAGCCGCGCCGACGACCGGTACATCGCCTCCGTGTACCAGGAGTCGGGGAAGGCGAGGAAGCCCTCGTGCTCCAGACCGATCGACTTGGCGTTGACGTACCAGTTGCCCGCGTGCCAGGCCACGTCCTTGGCCTTCACATGCTGGGCGACATGGCCGTCGGTGGAGCGCAGCGAGTAGTTCCACGACACGTAGGTCGGATCCTGCACCAGGTTGATGACGCCTTCCCAGCCGCCCTCGGTGTCATGGATGACGATGTACTTGATCGACTGGGACGCCGGCCGGTCGGCCAGGTCGTGGTTGCCGTAGTCGTTGTCGCCGAACTGCTCGTACGGCGCCGGGATCCACTCACAGGAGACGGTCCGCGGGCACTCGGTGCCCGCGGCGGAGGCCGCTCGCAGACCCGTGCGCCGCAGCCGGTGGGTGTCGGGCACCAGGTCCGGCTGCGCCGTCAGGGCCACCAGTTCTCCCGCGTCCGTGGTGCGCTTCGCGCCGGTGTGGATCACGTCGTACACGTCGTTGGCGTAGGCGGCGGCCGTCGCGCTGTCCTCGGCACCCGAGAAGGCCGCCACCGCGCCGTACCAGTCCGCCGGGTCGGCGCTCAGCGGCTCACCCAGATCGCGCTGGGCGAAGGCGAGCAGGGCGGCGCCCCCGGCCACGTTCGCCGCCGGGTCCGAGCGCAGTTCCTCGGTGCTCAGACCCGTCAGTTCCGCCGCCTTCGGAAGCGTCCGCAGACGCGCCGGGAACTCGGCGTCCTCCGGGAGCTCCGCCTCCGGGTGCAGGGGCGCACGGGCGTCGTCGCCGCGCGGGTCCTCCGTGCCCTCGCCGTGATGCAGGGCCGTGGCGAGGGCCACGCGGGTGTCGGTGAGGTGCATCGGGCCGTAGCCGCCGGTCACGCTCGGCGCTCCGGCGTGCGCGTCCCACCGGGACTGGAGGTAGGAGACGGCCAGCAGCACGCTCTGCGGCACCTGGTACTCGGCGGCCGCGTCTTCGAACGCCTGCTGGAGCCCGGTCGCGGGGGCGCCGGTCGCGCCCGTGGCGGGGGCCGCGCCGAGCAGGGGCAGCAGCAGAGCCGCCGACGCCATGGCGCCGACGGCTCTTCGGGTGCGTGCGGTACCGGGGAGAGGTCTGGGGTGGGTGACGGATCCTCGCAAGGCAGCCTCCTGGGACGAGCGAGCGGGGCGGGGCGTGCGGGGCCGAACGTGGGTCAGTCGTATCGGCTTGCCGACTATCCGTCAATCATGCCTACGAACGGGGGACTTCCCATGTCAACAGGGGTCCGGCGAGTTTCGTGGCGGCGGCGTACAGGCGTGGTGGGCACCGGTGGAGTACACCGATGGGCGAGTACGTCCGGGTGGCGCACACGCGAAGGTCCGCGGTGCGCCGCCGCTCTGGCGCACCGCGGACCTTCGTCCCCTCAGCGAGTGCCGACCGCTGCCCGCACGGCCCGCCGAGCCATCTGGCAGTCGTCGTGCAGCCGCCGCAGCAGCAGCCGCTGCTCCTCGCCGGACGGCGCGGCACCGGGGTGGGCCGCCCCCGGAGCCGTCGGGGTCGTGTCGTGCATCGAACGCTGCACGGCCGTCTCGTAGGTGCGGATCTCCCGGGTCAGGACCAGCATCAGGTTCACCAGGAACGCGTCCCGGGAGGCCGGGCCCGCCGACTGGGCGATCTGGCTGATCTGACGGCGTGCCGCCGGCGCGTGAGCCAGCACCGACCACAGCGTCGCCAGGTCGTAGCCGGGCAGGTACCACCCCGCGTGCTCCCAGTCCACCAGCACTGGACCGGCCGGTGACACCAGGATGTTCGACAGGAGGGCGTCGCCGTGGCAGAACTGGCCCATGCCCTGACGGCCCGCGGTCGCCGCGATGCCGTGCAGCAGCTTCTGCAGGTCGCCCAGATCCCGGTCGGTGAGCAGACCCAGCTCGTGGTAGCGGGAGATCCGCGCCGCGTACTCCAGCGGCGCGTCGAAGGTGCCCGCCGGCGGCCGCCAGGAGTTGAGCCGGCAGATCGCGCCGAGCGCCGCCCTGATGTCCGCGCGCGGGGGCGCTTCCGCCGGATGCCGTTGCAGTGCCGCCACTCGTCCCGGCATCCGTTCGACGACGAGCGTGCAGTTGTCCGGGTCCGCCGCGATCAGTCTCGGCACCCGCACCGGGGGGCGGTGCCGGACGAACGTGCGGTATGCGGCTATCTCGTGGCGGATCCGCTCGGTCCACACGGGCGAGTGGTCCAGTAAACACTTCGCGACGGCCGTGCTGCGTCCCGTCGTACCGACCAGGAGCACGGAGCGTCCGCTGCGCCGCAGCACCTGCACCGGGGCGAACTCCGGGCAGATCCGGTGCACCGACGCGATCGCCGTGCGCAGCTGGGCGCCCTGAGGGCCGGACAGGTCGAGCCTCCCGCTGAGGGGTTGCGTGCCGGGGAGCCCCGCGGGACGCCGGCCGCGGCCCGCACCGAGCCCGGGGGACGCCGACCGCGTGGGATCGAGGTAGGGGCCGCCGCCGCCCGGGCGGGTGTGCAGCGACCGGGGCGGGGCGGACACGGAGGACGATGCTGCGTACATGGGCGGACAGATCCCTTCGTGTGCCTGCGACGTCGATGCGCTGCCCGGCCCGGCCTCCCGGGTGCACCCTGGGGAATGTCCCTCGGCGACCGGGTCGGGGTGGCGCGTTCCTACCTGACACCGGACGCCCACTGGCACACCATCTGGCGAGGCATGGCGAACCCTGGCGAATAGTCGCCCGGCAACCCTCACCGGGCTACTGTCAACTCAGCCGAGAACCTGGGGGCTTACGTGAGCGGACAACCCAACACCCGGCTCGCGGACCTGTTCGGCCTGGCCGGCTGGTCCAAGGGCGAACTCGCGAGGCAGGTCAACCGGCAGGCGGCGGCCATGGGCCACCCGCAGCTGGCGACGGACACCTCCCGGGTGCGGCGGTGGATCGACACGGGAGAGATCCCGCGCGATCCGGTGCCGCGGGTGCTGGCGGCTCTGTTCACCGAGCGACTCGGCCGTGTCGTGACCATCGAGGACCTCGGTCTGGTGCGGCACGGGCGTACGGGGAAACGGCAGGGCGGCGGGAGTGCGGAACATCCCGACGGCGTGCCGTGGGCGCCCGAACGGACCGCCGCGGTCCTCACCGAATTCACGGGAATGGACCTCATGCTCAACCGACGCGGCTTGGTGGGCGCGGGTGCCGCGCTCACCGCGGGATCAGCACTCAGCAGCGCCATGTACGACTGGCTGCACACCGACCCCACCCTCTCCGCCGACGCTCCCGTCATCGACCATCCCCTCCTGCACGCCGACACCGCCGGGTTCGACCGCTACGAGGCCGCCCCCATCGGGACGGAGGAGGTCGACGAACTGGAGCGCTCGGTGGAGGTGTTCCGAGCCTGGGACGCCGCCCGCGGAGGCGGGCTCCAGCGCAAGGCCGTGGTGGGCCAGCTCAACGAGGTGGGCGGCATGCTCGCCTACCGTCATCCACCCCACCTCCAGCGACGCCTGTGGGGCGTCGCCGCCAACCTCGCCGTCCTCGCGGGCTGGATGTCGCACGACGTCGGCCTGGAGCCCACGGCCCAGAAGTACTTCGTCATCGCCGCCCATGCCGCGAGGGAGGGCGGCGACCGGCCGCGGGGGGGGGGGGGGGGGGGGCGGGGGGGGCGCCCGCGGGGGGGGCGCCGCCCGCCCCGCGCCCCCCCCCCCCCC
>NZ_JBNCAQ010000046.1:0-43779 GCF_049808595.1 Streptomyces aurantiaciflavus | reverse complement strand
GGGGCGCCCGCGGGGGCGCGGCCCCCCCCCCCCCCCGCGGCCCCCCCCGCCCCCCCCGGGGGGGGGGGGGCGGGCGGCCCCCGGCCGCGGGCCGGCGAGGCGCTCTCCCGGGCGGCCCGCCAGATGGTGCACCTCGGCCGGCCCGACGACGCCCTCGACCTGATGAAGCTCGCCCAGTCCGGCTCCGGCGACGAGGTGCTGCCGCGGACGCGGGCGATGTTCCACACCATCGAGGCCTGGGCGCAGGCGTCGATGGGCAAGGGCCAGGCCATGCGCCGCACCCTCGGTCAGGCGGAGGACCTGTTCGTCTCGAACAAGGCCGATGTGGAACCGCCGTCCTGGATGCAGACCTTCAAGGACGAGGACCTGTACGGCATGCAGGCCCTGGCCTACCGCACCCTGGCCGAGTTCGAGCCCGGGGCGGCCGTGCACGCCCAGTACTACGCGGAGAAGGCGCTGGCGCTGCGTGTCGACGGACGGGAGCGGTCGAAGATCTTCGACCATCTGTCCATGGCGTCGGCCTGCTTCATCGCCCACGACCCCGAACAGGCGGACCGGTACGCCCGGCTGGCCCTGATGTCGATGGGCTCGAACTCCTCCCGCCGCACCTGGGACCGGCTGCGCCAGATGTACCGGCTCACCGCGGAGTACGCCAACTACCCGAGGATCAGCGAGCTGCGCGAGGAGATCCGGCAGGCGCTGCCGAAGGCGAAAGGGGGAAGGGGCGGCAACACCGCCCAGGCATGAGTCGGTTGGCGGGGCCGGTTGCCACGGTCCCGGTCTTTTACGGCGTCACCCGCGCGACGAGCACACAGGCGTCGTCCTCGCGCCCGCGTGCACCGAACTCCTCCACGACCGTCCGCACGCAGTCCTGTGCGGTGCGCGCCGCGTCGAAGCGCGGGGCCAGGTCCAGCAGGGGGCTCACGTCGGCCGGTTCGCTGCTGTTCCGCGGCACCAGCCCGTCGGTGTGCAGCAGGAGCAGGTCGCCTTCTTCGAGGGTCTCCTCGGCCTGTCCGTAGGCGGCGCCCGAGGTGGCGCCGAGGAGGACGCCGTCCGGTGCGCTGAGCCGGCGCCCCGTCCCGTCGCGGAAGAGCAGCGGGGCGGGGTGTCCGGCCTGCGCCCACGTCAGGGTGCGGGTGCCGGGACGGTAGCGGCAGCAGACGGCTCCGGCGAGGGTCGGCTGGGCGCCCGCGTCCAGTAACTGGTTGAGCCAGCTCATCAGTTGGGCCGGCTGGGCGCCCGCCATCGCCATGCCGCGCAGGGCGCCCAGCATCATCGCCATGGTGGAGGTGACGGCCGGGCCGTGGCCGGTGAGGTCGCCGACGCTCAACAGCGTTTCGCCGTCGGCGAGTTCGAGCGCGTCGTACCAGTCGCCGCCGATGAGTGAGGTCGTGGTGGCGGGCAGGTAGTGCGCGGCGAGATCGAGTGAGCGGGGACCCTGGTGCGCGAGCCGCAGGGAGCCGCGCCAGGGCGGCAGCACGGCTTCCTGCAGCTCGACCGCGAGCCGGCGCTCGGTCTGTGCCGCGTGCCGGTGGCGCTGCAGCGAGTCACGGGTCTCGCTCACCGCCCGCCGGCTGCGGTGCAGTTCGCTGACGTCCCGCAGCACGGCCCACATCGAGGCGGTGCTGCCGTCGGCGTCGAGCACGGGCTCGCCCATCATGTGCACGGTCCGGACCTCGCCGTCCGGCAGCACGATGCGGAACTCGCCGTCGATGGGCCGGGCGTCGACGAGGCAGTCGGTGACCATCGCCGTCAGCTTCGGCCGGTCCTCCTCGAGGACGAGGGAGGGCAGTTCGTCGAGGGTGAGCGGGGGAGTGGCCGGGTCGCGGCCGAGGAGCTGGTACAGCTCGCCGGACCAGACGGCCTCGTCGGTGAGCAGGTTCCACTCCGCGCTGCCGACCCGGCTGAGCAGCGCGCCGCGCCGGGAAGCGGTCGGCGCGGGTGCGGCTTCGGCTTGAGGCGGTCCGTCCCGCAGTTGCGCCAAGTGGGCGTCGAGGTCGTTGAGTTGGTGCAGCGCCAGATCGTAGAGCGCGCGCTGCCAGCGTCCCTGGGGGTCCGTCCCGTCGTCCTGCGCGTCCCGTCGTACGGCGTCCACCTCGCCCTTGAGCCGTCGCGTCTGCGTGATCAGCGCGTCGACCGAGCCGTGTCCTGGCGGCTGGGCGGCTGGGCGGTCCGCAGAGAGGTGGGGTGGCATGACGCACTCCGATGCGGGGGACGGGGACGACCAAAGGCTGACGGAAGGGCCGTTACGACTGTTGCACAGCCCGCGACTCCGTGTAAGGGATTTGGCAACACACGATACGGTGATGCGTTTGGCATATGCCACAGTCTTCGTGAGGGCGTTGAGTCGTGTGAAACGTGTAGGCGGTGGAGGGGTCAAGTCGTAGGCGCCGTACGCGACTTGGAGGAATCGGCGGGTCGCCCGAGGGGGATCATCCGGGTGTTCGACGGTCGTGTGTTCCATGATGTCGGGCCGTGAGAGGCCGGACCGTGCACTCGTGACGCAGGTCACATCAATTCGCCGCCGCTTTTGCGTAATGCGAACGGCCCCTGCGAGGTCCTACAAGCATCACGCCGAAACGGCCGACCTCTCACCGCCGCGGAGACCGACCATGGACCTCGCCCACGTCACCGTCCGACAGACCGCCCGTGCCCAGCTCATCACCGCCGAGGAGCGGGAGCTCCCCGTCCCCGCCACGCTGCGCTACACCTCCGCCGACCCCCTCGCCGTGCACCTCGACTTCCCCTCCGAGGCCTGTCTGCAGGGCGATCCGGTCACCTGGACCTTCGGCCGTGCGCTGCTGGAGGAGGGGCTGCGCGGTCCGGCCGGCAGCGGTGACGTCCAGATCTGGCCGTGCGGCCGGTCCCGTACGGTGCTGGAGCTCCACTCCCCGCTGGGGCTGGCCCTGCTCCAGTTCGACACGGCGGCCCTGCGGCGTTTCCTGCTGCGCAGCTACGCCGTGGTCGCCGCGGGCCGCGAGGACGTCGGTGCCGCGGTCGACCAGGGGCTGAACGCCCTGCTCGGCAATGTCTGAGGGCCTTCGGCGTCAGCGGTACGGGTCCGGGCGCGGGGCGAGGTCCACGGCCACGCGCGTGCCGTTCTCCAGCGCCCGGACCCCGGCCTCGGCGACGACGGAGGCCGCGTAGCCGTCCCAGACGGACGGGCCCGTGACCCGGCCCTGCCGGGTGGCGTCGACCCAGGCCTGCACCTCGCGGTCGTAGGCGTCGACGAAGCGGACCAGGTAGTCCTGGGGCACATCCGTGCCGGCGGTGCCCCGCGCGGTCGTGAGCAGCCCGTGGTCGTCGCCGATCCGGGCGCTGCCCGCCTCGCACACGGCCTCGCAGCGCACCTGGTAGCCGAAGCCGCAGTTGACGAAGACCTCCACGTCGACCAGGGCGCCCCCATCCGTCTCGAAGAGCACGAACTGCGGGTCGAGCAGGCCCTCCGGGGCGCCGGACGAGGAACGCGGCCGCAGCACGGTCACGGCCGTCAGTTCCTGGCCCAGCAGCCAGCGGGCCGCGTCGATCTCGTGCGACACCGAGCTGTCGATCAGCATGCCGCTGGTGAAGCCGGGCGGCGAGGAGACGTTGCGGTGGGTGCAGTGCAGCATCAGCGGCCGGCCGAGGCGCCCGTCGTCCAGCAGCGCCTTGAGCCTGCGGTACTCGGCGTCGTAGCGCCGCATGAAGCCGACCTGGGCCAGACGCCGGCCCAGCCGCGCCTCCGCCTCCAGGACACGCAGCGCGCCGGCGGACTCCGGCACCATGGGCTTCTCGCACAGCACCGGCAGCCCGCGGGCGAAGGCCGCGAGCAGGGCCTCCTCGTGGGCGGGACCGGGTGAGGCGATCAGCACGGCGTCGACGCCGGGGGCGTCCAGCGCGGACTGCGCCTCGCGGTGCACCGAGACCCCCTCGATCCCGGCGGCGGCCTCCTTCGCGCGGGCGGTGTCGGGATCGGCCACGGCGGCGACCCGGGCCCCGCTCACCACGCGGTCAAGGCGCCGTATGTGGTCGGCGCCCATGTGTCCGGCGCCCAGTACCGCCACGCCCAGCAGCTCACCCACGTGCGCTCTCCCTCCGGCCGACGATCACGCCGTAGCGTACGCCGCCCGGGGAGGACCGGGCCCGTCCGGTGGACCGGCTTGCCAGTGCCGCGGCAGGCAACGTTTGCCCGTTGGGGGGCGGCGTCGTGGGGGTACCTCCCGCCCGAGCCGCGAAGCCGGTTCGAGGGTGGGGGAGCGTGCTCTCGGTGTGCCGGCCGGAAGCCCTCGTACTGGATGTACTCGGGCTTTCGGCCGGTGCGGCGAGAGGGCGTGCCGGGCGTCGCGACGGGGCGAACGTCGCCTGCCGCGGCACTAGTAGCGGAGCACTCCCGCGATGCCGGCCGCGTCGCCCAGGGTGCCGTCGGGGACGAAGCGGACCTCGGCGCCCGTCTCCAGGCACTGCTCGACGATCTCGTCCACGATGTCGTCGCGGGCGTCGAGGTCGCTGCTCTCGGCCGGGACCAGATGGGCGCCGTCGTCACGCACGGTGACGCGGTAGTTCTCCTCGACGGCGAGCAACCGCACCCTGCCCTCCCGCGCGCTCTGCCAGACCTCGTCGACGCCGGCCGCGAACTGCTTGCGGCCGAGGGCCGACACCAGCTCCTGGCTGACCGTGTTCACGCTCTTGCGGGCCTCGGCGGCAACCAGGGGCCGCACGGCCTGCCACACCGCGTCCGGGGTCCCGTGCGACAGTCCGCCGTGCGGGACGTGCACCGCGTCCCTGGTCACGGTGCCGATCTCGTCGAGGGCCGACAGCGCCGCCTGCTCGCCGGTGAGGTACAGCGGCCGCGGGTCCTCGCGCAGCAGACGGCTCATCGCCGCGTCCGCGTCCCGCAGGAAATGGCGGGTGTCCTCGTCGCGGAAGGTGCTCGGGATGTCGCCGATCTGCTCCTGGCGCTCGGCGTCGAAGTTCGGGCGATGCCTGGTCAGCGGGAAGCCGCCGGAGTGGTCCTCGGTGACCCGGTCGACGCCGCCGCTCCACAGCGTGACGCGGTCGGCGGAGACCGACAGCACCCAGAACGGCCGCTCGGCCGCCTGTGCGGAGACCAGGTTGCGGGTGAGGAAGGTGTCGGAGAGGACGACCCGCTCGGGCACGGGACGGGCCAGGGACCACACCTGGTGCTCGCCCGGCGCGGCGAAGATCACCAGGCCGTCCTCGGCATGCGCCAGATCGACCTCGGCCAAGGCCCGGTCGAGCTGCTCGGCGACGTCGACGCGTCGCTCACGGGTGACCGCCGGGTCGGACTCCAGCTGCTTCTTCGCCTCGGCGACGACATTGCGCAGCCGGACCCGGTCCTGGGCGTTCAACGGGTCCCGGCGGTGTGTCGGGGTCAGCACGGACACCGCGGGATAGGGGCGCGGGCGGCGCAGTTCGGAGAGGGTCGCGGGGCTGAGTGCGTGCTCCATAGCAGCACGATAGGTCCGATTCGCGTAGGGGGCATTTGGGGCAAGGAGGTCGCGCGGGGCCGGTGCGCGGGCGGGACGGCGGATGCGATGTGGTGTGCCCGCCGCGGAGGATCTTGTAGGGTTCCGACTGTGCGCGTCTGCTGTTCGAACGCGTCAACTCCGTTCGACACGCAGGGTTTACATGGGTTCGACCCGTCGCGCGAGCGGGCCTTTGCTAGGGTGTTACTCGCCGGTAGCAAACTGAGTGGGGGGACGGGGACCCGGTAAGCGGACCGGTGAGCGGTTCCCCGGTGGACGGACGAGGCGGGTGATCCGGCGACGGCGCCGGAGCGGTCCCGGAGTCCGCGCGGACGCGGATGTCGCATCTCGAACTCCAGTTCCCCCGCGCGCTGACAGACAGGTGAGACTCGTCAACATGGCTCGTTCCCTGGTCGATCTGCTGACCACGCACGCCACGCACCAGCCCGACCGGACCGCCTACCGCTACCTCGTCACGGGGGACCTGGACGGAGAGATCCAGGAGATCTCCTACGCCCGCCTGGCCACCCGTTCCCGGGCCGTCGCCGCCTGGCTCCAGGAACGCGGCCTCGCCGGCTCCCGCGCGATGCTGCTCTACCCGCCCGGCCTGGAGTTCGTCTGCGGCTACCTCGGCTGCCTCGCCGCCGGAGTCGTCGCCGTACCGGGCGTGCCCCCGCAGGGCCGCGCGCAGAACCACCGCGCCCTCACCCGGATGAAACGCCTGATCGCCGACGCGGACGCCAAGGTGATCCTGGGCGGCCGCGAGGTCATCGCCGCCCTCGGCGCCATGGCCGAGCACCTGCCCGAACTCGCCGAGATCACCTGCGTGGCCACCGAGGACATGACCGAGGAGGCGGCCGCGGCCTGGCGCGAGCCCGACCTCACCGCCGACTCCGTCGCCTTCCTCCAGTACACCTCCGGCTCCACCTCCGCCCCTCGCGGAGTGATCGTCACCCACGGCAACCTGCTGGACAACGAGCGGGTCATCACCGAACGCATGGGCCACACCCCCGAGGTCGTCGAGGAGTACGGCCGCGAACTGATCGTCAGCTGGCTGCCCGTCTACCACGACATGGGACTCATCGGCCCGGTCCTGAACACGGTCTACCTCGGCCTGACCACCACCCTGTTCTCCCCGCTGCACTTCCTGCAGCGCCCCGACCGCTGGCTGCGGGCCGTCAGCCACTACCGCCCGCACACCAGCGGCGGCCCCAACTTCGCCTACGAGCTCTGCCTGAAGCACGCCACCCCCGAACTCGTCGACGACCTCGACCTGAGCTCGTGGAAGGTCGCCTTCAACGGCGCCGAACCGGTGCGCGCCGCCACCCTGCGGCGGTTCACCGAAACCTTCGCCCCGGCCGGGTTCCGCCGCGAGGCCTTCTACCCCTGCTACGGGCTGGCCGAGGCCACCGTCATGGTCACCGGCGGCACGGTGGGGCGGCCTCCCGTCCTGCTGGACGCGGACGGCGGTACGACCGACGCCGCCGCCGTGGGCTGCGGGAAGCCCGGCGAGGGGTTGACCGTCGTCGTCGCCGACCCCGAGCGGCAGCAGGAACTGCCCGAGGGCGAGGTCGGCGAGATCTGGGTGCGGGGCGCGAGCGTCGCGAAGGGCTACTGGCGCAACGCCCTCGCCACCCGCGAGTCGTTCCGCGCGACCCTGCCCGGCCGCGAGGGCCGCTTCCTGCGCACCGGCGACCTCGGATTCCTGCGGGACGGCGAGCTGTTCGTCACCGGCCGGCTGAAGGACCTGATGGTCGTCGACGGTCGCAACTACTACCCGCAGGACCTGGAACTCTCCGCCGAGATGTCCCACCCCGCGCTGCGGCCCGGCTGCACCGCCGCCTTCTCCGTGGACCACGGCGTCGAGGGAGAACTGCCCGTCCTCGTCGCCGAGGTGGCCTCCGACGCGGCCGGCGAGGCCGAGAAGATCACCGATCTGATCCGGGCCGCGATCGGCGACGCCCACGGACTGCCCGTGCACGACGTCGTCCTGGTCCACCCCGGCACGATCCCCAAGACCTCCAGCGGCAAGATCCAGCGCCGCGCCTCCCGCACGGCCTACCTCGACGGCACGCTCTCCGTGCTCGGCGCACCCGCCGACGGATGACGACGGCCCCCGTCGGCCCACCGTTCGGCCGACGGAGCCGCTCACCCCCGACCGCCGAATCCGTCCCTTCGCTCCGGCTCGCGCCTCTCCCGGCGTACCGAACCCGCCGCGCACCCAGTTCACGAGGACTCCTCTTCCGATGCCTGCGAACGCGTCTCAGCACCACAACCCCGAGCCGTCCGTGACGACCGCCGAGGGCGTGCGCGCCTGGCTGGCGACGGCCGTGGCCGCGGCGGCCGGACTCGACCCGCTGACCGTCGACCCGCACCGCCCGCTCGCCGAATTCGGCCTGGGATCCCGCCAGTTGGTCGCTCTCGGCGCCGACCTCTCCGAGCGGACCGGCCGCACCCTGGAGCCGTCCCTCGTCTTCAACCACCCCACGATCGCGGCGCTCGCCGACGCGCTCTTCGAGAAACCTCAGGCCGACCAGGCGTCCGAGCAGCCGGGGCGCGTCGAGCACGACGACATCGCCATCGTCTCCATGGCCTGCCGCTTTCCCGGCGGAGCCGAGGACCCCGAGGCCCTGTGGCGGCTCCTCGACGCCGGACAGGACGTCATATCCGAGGTCCCGGCGGGACGTTGGGACACACGAGGCCTCCTCGATCCCGACCCGGAGGCCACCGGCAAGGCCTACACGCTGAGCGGCGGCTTCCTCGACGGCATCGACCGCTTCGACGCGCCGTTCTTCGGCATCTCCCCGCGCGAGGCCGCCGCCATGGACCCGCAGCAGCGGCTCCTGCTGCAGACCACGTGGGAGACCCTCGAACGCGCCGGCATCGTCCCCGACACGCTGAACGGCAGCTCCACAGGCGTCTACATCGGCCTCTACGACAGCGGATACCTCGGCGCGGCCTCCCTCGGGCAGCTCGACGGACACGTCGGCACCGGCTCGGCCGCCAGCGTGGCCTCCGGGCGCATCGCCTACACGCTCGGCCTCCAGGGACCCGCGGTCACCGTCGACACGGCGTGTTCCTCCTCGCTGGTCGCGCTGCACCTCGCGGCGAGGGCGCTCGCGGCCGGGGAGTGCGACCTCGCCCTGGCGGGCGGTGCGACGCTGCTGGTGACGCCGCGCGGGCACGTCGAGTTCAGCCGGCTGCGCGGGCTGTCGCCGTCCGGGCGGTGCAGCCCGTTCTCCGCCGACGCGGACGGTGTGGTGTGGGCGGAGGGCTGCGGGCTGGTGCTGCTCAAGCGGCTCGCCGACGCCCAGCGGGACGGCGACCGGGTCCTCGCCGTCGTCAAGGGCTCGGCCCTCAACCAGGACGGCCGCAGCCAGGGGCTGAGCGCGCCCAACGGGCTCGCGCAGGAACGGGTGCTGCGGGCCGCCCTGGACGCCGCCGGACTGCGCCCGCAGGACATCGACTACGTCGAGGCCCACGGCACCGGTACCCGGCTCGGCGACCCCATCGAGGGCAACGCGCTCGCCGCCGTCTTCGGGCCGGGGCGGCCCGCCGACCGGCCCCTCGGCGTCGGCTCCCTCAAGTCGAACATTGGGCACACCCAGGCCGCGGCGGGCATCGGCGGCGTCATCAAGACGGTGCTGGCCCTCGGGCACGAGCGGATTCCGGAGTCCCTGCACGCCGAGACGCCCACCGAGCACATCGCCTGGGACGGCAGCGGGCTGCGCGTGACCACCGGCGCGGTGGCCTGGCCGCGCCGCGCGGACCGGGTGCGGCGGGCGGGCGTGAGCGCCTTCGGGATCAGCGGGACGAACGCGCACGTGGTGCTGGAGGAGGCTCCCCGACGGGAAGGGGCGACCCGGGACGAGGGGCCTCACGAGGGAGTGCCTCAGCAGGAGGGAGTGCCTCAGCGGGAGGGAGTGCCTCAGCGGGAGGGAGTGCCTCAGCGGGAGGGGGCCGGCCGGGCGGACGGGGTGCGTCGGGCGGACGGGACGTCCGGGGCCGGCCGCACAGGGCCGACCCTGTTCCCGCTCTCCGCCCGCAGCCTGCCCGCCCTGAAGGGACAGGCCGAGCGCCTCGCCGCGGCCCTGCGTGAGCGACCCGAGTCGCCCCTTCCCGCCGTCGCCGCGACCCTCACCCACCACCGCACCCACTTCGAGCACCGGGCCGTCGTCCAGGCGGCCGACCGCGACGAACTCCTCGCCGCACTGGGCGCGTTGGCCGACGGACACCCCGACCCCGACCGGACCACGGGCCCCCAGCACGCCTTCCCGCCCGGCAAGGTGGCCTTCGTCTTCCCCGGCCAGGGGGCCCAGTGGCCCGGCATGGCCCGTGACCTGCTCGCGCACGACCCCGTGTTCGCGGACGAACTCGACCGCTGCGACGGCGCCCTGCGCCCCTTCACCGAGTGGTCCGTCGCCGCCGTGCTGCGCGGCGACGCGGGCGCGCCCTCCCTGGACCGCGTCGACGTCGTCCAGCCGGTCCTCTTCGCCGTGATGGTGTCCCTGGCCGCCGTGTGGCGGGCCCGTGGGATCCGCCCGGACGCGGTGATCGGACACAGCCAGGGCGAGGTCGCCGCGGCCTGCGTCGCCGGGGCCCTCAGCCTCAACGACGCGGCCGCCGTCGTCGCCCTGCGCAGCCAGGCCCTGACCGCGCTGTCCGGCACCGGCACCATGGCCGTGGTCGCCCTGCCCCACACCGAGGTCGAGACCCGTCTCGCCGGCCTGGACGGCCGGGTGTCCGTCGCCGCCGTCAACAGCGGGCGCTCCACGGTGATCGCCGGCGAGGTGGAGCCGCTCCAGGCACTCCTCGACGCCCTCGACCGTGAGCAGGTGTTCGTCCGCCGGCTCGACGTCGACTACGCCTCCCACAGCGCCCAGGTCGAAGCGGTCCGCACGGAGATCCTCGACGAACTCGACGGGGTGACCACGTACCCGGCCTCCGTGGCCTGGTACTCCACGGTCACCGGCGAGCCCGTCACCGAGGAACTGGAGGCCGACTACTGGTACACCAACCTGCGCGAGGCCGTCCGCTTCGCGCCGACCGTGGAGCGCATGGCGGCCGACGGGTACCGGTGCTTCGTCGAGCTGAGCCCGCATCCCTCCCTGCTGACCGCCGTGCGCACGATCGGCGAGGAGGCCGGGCACGAGCTCGTCGCCGTCGGCTCGCTGCGCCGGGACACCGACGGGCCCGCCTGCCTGGACCGGGCGGCGGCCGAACTCCACGTCCACGGACGGTCCGTCGACTGGCGACGCGTCGTTCCCCTCACGGCCCCGGCCGCACTGCCCACGTACGCCTGGGACACGCAGCGGTACTGGATCGAGCCCGAGGGCGCCACCGGCGGCGCCGGACTCCTCGACCGCGCCGCGCACCCCTTGCTCGGCATCCAGCTCCGGTCGGCGGACGAGACCCGCTGGACCTTCCGCAACGAATGGTCCCCGGCCACCGCCGACTGGCTGCCCGACCACGCCGTGTTCGGCCGCACCGTCGTCTCCGGCACCACCCTGCTCGAACTGTGCCGGGCCGCTCTCGCCGCCGCCCGCCCCGACGAGCCCGCCGACGTCACCGGCCTGCTCCTCCTCGCCCCCCTCGTCCTGCCCGCCTCCGGCACCGTCGAGGTGTCGGTCGAGGTGGTCGCCGACGGTCCCGCGCCGGAGGTGACCGTGCACAGCCGTCCACGCGGTCAGGAGGCGGCGGGCTGGACGCTGCACGCCACCGCGTCGGGGTCCGAGCCGGCCGTGGCGGCGGGGGAGCGGCCCCCGGTCCGGCCCGAGGGCGCCGCGCCGGCGTGGACCCCGGAGACGTACGAGCGGCTGAGCAGGACCGGCCTCGGCTACGGCCCCGCCTTCCAGGGCGTACGGGATGCGGTGCTCACCGGTGACGGGGAGCTGCTCGCCCGCCTGTCCCTGCCGCCAACCGCCCGTGACGTGGCCGACCCCTACCCGGTCCACCCGGCGCTGCTGGACGCCGCCCTGCACGTCGCCGCCGCGCTCGACGCCGCCGACGACCGGGTCCTGCTGCCCGTCGCCGTGGGCCGCTGCACCCTGCCGCCCGGCGGAGCCGCGGACCTGACCGCCTCCGTGCGGCGGACGGGCGCGACGGCCGCCGACGTCACCCTCGACGTCACCCTGTGGGACTCCGACGGCTTCTTCGCGGGCCGCCTGGAGGACGTACGGCTGCGGACGGCGACGCCGGCCGACCTGAGCGGCGGCTCGGAGAACGCACGGCATCTGTACGAGGTGGCGTGGACGGCCGTGGACCTTGGGGCCGACGCTCAGGAGGGGGAGTGGGCCGTCGTCGGCGATCCGGCCGAAGCGCGCCGGCTGGAGGCGGCCGGGATCCGGGTGAGCGACACAGACGCCGATGTCGTCGTACGGTTCTGGCCGCGGCCCGCGTCCGACGCTGAACCCGCCGCGGCAGCACAGGAGTTGGCCGCGACGGCACTCGCCGAGTTGCAGGCGCTCGTCGCGCTCGCGCCGGGGCGGGCGCCCGCGCGGACCGTCTGGGTGACGCGGGGCGCGGTCGCCGCCGGTGAGGGCGACGCCGTTGCGCATCTCGCGCAGTCCGTGCTGTGGGGGCTGGCCCGCAGTGCGCGCGCCGAGCACCCGGACCTCGGGCTGACCCTGCTGGACATCGACGGCCCCGACTGCGCGGACGCGCTCCGGGCCGCCGTCGCCCAGGCCGGCGAACCCGAACTCGCCCACCGATCGGGGGAGTTGCTGGCGCCCCGGCTGATCCGCGCCCGCGCCACGGACAGCGGGACGGTGCCCAGCGACGGCACCGTCCTGATCACCGGCGGCCTCGGTGCCGTCGGCCGGCACATCGCGCGCCTGCTCGCCGAACGCGGCGTGCCGCGCCTCGTGCTGACGTCCCGTCAGGGATCCGACGATCCCCGTGCCGCCGACACCGTCGCCGAACTGGCCGCCCTCGGTGCCGAGGCCGAGGTGGCCGCCTGCGATGTCGCGGACGCCGACGCCCTGGCCGATGCCCTCGCCCGCGTGAAGACGCCCCTGCGGGGAGTGGTCCACTGCGCGGGCGTCCTGGACGACGGAGTGATCGCCGAGCTGACACCCGAGCGGCTCGCGCGGGTGCTGCGGCCCAAGGTCGACGGCGCCACGCATCTGCACCGGCTCACCGCCGGGCTGCCGCTGGAGATGTTCCTGCTGGTGTCCTCGGCCGCCGGCGTCCTCGGCAACGCCGGCCAGGGCAACTACGCGGCCGCCAACGTCTTCCTCGACCAGCTCGCTCACCACCGGCGCGCCCAGGGGCTGCCCGCGGTCTCCGTCTCCTTCGGCGCCTGGGCCGGTGAAGGCCTCGCCGCCGAACACGCCGACCTGGCGCGCATGGCCCGCCTCGGTCACCGCGCCCTCACCCCCGACCAGGGCCGCGACCTGGTGGAACTCGCCCTGCGACGCGGCACACCGCACCTGGTGGCCTGTGCCCTCGACCTGCCGCGTCTGCGCGAGACGGTGGCCGGGGCCGCTCTGTGGCGCTCACTGCTGCCCGCACCCCGCACCACCGGCCGGGACGGCGGCCTGGCCGGCCGGCTGGCCGCGCTGCCCGAGGCCGAACGCGCCGACCGCGTCCTCGCCCTCGTCCGCGAGGAGGCCTCCCGCGCCCTCGGCCTGCGCTCGGCGGAGTCCGTCCGGCCCGACCAGCCGCTGCGCGAACTCGGCATGGACTCGGTGACGGCGGTCGAACTGCGCAACCGCATCGGCGCGCGCCTCGCCGTCAAGCTCCCGGCCACCCTGCTGTTCGACCACCCCACCCCGGCCCGGCTCGCCCGCCACCTGCTCGACACCGCACTCGGCGCGACGACCGCCAAGGCGGCGGCCGCCGCACGTCCGGCCCGCACCGAGCCTCCGGCCGACGAGCCGATCGCCGTCGTGGCGATGGCCTGCCGTCTGCCCGGCGGCGTGCACGACCCCGACGACCTGTGGCGGCTGGTCGCCGACGGGCGGGACGCCGTCGGCCCCTTCCCGGCCGGGCGCTGGGACGTGGAGTCCCTCTACGACCCCGACCCGGACGCCCCCGGCAAGTCGTACGCCCGGGACGGCGGATTCCTCGACGACATCGACTCCTTCGACGCGGGCTTCTTCGGCATCACCCCGAAGGAGGCCGCCGCCATGGACCCGCAGCAACGGCTGCTGCTGGAGACGGCGTGGGAGGCGCTGGAGCACGCCGGGATCGTGCCCGCCGCCCTCGCCGGCAGCACCACCGGCGTGTACGTCGGCATGTTCGGCAGCGACTACCTGGCCGGCACCCGCCTCGACCAGCTCGACGGCTACGTCGGCACCGGCTCCGCACTGAGCGTGGCCTCCGGCCGGCTCGCGTACGCCCTCGGTCTGCACGGGCCCGCGCTGACCGTCGACACGGCCTGCTCGTCCTCCCTGGTCGCCACCCACCTCGCGGCGCAGGCACTGCGGTCGGGCGAGTGCGACCTCGCGCTCGCCGGCGGGGTCACCCTGATGGTGACCCCGCAGACCTTCGTCGAGTTCAGCCGACTGCGCGGGCTGTCCGCCGGCGGCCGCTGCCGCTCCTTCTCCGACGACGCCGACGGGGCGATCTGGTCCGAGGGCGCGGGCATGCTCGTCCTGAAGCGGCTGAGCGACGCCCGGCGCGACGGCGACGAGGTGCTCGCGGTGCTGCGCGGCACCGCCGTCAACCAGGACGGCCGCAGTCAGGGCCTGTCCGCCCCCAACGGGCCCGCCCAGGAACAGGTCGTCCGGCGCGCTCTGGAGCAGTCCGGGCTCACTCCCGCCGACATCGACCACATCGAGGCGCACGGCACCGGCACCACCCTCGGCGACCCCATCGAGGCGAACGCCCTCTCCCAGGTCTTCGGCGCCACCCGCCCCCAGGACCGGCCGCTGTACCTGGGATCCCTGAAGTCCAACATCGGTCACACACAGGCCGCTTCGGGCGTCGCCGGGCTGATCAAGGTGGTGCAGTCGCTCCGGCACGAGACCCTCCCGGCCACCCTGCACGCGGACACGCCCAGCCGGCATGTCGACTGGGACGACAGCGGGCTGCGGCTGCTCCAGGAGGCGCGGCCCTGGCCGGCGACGCGGGAGCGAGTCCGGCGCGCCGGGGTGAGCGCCTTCGGGATCAGCGGCACCAACGCCCATGTGATCGTGGAGGAGGCGCCTGCCGGCGAGCCCCTGCCGGAGGCCGAAGGGCCGGACGGCGACGGCAAGCGGCTGTTCGTCCTGTCCGGGCGCGGTGAGGCCGCCGTCCGCGGACAGGCCGCGCGGCTCCTGGCACACCTCACCGAGGACACCGTCCTGCCGGACGTCGCGTACACCCTTGCCCACCACCGCAGCCACTTCGAGCGGCGTGCCGCTGTCGTGGCCGGCGACCACGGCGAACTGCGCGCCGTTCTTGACGCGTTGGCGTCCGGCCGGGCGCCGCTGACCGCGCCCCGCGAGGAGCAGGGCGGGAAGGTCGCCTTCGTGTTCGCCGGGCACGGAGGCCAGTGGCCCGGCATGGGGCTGCAGTCGTACGCCGACTCCGAGGCGTTCCGTGAGGAGCTGACCCGGATCGACGAGGCCGTGCAGCGGCACGTCGGCTGGTCCGTGCTCAATGTCCTGCGCGCTCCCGAGGAGTTCTCTCCGCTGGAGCGCACCGAGTATCTCCAGCCGGTGCTGTTCGCGGTCAACGCGGCGCTGGCCGCCGCCTGGCGCGCACTCGGCGTCACCCCGGACGCCGTGACCGGACACAGCCTGGGTGAGATCGCCGCCGCGTACCACGCGGGCGCCCTCACCCTCGACGACGCCGTGACCGTGGTGACCGGGCGCGCCCACGCGGTCGTCCCGCTCGTCGGACGCGGCGGCATGGTCGCCGTCGACCTCCCGCACACCGAGGTCGAGGAGCTGCTCGCCCCGTACGCGGGACGGCTGTTCGTCGGAGCCGTGAACAGCGCCCGCTCCACCGCCGTCTCCGGCGAAGCCGGCGCCCTGGCGGAGCTGGGCCGCCGGCTGGAGGAGCGGGGTGTCACCGTCCGCCGGCTGTCGACGCCGTTCGCCTCGCACAGCCCGCTCATGGAACCGCTGCGCGACGAGTTGCTCGACCGCTTCTCCGGCGTCCGGGGCACGCGGACGGACATCCCCCTGTACTCGGCGGTGGCGGCCGAGCCGGTGGACGGCGGCCGCCTGGACGCCGCGTACTGGTACGCCAACCTCCGGCAGCCCGTCCGCTTCGCGGACACCGTCACCCGAATGCTGGACGACGGCTACCGCTACTTCGTCGAGCTGAGCCCGCACCCGTCGCTCACCGCCGCCATCGAGGCCGTGGCCGCCGAGGCCGGCATCGACGCCGTCGGCGTCGGCTCGCTGCGTCGCCAGCAGGACGGCCGGGCCATCCTGCTGCACCGGGTCGGCGAGCTGTACACGGCGGGGCACGCCCCCGACTGGACGGCACTGTTCCCGCAGGGCCGCCGCCTCGACCTGCCCACCTACGCCTTCGCCCGCGAACGCCACTGGCTCGCTCCCGCCCCGGCCACCGCGCCCGGTGTTTCTCCCCTGCTCGGCACGCACATCGAGGCCAGCGACGAACCCGACCGCCACCTCTTCCAGAGCGACCTCGACCTGCGCGACAGCCGTCTCGCCCACCTCGCCGACCACCGGGTCGCCGGAGAGGTCTGGCTGCCCGGTGCCGCCTTCCTCGGCATGGCTCTGGAAGCCGCCTCCACTGTGGGTGAGGGCGGCGAAGTGAGGCTGGAGGACGTGCGGTTCGTCCAGCCGCTGCGCCTCCAGGAGGACGAGCCCGTACGGCTGCAGCTCGTCCTGCGGCCCGCGGGGGAGGACGGCTCCCGCGAGTTCGCCGTGTCCTCGGCGACCGCCGGCGGCCGGCGCTGGGAACGTCACGTCAGCGGTCGAGTCGTCGCCGACGGCGCCCCCGTCGACGGCCCCCCGGTCTCCGAGCCCCACCTGGACGACATACGCGAGAACTGCCCGGAGGCCGTCGAACTGGCGGCTGTCTACGCCCGGTTGGGCGCGCTCGGTATCGACTACGGCCCCGCCTTCCGCAATCTGGAGGCGGGTCACCGCGGCGACACCACCGCCCTCGGCCGGCTCGCCCGGCGGCCCGCCGCCGGACACCTGTTCCACCCCGCTGTCCTCGACTCCGCCTTCCACACGGCCGCCCTGCCCGCCGCCGCGCCCGAGGGCCGGGCGTTCGTGCCCGCCGGGTTCGGCCGCGTCCGCTTCACCGGACGCCGCACCGCGCCCGTCTGGGCGAGCTGTGAGCTGCGGTCGCTCGCCGGGGACACCGCCACCCTCGACCTGCGGCTGTGGGACGAGGACGAACAACTCGTCCTGGAGGCCGAGGAGTTCCGCCTCGCCGCGCTCTCCCCGCTGGACGGCGCCCTCTTCGAGACCCGCTGGCAGCCCCGCCCGGCCGCCCAGGAACCGCCCGCCGAGGGAAGCTGGCTGATCCTCGCCGACGGGACCGGGACCGCCGACGACCTCGTCGCCCGCCTCCGCTCCTCGGAGGTGCCGCACGTCGTCGCGCGCAGCGCGGCGGAGTTCGCCGTCGAGGGCCCCGGGCGGTACGCCCTCGACCCCGCCGACCCCGGCCACCTGGCCCGGCTGCTCGACGAGGCGTATCCGGACGCCCTGCCCGCCCGGGTCGTCCAGCTCACCGCGCTCGACGCCCCGCCCGTCGCCGACGAGCGCACGGCCGAGGAGGCGGCCCGGCTCTGCTGCCTCAGCACCCTGCACCTGGTGCGTGCCCTCGCCGACCGCCCCCGTGGCCGTGCCCCGCGCCTGTTCGTCGTCGCCCGCGGCAGCCAGGCCGCCGGGGACAGCGAACAGGTCGTGCACCCACAGCAGGCGCTCGCCTGGGGCTTCGGACTCGCGGTCGCCCAGGAGTACCCCGAGCTGTCCACCACCCTCGTCGACCTGCCGCCCGGCGACGGCGCCGACGCCCTGTGGACGCAGCTGCGGCACGCCGACGACGAACGCCTCGTCGCCCTGCGCGACTCCGGCCGTCTCGTGCCGCGGCTGGCCCGCACCCACCCGGACGCCGACGGCGACCACGGCATCTCCCCCGAGGGCGTCCACCTGATCACGGGTGGACTCGGCGGTCTCGGCCGCGTCGTCGCCGAGCGGCTCGTCCGGCGCGGCGCCCGCCGCCTGGCCCTGCTGAGCCGGGGCACACCGGCCCCGGACGCCCAGCGCTGGATCCGGGGGCTGGAGGAGCGCGGGGTCACCGTGCACCTCGCCCGCGCCGACGTGGCCGACCGCGTCGGCCTCACGGCCGCCCTGGACGCCGTACGACAGGAAACCGGGCCCATCGCCGGGATCGTGCACGCGGCCGGTGTCCTCGACGACGCGACCGTGGCGAACCTGACCGACGAGCGTGTCCTGCGGGTCCTCGCGCCCAAGGTGCTCGGCACGGCCCTGCTCACCGAACTCGCCCCGGAAGCGGGGAACCTGGTCCTGTTCGCCTCGGCGGCCGGTCTGCTCGGCTCGCCCGGACAGAGCCCCTACTCGGCGGCCAACGCCTTCCTCGACGCCTGGGCCCACCACCTCTCCCGCACCGGGCGACGGGCGCTCAGCCTCGACTGGGGCGCCTGGTCCGGCGTCGGCATGGTCGCCGAGTCCGGCACCCGGACCGCCGAGACGGGCCGCTCCGGACTGGTCGCCTTCTCCCCGCAGGAGGGCGGCGAGCTGTTCGACCAGGTCCTCGCCAGCTCCCGCCGCCAGCTCGCCCCGATGGCCCTGGACCGGGAGCTGCTCGCCCTCGCCCCGGACGCGGTCCGCACCCGCCCCCTCCTCGCCGACCTCGTCACCGCGCCCACCGGCACCGGTGACGCGGACGAACTGGTGCGGAAGGTGTTCGCCGCCACCACCGACGAGGACCGCGCCACCTGGCTCGACGCCTACGTCCGCGCCCGTGTCGGCGAGGTCTCCGGCGGCATCGTCGACGCCACCGCGAGCACCGCGCTGAAGGAGCTGGGCCTGGACTCCCTCATGCTGGTGCGGCTGCGCAACTCCTTCGCCCGAGAACTGGGCGTCGAACTGCCCACCGCCGAGATGTTCGCCGCCGCCGACATCCGCGGCCTGGCACGGACCCTGGCCGCCGCCCTGCCCGAGCGGGCGGTGGACCAGCCGCCCGCCGGTCCCGCCGCCGACCCGGTCGCGGACGTGCCGGAGACCGAGACGCACCCGGCCACCCGTGACGTCGTGCGCCTGCTGCGCAGTGCCCGCCCGGACATGCCGCAGGCCGCCCACGCCGTCGGCCTCGCCGTGCGTCTCACCACTGCGACGGATCGTGAGACGCTCACCGGTGTCGTGGCCCGGCTCGCCGCACGCCACGCCGCCCTGCGGACGGCCGTCGTGACCGGCGCGGAGGGGCGCGAGCTGAAGGTGGTCCGGGAGCTCCCGGAGCCCTTGCTGCGCTGGACGCCCGTGACGGCGGAGCCGGACGCGGCCGAGCGGCTCCGGGAGCTGCTGGAACCGCCGTTCGATCTCGGGACCGCGCCCCTGTGGCGGTTCGAGCTGCTGGACGCCCCGGACCCGTGGGGCCAGATCCTGGTCTTCGGCGCCCACCATGCGGTCAGCGACCTGCAGTCCCTGCTGCTCGTGGCCGGTGAGATCGACGCCGAACTGTCCGGCACCCCGCTCGACGGCGACGTCAGCAACCGGGACGTCCACCTCCTGATCGAGGCCCAGCAGACCGGCGAGGGCACGGCGACCGACGCGTGGCGTGCGGCCTTCGAGGGCAGTGAGCGGCTCGACCTGACGCTGTCGAGTCCCCGCCCGGCCGAGCGGTCGTACCGGGCCGGGAGCGTCACCGTCTCCCTGCCCGACGGGCTCATGGACCGTGTGGCGGAGGCCGCGAGCAGGCTCGCCGTCACCCCCGCCGCCTTCTGCCTGGGCACCCTGACCGTGCTGCTGGCGCGGAAGCGGGAGAAGGAACGCTTCGTGCTCGCCGTGCCGGTGGACACCCGCATCCACGCCGACGCCTTCGACGCGGTCGGCTTCTTCGGCGTACCGGTGCCCTTCCCGGCCGAGGCGCGGGCGGCGGAACCGGTGGCGGAGGTGCTGCGCCGCACGGACGGCCGTATGGAACGGCTGCTGGCGAAGGGCGCGATGTTCTCCGACGTCCTGGCCACACTGGCCCGGCAGGGGCTGCACCGGGCGAACGCCCCGCTGGTGGAGGTCTACTTCAACTACGTCCGCTACGGAGGCCGCCTCGAACGGCTCGACGTCCTGCCGGCCGGCACCGGGTACTCCGACCTCGACCTGATGATCACCATGACCCCGGACGCGGGCCGCGTCCGGCTCGACCACAACCTGGACATCCTGGACGCGGCGGCCACGGCCGGGCTCGGGGAGGAGTTCGTGCGGCTGCTGGGGGAGGTGGCCGAGGACGCCGCCGCTCCCGTGCGTACGGCGCCGGTGCCCGCCACGTCGCCGGGCTCCATAGCCCTCGCCGCCACCTTCGCTCTCGGGCACCTCCCACTGATGTGCGAGACGGCCCTCAAGGACGCCGGCGGCCCCACGGTCGCCGAGGCCCCGTACCACCAGGTGCTCGCCGCCCTGCGCGACCCGGCCGGCGTCTTCGCCGACCCGGCGACGGCGGTCGGCGCCGTGCTCCTGAGGGCGCGGGACCTGGAGCGGTTCGGCCCGGTGGACGACGCACTCCTCGCCGAGCTGCGCACGCAGTACCCGGCCGCGCTGCGCGCCGTGGCCGAACGGACCCGCAAGCCGCTGATCGTCGGCTTCCTGCCCGCCGCCCACACCGATGAACGCCTCACCCGATGGGAGCGGGAGATCGCCGAGGAGCTGACCGGCCTGCCGGGCGTCGCGGTGCTCGGCCCCGACGACTGGACCCGCCACCACCCCGTCGGGGAGCGCTTCGACGAGCGCACCGAACGGCTGGCCCACCTGCCCTTCACACCGCCCTTCCAGGCGGCGGTGGCCCTGACCCTCGCCGACGTCGTCCGCGCGGTGCTGCGGCCCGCGCCCAAGGTGATCGCCGTCGACGGCGACGAGACGCTGTGGAGCGGCGTGGCGGGGGAGATCGGTCCCGAGGCCGTGGACCTGTCCGGGCCACGCGCGCTGCTCGCACGGCGGTTGTTGCAGTGGCGCGCGGCCGGGGTGCTGCTGGCGCTCGTCAGCAACAACGACGAGGAGACCGTCCGTGCCGTCCTCGACCGGCCCGACAGCCTGCTCAAGCCGGAGCACTTCAGCGTGCTCTCCGCCGCGTGGGCGCCGAAGCCGACCCGCCTGACGGAGGCGGCCCGCACCCTCGACCTCGGTGTGGACAGCTTCCTGTTCCTGGACGACAACCCGGCCGAGATCGGCAGGATGCGCTCCGCGCTGCCCCAGGTCCTGTCGGTGACCTGCCCGCCGGAGGCCGGACTGGAGGAGTTCCTGCACCGGTTGTGGCCCCTGGTCCCGGCCGCCGCGACCGCCGAGGACGCGCTGCGGGCCCGCTTCTACGACCAGGAGCGGGAGCGGGACGCCGTCCGCGATCAGGCCGGGTTCGAGGAGTTCCTCGCCCAGCTGGAACTCGAGGTCGACATCCGGCCCCTGGGGGAGGACGACGTCCAGCGGGCCGAGCAACTCGTCCGCCGCACCAACCAGTTCACCCTCCGCGCCCGCTCGGCCGACGGCGGTGACCTCGACCGGTGGCGGCAGCGCGGCGAGGTGTGGACCGCCGCCGCCCGGGACCGCTTCGGCGACTACGGCCAGATCGGCCTGCTCGCCGTCCGCGCCGAGGGCGACCGACTCGACGTCCTGGCCTGGCTGATGAGCTGCCGCGCCCTCGGCCGGGGCGTCGAGGAACGGCTGTTGGGCCGCCTCGCCGACCGGGCCGACGAACTGGGCTGCACCAAGGTGCGGCTGACGGCCGAGCGCACCCCGCGCAACGCGCCGGCCCGCCGGATCGTGGCCGCCCTCGGCGGGGGCGACCCCGACGACGAACGGCTGGAGACCGTGGCGACACCGGAGCACCTGCGGGCGTTCCGGTCCTGGGCGCAGTGAGGGCGTCGGGCGGCCGTGCCGCAGTGAAGGAAAGGACCGTGCACACTGTGAAGGGCTCTGATGCGTGACATGAACGAGGACGCGGCGGCGAACGCCGGGCAGCGAGCGACCGCCGAGTCGATCGAGCGGGGCGGAAGCGGGCTCAGCGTGACCGAGCTGCTGGCCATGGTCACGACGGCGACGAGCCCGGCTGAGGCACCGACGGCGGGCCCGGACCCGAACCCCGCGCACGCGGTTCCGGCCTCGGAGCCCGCGCGTGCAGTTCCGGGCCCGGATGCCGCGCAGGCAGTTCCGGTCTCGGATGCCGCGCGTGCAGTTGCGGCCCCCGAGGCCGGGCAGGCAGTTCCGGCCCCGGAAGCCGCGCGCGCTGTTCCCGCCTCGAATGCCGCACTCACGGTTCCGGCCTCGGAGCCCGCACGCGCGGTTCCCGCCTCGGAGGCCGCTTACGGAGTTCCGGCCTCGGAGCCCGCCCATGAGGCTGTCGTGCCGGACGTGGACGGCTTGGCCGCCGCCATCGCCGCCGCGGCCGGCCGCTACCTCCCCCAGGGGGCTCTCGACCCGGGCGCCGACTTCTTCGACGCGGGCGGCAGCTCCGTGCACGCCGTGGAACTCGCGGCGGAGCTGGAGCGCGACCTCGGCGTGGAGCTGGACCTCGACGACGTGTTCGCCGACGCACGTCCGGTCAGCCTGGCCCGGCGCTGGCTGGAGGCCGCCGGCCACGAGGCGGACCTCAGGGCCGCCAAGGGCGTCGGCACCAGCACGGTCACCGCGGTCACCGCCGTCACCACGGCCCCGACAGGCACCACGGCGTCCGCTGCACCGACGCCCCCGGCCGGCCTCACGTCCCCGGCCCCTCGCTCCCCCCGACCGAGCGCGACGCTCCCCCTCCCCGCCCCGGAGGACTCCCCGCACACCACCGCCCGCCGCGAGGACCTCGACCAGATCCTGGCCGACCTCGCCCTCGCCGACCGTCTCCCCTTCGTCCGCTCGCCCGAGCCGCTGCCGCCCCGCCGGATCCTGCTGACGGGCGCGACCGGCTTCCTCGGCAGTCACATGCTGCTCGACCTGCTGAGGCACAGCGACGCCCATGTCCACTGCCTGGTCCGCGGCGCCGACGAGGAGACCGCGACCGCCCGGCTCGCCGAGCGGTTGCGCAGCTACCGGCTGCCCTGGAACGCCGAGGTCCGCCGCCGGGTCACCGTCCATCCCGGCGACGTCCGCAGGCCCCGCCTGGGTCTGTCCGAGGAGGTGTGGCACACCCTCGCCCACGAGGTGGACAGCATCGTCGGCGTGGCCGCGGCCGTGGACTTCCTGCGCGGCTACCGGTCGCTGCGGGCCAGTAACGTCCTCGGCACCCTCACCCTCGCCGAACTCGCCGCCACCGGACGGCCGAAGCCGCTGCACCACATCTCCTCGATCGCCGTCTTCAACGAGGTCGGCATCACCTCCATGGGCGAGGACGACCCGCTCGCCCACGTCGACCGCCTGATCGCGGGCTACGACCAGTCCAAGTGGGCCGCCGAGGTCGCTCTGCGCCGCGCCCGCGACCACGGCCTGATCGTCTCCGCCCTGCGCCCCGGCGGCATCAGCGGCCACAGCAGGACCGGCGCCTACAACCCGCAGGACCTCAGCAGCGGCCTGATCTCGGCCTTCGGCCGCTTCCGCACCGTCCCGGCGTTCCGCTACCTCAACGCGGCCCCGGTCGACTGGGTGAGCCGGGTCGCCGTGGCCGTCGTCTGCGAACCCGACGCCTGGGGCTTCGACTACAACCTCACCGGCGTCCCGAACACCCTCGACGACGTCGTCCGCGACATGGCCTTCGGCGGCATGCACGTGCGGGTCCAGGACTGGGACGAGTGGCGCATCGGCACCCTGGCCCGCCTGGAGGCCGAGCCGGTCCCCGAACTCACCTTCCTCAGCCGCGTGTTGCAGAGCCCCACGGCCCTCAAGCTGTGCGAGGCCACCCTCAAGGGCCCGGCCGCCGGCGGCGAACGCACCGACGCCCTCGTCGAGGCCCTCGGCCTGCCACCCGCGGCCCGCTACGACGCCCGGGCCCAGCTGAAGACGTTCGAGAGGCTCGCCGGCGACGGACTCGCCCGGCTGCCGCAGAAGGAGGACCAGCCGTACCTGTGGTTCGCCGAGACCACCGAGGGCAGTGTGCGCACGGTCGGCGACGGCACCGTCAGCCCCTGCTCGACGGCCCTCACCCTCTCCATCGCGAGCATGTACCAGCTGGTGAAGGAACGCCGGGTGGACGTCACCGGCGAGGTCACCTGCCCCGCGCTCCACGCCGAACCCCTCACCGTCGTCCACGGAGACGTCTGGGTCCGCCCCGAGGAGGGCATCCCGCAGCAGCACGGCCTCAAGCACCAACTCCTGCGGTACAGGCTCCGGTTGCGTGACGCCGACGGCGGACTCTGGTGGCTGGAGGGCCACAAGTACGCCCGCGCCCGCCGCGACCTGTGGCGTCAGACCCGCGCGCTCTCGATCGAACTCGGCCGCGAGGGCGAGTCGGCGACGCTGACCGGGGAGGTCGTCGTCCCCGCCGACTCCTACGTCCGCGACCAGATCGACGGCATCCGGGTCGCCCCGCACCTCACCGCCCAGGAGAAGCGCGCCGCCAAGCTGACCTGGCTCGCCTGGTTCGGCCTGGAGATGGGCCGCGGCCTCCTCGGCCCCTTCGCCCGCGCCGCCGCGGACCTGCTCGACCTGCGCCGCACCCCGAACCCCACGGAGCACCACCGATGATCTTCAGGACGACCCCAGCTCCCCGGCGGCCGCTGCGCAAGGTCAGGACCACCACCGCCCTGCGCCCCCTGCGCCACCGCCTCGACCCGGCCCGCGTGGAGGAGATCCCGTTCCGCGCGGCCGACGGCGTCCGCCTCGGCCTCACCCGTGTCGACACCGGCGACACCGGCCGCCCCGCCGTCCTCCTGCTGCACGGCCACACCGCGTCCGCCGACATGTTCCTGCTCCCCGAGACCCGCAACCTCGTCGACGCCCTCCTCGACGACGGCTACGAGCCCTGGCTGCTGGACTGGCGGGGCAGCTGCCGGCTGCCGTACAACGAGACCGGCGCGCGGTACACGTACGACGACGTGGCCCTGTACGACATCCCGGCGGCCGTCACCCACATCCGCGAACGCGTCGGTGACCGCCCGCTGTTCGTGGTCGCCCACTGCATCGGCTCCCTCACCCTCTCCCTCAGCATGGCCGCCGGACTCGTCCCCGGTCTCGCCGGAGTGGTCTCCCAGGGCGTCTTCCTCACACCGAAGCTGGCCGGCCGCACCTCCCTGCGCATGTCCGTCGCGGCGGAGCTGCTCAAGACCCGCATCGACCACATCCCGGTCGACTTCCGCAAGGTCGGCCTCCGGTCCAGGTACACGCCCCTGTTCGCCCTCGCCTCCCGCGGGGCGAGCTGCCCGGACCCGACCTGCCAGATCCTGCACAACTCGGCCTGGGGGACGGGCGCCTCCCTCTTCGTGCACGAGAACCTGTCCGAGACCACCCACGACCGGCTCGCGGAGCTGCTCGGCCCGGCGCCGCTGTGGATCCTGCCCCACCTGCGCCGCATCGAGCTCGCGCGCAGCGTCGTCCGCTGGCACGACACCGACCACCGCTACCGGGCCCTGCCGGCCAACGCCCTGGACGCGGCCGCCCGCATCGACACGCCCGTCCTGCTGCTCGCCGGCAGCGAGAACGGCCTGTGGCTCGACTCGCAGAGGCTCTGCCACGAGGTCCTCGCCCACCGGCAGCCCCAGCTCGACGTCCGGTACACCGAGATCCCGGGCTACGGCCACCTCGACACCTTCCTGGGCCGTGGCGCCGCCCTCGACGTCTTCGGGCACATCCTCGATTTCCTCGGCGAACGACGGTGACGGGGACCCCGCCCGCCGGTTACCGTACGCGTCAGTAACCGGGACGTGTTCGCAGGAGGCACCCATGCCGCAGCTCGAAGTCGACGGCGCAGCACTGACGTACGACGACGAGGGTCCGCGCGACGGCGGCGGGGTGCCCCTGGTGTTCGTGCACGGGTGGACCGCCAACCGGCACCGCTGGGACCACCAGGTCGCGCACTTCGCCGAGCGGCGGCGGGTGGTCCGGCTCGACCTGCGCGGGCACGGCGAGAGCGGCGGGGCGGGCGTGAAGACGATCGACGAGCTGGCGAAGGACGTCCTCGCGCTCCTCGACCACCTCAAGATCGAGCGCTGTGTGCTGGTCGGCCACTCGATGGGCGGGATGATCTCCCAGACCATCGCCCTCGCGCACCCCGAGCGCGTCGAGCGCATGGTGCTGGTGAACTCCATCGGCCGCATGACCTACAACCGCGGCAGAGGCCTGCTGATGGCCGTCTCCACACTCGTTCCGTTCAAGCTGTTCGTCGCCACCAACATCCAGCGCGCCTTCGCCCCCGGCTACCCGCGCGACGAGATCCGCGCGTACGTCAAGTCCTCCGCGGACACCCCGCGCGAGGTCGTCATGACGCTGTACGGCGCCATGCGCGCCTTCGACGTGCTGGACCGGGTGGGGGAGATCCACACCCCGACTCTGATGATCCACGGCTACCACGACATCCAGCTGCCGCTGAAGCAGATGCTGCGCATGGCCAAGGCCTATCCGGACGCCACCGTCCGCATCCTCGACGCCGGCCACGAACTGCCCGTGGAGAAGCCGGCCGAGCTGACAGCCGCGATCGACGCCTTCGTGAGTCCCAGCTCCGGCTGAAGGCCGCCCGGGTCCGCCGGGCCACGGCGGACACCGGCGCACTCAGTCGTCCTCGTCCGCCCCGCAGGAGCTGCCGCTCGGCGGCAGGGAGCCGTACAGCAGGAAGTCGTCGACCTTGCGGTGCACGCACTTCGACGAGCCGTACCCGGTGTGTCCCGTGCTCCGGTTGTCGAGCACCACCGCCGACGGCCCGAGCCGCTCCGCCGTCTCCAGCGTCCAGCGGTACGGCGTCGCCGGGTCGCCACGGGTGCCGACCAGCAGCATCTTCGGCGTGTCGAGGTCCTTCACCTCCTCGCGGATGTAGTCGGTGCCCTTGGGGCGGCCGTAGCACAGCAGGACCTGGATGAGCCGGTACTCGCCGAAGACCGGGGAGGCCCGGTCGTAGGCGGCGCGCAGCCGCTTCAGGTCGGCCGTGATCTGCTCGGCGCCGGGCCGGTCGGGGTCGTCCGCGCAGTTGATCGCCATCAGTGCCGCCGGCAGGTTGTCGAGGGGGATGTCCTCCTCGTCCACGAGACCCGCGGTGGGCTCGTCCCCGCCCGGGCCGCGGACCGGCGGCGCCAGGCCTCCGGTCGCGAACGCCACGACACCGTTGGTGTCCCCGTCCTCGACGAGCTGGGCGAGCGCCCGCTCCAGGGCAGGCCACAGCTTCCTGCTGTACAGCCCCTGTCCGATGGCGCCGACCAGGTCCTGCCCGGTGAACGTGTCGCCGAAATCCGTCGGCACGGGGTCCTCGTCCAGCGAACGGACGAGCCGTACGACCCCCTCCCGGGCGCTGCGCGGATCCTGGCCGAACGGACAGGCGATGTCCCGCGCACACCAGTCCACGAAGTCGTCCAGCGCCACCTGCTGCCCCCGGGCGCCCGCGATGCCCTGCTCGGCGAGCGGCTCTGTCAGCGTGTCGACGCCGTCCAGGGCCAGCCGTCCCACCCGGTCGGGGAACTGGGCGGCGTACACAGCGCCGAGCCGCGTGCCGTAGGAGAAGCCCAGGTAGTTCAGCTTCTTGTCGCCCAGCGCCTCGCGCATCACATCCATGTCGCGCGCCGCGTCGACCGTGCCTATGTGCGGCAGGACGGGCCCGGAGTGCTCGGCGCACGCGGCGGCCGCCTTCTTCAGCTTGTCCAGCAGGGCCCGTGGGTCCCCGAGGTCGGCCGGGTCGTCGCCGAGGGCGGCGAAGCCGTCCTCGTTGTCCCCGCAGCTGACCGGCGAGGACCGGCCGACGCCCCGCGGGTCGAAGGTGACCACGTCATAGCCGTCGGTCAGCTCCATGAAGTCCTTGCCGCCGTAGGCGAGCTCGGGGACGCCCGGGCCGCCGGGACCGCCGAAGTTCAGCAGCACCGAGCCGCGTTTGTCACCCGTGGCCCGGTAGCGGGCGAGCGCCAGGTCGAGGGTGCCGGCCGTGGGACGGGCGTAGTCGACGGGGACGGTCACCTTGCCGCACTCCAGGTCGGCGGGGAACCCGTCGACCTCGCACTTCTTCCATGAGATCTTCTGCTCGTAGAACCGGGCCAGGCCGGGGTCACGGTCACCGTCCGTGTCCGCGGTGGCCGTCGGCAGTCCCGCGCCCAGCAGGGTCAGCGCGGCGGCCGCGGCGAGCGCGCAGCGCCTCGACGCGGGCCGCCTCGACAGCTTGGCCAGCATCAGTGCCTCCAGAGGCGCCCTGAGCGGACCGGGATCCGGCGCCCCCGCCCACGATAGGCGGGCCGCGCGGGGCCCGCCTCCGGGCGGCCGGGGCGACGGCCGGAGCTCCCGCTGGGCGCCCGCCCCGGAAGCGATGGATCGTTTCGCCAGCTGTTCGACCAGAGAGGCGCCCAATCGGGTGAAAGGCCGAATAGGCATAACTCGGACGGTTCGTCCGCGTTCTATGGGGTGCGGGCGAGCGCCCGCGACCATGTCTGGAAGGCAGGGACCCATGAGACGGGTTACCCGAAACGGTGTGATCGCCGTCGCCGCCGCCTCGGGCGCGATGGCCGTGACGATGCCGGCGTTCGCCGACTCCGCGGTGAGCGCCTCTGCGGCCGGCCCGCCCGGGATGATCTCCGGCAACGGCGCCCAGTCGCCGGTTCATCTCCCGGTGGAAGTGTGCGGGAACACCGTGAACGCGATGGGTGCGCTGGGCCCCGCCGCGGGCGCCGCCTGCGGCGAATACGGCTGGAACCCCGAGAGCGAGGTGTCCGGCGGTGACGCGGACGCGTCCAGCATCACGGGGTACTCGCCGGGAGACATCACCGGCAACCTCGTCGAGGCGCCGGTCGACGCCCCTGTGAACGTCGCCGGCAACAGCGTCAACATCGTCGGCATCCCGGACCCGGAGTACGACAACGGTTACGAGGACATGCCCGAGGAGGAGCCCCCGCCCCCGGCCGAGCCCCGGCCCGAGCCGCCGAGGGAGGACCCGCCCGCCGCGTCCCACCCGGACCCGGACCCGAAGCCTGCGGCCCCGTCGCCCCAGGTGCCCGCACCGCAGGCGCCGGCGCCCCACACCCGGGCGCCTCAGGCCCCGGTCCCGGCGCCCCAGGCCCACTCCACCCTGGCCCGCACCGGAGCGGACGCCACCGTGCCGGGTCTCGCGGGCAGCGCGGCGCTGATCCTGGGCGGAGCGGTTCTCTACCGCCGCTTCCGGGCGGTCGCGGGGCGCTGATCCGTCCCTTCGGCAGGGGGCGTCCTTCGGCCCGCGCCGCAGGCGACTCGACGTGCCCGCCCCCGGGCGCGGTGGAACCGCCGATGGAGCCCCCGCAGCCCGTCCGCCGGTTCGGGGACCCGCCCCTCCGTCGGTCACCCCGGGCGCGATCTCCTGGACGGGCGACGTGTGCACCGGTGCAGCCGGTACGCCCGACTCGCCCGGCCACTGAGGAGTCGGGCGGCGTAGGGGCGACGTACATGAGGCGGCCCGCGCCCCTGGGCATGGGCGGGCGCCCACCTCGGGCAGTGCTCGCCGGACGCGCACACCGTGGCCGCGGCCCGCTCCGCGGGCGGGAGTCGGTCCGTCGGTCGGCGGATCGACTCCCGCCCGGGACGGCGGGGGTGTGGTCGCCCGACGTCACCCGGCCGCGGTCCTCGTCGGCCCCGTGCCGTCCCCCGGACGACAGGGAGGGGCGCCGGGGGAGGGCGACCGCCTCAGGACGAGGCGATCAGCGGGCGGTCCGAGGCAGCGCCTGGTCCGTAATTCCGTTGAGACGCGCCCGCCGGGATGTTGGAGTGGGCGCATGGATCACGCCACGGTACTCGCCCTGTACGACCGGGACATGCGCGAGGGCGCACGCCCCGACGGCCCCGACGCCCGCGTCGAACGCACCGGGAGCGTGGTCCGGCAGGTCGCCTCCGCGCAAGGCTGGAACGGCATCGTCTGGTCCTCGCTCGACGCGGGGGACGCCGACACGGAGATCGCCGAGCAGGTCGCGTACTTCACCGGGCTGGGCCGGGAGTTCGAGTGGAAACTGTACGGGCACGACCGTCCGGCCGATCTCGGCAAGCGGCTCCTGGCGGCCGGGTTCACGCCCGAGCCGGAGGAGACGCTGATGATCGGCGAGACCCGTGAGCTGCTGTTCGACGTCGACCTCCCCGGCGGTGTGCGTATCGTCCCCGTCACCGACCGGGCCGGCGTCGACCTGGTGGCCGACGTGCACGAGAAGGCCTTCGGCGCCGACGCCGCCCGGCTGCGTCACCACATGCTCGCCCGCCTCACCGCCGACCCGGACACGGTCGTCGCCGTCGTCGCGCTCGCCGGGGACAAACCGGTGAGCTCGGCGCGGATGGAGCTGGTGCCCGGGACACGGTTCGCCGGGCTGTGGGGCGGCGGCACCGTCGAGGGCTGGCGCGGCCGCGGCATCTACCGCGCCCTGGTCGCCCACCGCGCCCGTGCCGCCGCCGACCGCGGCTACCGCTACCTCCAGGTCGACGCCTCCGACCAGAGCCGCCCCATCCTGGAACGGCTCGGCTTCGCGGCCCTGAGCACGACGACGCCGTACGTGTACGTGCCGTAAGGGCCGCTGCCCGGTTACGTCAGCGTCGCGCCTTGGCCCGGTCCAGGGCGGCCACACCGAGTGCGGCCAGGCCGATCTGGATCAGCCACTCGACCCAGTCCACGCCCTTGGTGTCGGCCACGCCGATCCCCGCGGCGAGCGCCGAACCGATCAGTGCGGCCACGATGCCTACGGCGATCGTCCACAGGACGCCGATGCGCTGGCGCCCGGGGACGACGAGCCGGCCGAGCACACCGATGACGATGCCGATGAAAATGGCACTGATGATGCCGTCGATCTCCATCTTCCGCCCCTCTTCGCCGGGACCCCCGATGCTCTGCATCTGCCCGCCGGACGCCGGGACAGTCCGTTCCGGTTGATGCCGTGCCGTCAGCCCGGACCGGGCGGGACGGGTGCGTTCCGAGAGGTGATCCATCCGGTGGCGGCCAGCACCTCAGCGGCGATGTCGGGCACCGTACGCCCGTCGGTCGCGACGCGTACCGCGTCCATGGGCGCCCGCTCGTCGAGCATCCGCGCCTTGCGGACGCCGTTGGCCAGCTCGCTGTCGAACTCCGACCCCAACTCCCGCCCGGTGAGCCGCCGTTCCGCCGTCGCGTCGGTGGCCGTGAGCAACACCCGCACGAGACGTACGTCGTTGCCGAGAGCGCGGCGGAAGGAGTCACCCAACTCGTCGAGCACGCAGACGGTGTTGGTGTAGACAAGACGCCGGTAGCCGAGGTCGGCGTAGTTGCCCCACACGGCCGTGAGGTTGCGCTCCGCGACCGTGGCCCGGCTGGGGTCGCCCTGCGGCGCGGGGTGGACCTGCCCCATGAAGTCGCCGTCGATGACGGCGTGCGGCACGGCGGCCGCCCGCAGCACGGCCGAGACCTCCCAGCCCACCGTGGTCTTGCCGACGCCGGCGCGCCCGCCGATGAGCAGGGCCTCGGAGTGAGTCATGCGGTCAGGCTGGCAGACGACGGCTGCGCCGAGCCAGCGCTTTTCGTCGGCGCTGACCCTGCCGACGGCCGGGCGGATCAGGGCAGGTGACGGCGCGGCACGAGGACGAGTTCGCCCACGGCGGGGGAGTGGGCGGCGGTCCGCGGCGGGGGAGCGGGCGGTCGTCCGCGGCGACGCCGACGGCCGAGGCGCGACGCGGCCCGGCCGGTCCGCTGTGGTGCGGGCCGGCCGGGCCGTCTTCCCGATCTTGAAAGGGTCAGGACTTCGGGACGCTCCTCGCGGCCGTACCGGCGCACATCAGCCCCAGGATCAAGGCCAGGGCGCCGATGACGATGTTGTTCACGACGACACCGGCGTCCGGGTTGTCACCGACGACCCACGGGGCGATGATCATCCAGATGCCCAGCGCGCACATGGCCCAGCTGAGGCCGTACATGCGCGCCGGAGCCGCCGTGAACCCGAGTGCCAGCAGGCCGATCGCTGTACCGACGATCAGGTTGTGGGTCACGAGCGCGGGCTGGCTGGCGGTGTAGTGGAGGATCCACGGGGATACGGCGCAGTACAGACCGAGGAGGAACACCGGTCCGTCGACGAGCGCCACATCACGACCCCCGAGCATGCGGGCGTACCGTGCCCCCATCTCGGAAACATCGGGGTGAGTCGACATGTCGCCTCTGGTGGGCGAGACGTTGGCCATGACTCGTCTCCTTTGACTTGCTGGCCGACCGCGTCTGGTGCGGTGTGCGGTAAGCGCCGCGCAGGTTCATTCTGCGCTTATTTGGCCTTTATGTGTAGAGGTCAGAGGGGATGGCGGGATACCTGCGAGTACGGAGCGCCGGGTGGACGGCCCCCGGGTCAGCCGAGCTTCTTCAGCAGTTCGGCGGCGAGCGGCGCGGATGAGGCCGGGTTCTGGCCGGTGACCAGGTTGCGGTCCGCGACCACGTGCGGAGCCCAGGGTTCGCCGACCCGGACGTCGACCCCCGCCTCGGTCAGCCGGTCCTGCAGCAGCCACCTGGCCTTCTCGCCGAGACCGGCCTGGAGCTCCTCGGCGTTGGTGAAGGCGGCGACCCGGTAGCCCGCGAAGGCGTTGGAGCCGTCCTCCCGCACCGCGGCGAGCAGGGCGGCGGGGCCGTGGCAGACGACACCGAGCGGCTTGCCGGAGCCGAGCGCCTCGGTCAGGAGCCGGCCGGAGGCGGCGTCGACGGCCAGGTCCTCCATCGGGCCGTGTCCGCCCGGGTAGAAGACGGCCGCGTAGTCGCCGAGGTCCACGTCCTCCAGGCGGATCGGGCGCTCCAGCTCCGTCATCGCCGCGAGCCCGGCGGCGACCCGGTCAGCGCCCTCCTGCCCGCCGTTGGCCTCGGGGGCGAGGCTGCCCTTGTCCACCGGCGGGACGACACCGCCCGGTGTCGCGACGACGATCTCGTGACCGGCCGCCCGGAAGGCCTCGTACGGGGCGACGGCCTCCTCGGCCCAGAAGCCGGTGGCGTGGCGGGTGCCGTCCTTGAGCGTCCAGTGGTCGGCGCCGGTCATCACAAAGAGGATCTTGGCCATGGTGTGGGTCTCCTGAGGTGTCGTGCCCGACGTTCCGCATGCCGGGCGTCGGCGTGTCGGTGTTGCTCCCTCGAACTTAGGGTGCCCAGCCATAGGTATCCAATGGGGAATCCAATGCCGGGCATTGGAATGTTGATGGGACGCCGGGAATACTGATGCCGGTGGAGCACACCCATCACCTGGACCTGAACCTGCTGAGGACGTTCCTCGCGGTGTACCGCTCGGGCTCCTTCACCGGCGCGGCGCAACTGCTCGGGCTGTCGCAGCCGACGGTGACGACGCAGATGCGCACGCTGGAGCGGCAGGCCGGACGGGAGCTGTTCGAGCGCCTCCCGCGCGGCGTCGCCCCCACCCCCGTCGCCGACGAACTGGCCGCCCGCATCGCCGCACCCCTCGACGAGCTCGCCACGGTGGCCGGCCCGGACCCGGCGGCGTCCGGCCGCGCCGACCCCGTACACCTCGCCGGGCCCGCCGAGCTGCTCTGCACCCGCGTGCTGCCCGCCCTGGCGCCCCTGGTGGCCGAGGGCGTCCGGCTCCGGGTGGCCACCGGCCTGACCGAACCTCTGCTCGAGGAGCTGCGCGCCGGACGGCACGACCTGGTCATCGCCACGACCCGCCCGCGCGGCCGCGCCCTGACCTCGACGCCCCTGACGGACGAGGAGTTCGTCCTGGTCGCCGCCCCGGTGTGGGCCGAACGGCTCGGCGACCGGGCGGCCGCCGACCTGCCCGCGATGCTCCACTCCGTGCCGCTGATCACGTACGCGGAGGACCTGCCGATCGCCCGTCGCTACTGGCGGCACGTCTTCGGGCGGCGGCTGTCGACTCCCGCCGCGGTGACCGTGCCCGACCTGCGCGGTGTCCTTGCGGCGGTGGTCGCGGGCGCGGGCTTCACCGTGCTGCCCCGCTACCTCTGCCTCGGCGAACTCGCCTCGGGAGCCCTCGTCCCCCTCCATGAACCGGACGACCCGCCCCTCAACACGGGCTTCCTCGTCCAACGCCCCGGCGTCGTCACCCATCCGGACGTCACCCGGGTCCGCGACCTCCTGCTGAGCGCGGGCCGCACCTGGTGAGAGACGTCCTCCGGCCGTGGGGAGACCTTCTTCGGCTATGCGCCTATCTGAATAGTCAACAAAGCGAGTAGGGTGACGGCAGCCGATGGAGGAGGGGGCTGTTCATGCCCGGCACGGAGACCCGCTACGAGCGCTACGTGGCCCTCGGCGACAGCCAGACCGAGGGGCTCGGGGACGGCGACGACGCCATCGGCCTGCGCGGCTGGGCCGATCGCCTCGCCGAGCACCTCGCCCGCCACGACTCCGGCCTGCGGTACGCCAACCTGGCCGTCCGCGGGCGGCTGGCCGGGCAGGTGCGCGCCGAGCAACTGGCGCCCGCGCTCGCGCTCCGTCCCGACCTGGCCACCGTGGTCGCCGGGGTCAACGACCTGCTGCGTCCCCGCTTCGACGCGGACGAGGTCGCCGGCCACCTGGAGGCCGCGTTCGCCGCGCTCAGCGCGCAGGGCGCCCGCGTCGCCACCCTGACCTTTCCGGACGTCGGCCGCCTCACCCCCCTCGCCCGGCCCCTCGCCCCCCGCGTCGTCGCCCTGAACGCCCGCATCCGTGCGGCGGCCGACCGGCACGGCGTCGTCGTCGCCGAGACCGCCGGGCACGCCGTGGTCACCGACCCGCGCCTGTGGAGCCCCGACCGGCTGCACGCCTCGCCGCTCGGCCACGCACGCATCGCCGCCGCCGTCGCGCACGCCCTCGACCTGCCCGGCAGCGACGACTCCTGGACCCGTCCGCTGCCCGCCCCGGACCACCCCACCGCGACCGGATGGCGTGCCGGCCTCGGCGAACTCCGCTGGGCCGCCGCCTTCCTGGGACCCTGGCTCGGCAGACGCCTGCGCGGACGCTCCTCGGGGGACGGCCGGACGGCGAAACGGCCGACGCTGCAGCCCGTGTACGACGGGGGCGATCAGACGCGCCCGCGCGCCCGCCGGAACCGGGCGAGCCCCTCCGACAGGTCGACGACCGGCTCCGGATAGTCGATCGCCGCCCGGCCCCTGCCCTCCCACTTCCACGGCTCGTGCACCAACGGGCCCTCGATCCCGGCCAGTTCGGGCACCCAGCGCCGCACATACGCGCCGTCCGGGTCGTACCGCTTCGCCTGGGCGACCGGGTTGAGGACCCGGTTCGGCCGGGTGTCGGTGCCCGTTCCCGCCACCCACTGCCAGTTGAGCTGGTTGTTGGCCACGTCCCCATCGACCAGCAGCTCCAGGAAGTACCGGGCGCCGACCCGCCAGTCGACGTACAGCGTCTTGGCGAGGAAGCTCGCGGTCAGCAGCCGGCCCCGGTTGTGCATCCAGCCCTCGTGGCGCAGTTGCCGCATCGCCGCGTCCACCACCGGGTAGCCCGTACGGCCCTCCCGCCACGCCTCCACCTCCTCCCGTGCCGTGTCCTCCGTACGCCAACGGTCGTGCCGGGTGCGGTAGTCGGCGTCGGCGGCGTCCGGGCGGGCCGCCAGCACCTGGCGGTGGAAGTCGCGCCAGGCGAGCTGCCGTACGAAGGCCTCGGCGCCCGGGCCGCCCGCAGCGCGCGCCCGGTTCACGAGTTCGACGGGGGAGAGCGTGCCGAAGTGCAGGTGCGGCGAGAGCCGGGAGGTCGCGTCGCCGGCCAGATCGTCGTGCCGGTCCGCGTAGCCGGCGATCCCACCGCGCAGCCAGGCGGTCAGCCGTCTGCGGCCCTCCGTCTCGCCGCCCGGCGCCAGCCCCGGCGACACGCCCCGGTGCGAGGGGAGTCCGGCCGAGGCGACGCCGCCCGGGACCCGCACACTGCGGGGTGCGCCGAGGGCGTCCCGCAGCCGCCGGCGCGACCAGTGGCGGAAGTACGGCGTGAAGACGGCGAAGTGGTCCGAGGCGGCCGGGCGCACCGTGCCCGGCGCGACGGCGGCGGTCACCGCCTCGTGGACGTGCAGGCGCACGCCCTGTGCCGCCAGGGCCCGCAGCAGCCCTTCCGCACGGCGCTGCGCGTATCCGCTCACGTCGGCCGCCAGGTGCACCTCGCCGGCATCCGCCTCGCGGGCCACCCGGCCCACCTCCTCGACCACGTCACCCGAGCGCACGACGAGCCGCCCGCCCCGCTCACGCAGCCCGGCGTCGAGGTCCCGCAGACAGTCCGCGAGGAACGCCAGCCGGTTGGGGACGGCGAACCCGGCGCTCTCCACCGCCCGGTCACGCACGAACAGCGGGACCACCTCGTGAGCGCTGTCGAGTGCCGCCCGCAGCGGCGGATGGTCGTGCAGACGCAGGTCCGACGTGAACAGGACGACCGAGACGCTCATGACGCCCACTCCCGGTGACGTGATCGGCGGCGACCACCGAGTGGGACCGCTCGGGTGGACGTGAACATGCTCGCGCGGATCCCGGGAAAACGCACAGCGAAGGAAGGAACTGTCCGTCTCGAACAGGAGGTGTCTGCGGCTATGGGCGCGAAGGTGTTGGAGCGCTTTCCTGCGGGAGCTCCGCGCGGATCGTGGCCGGCGGAGGAGTACGCGGCGCGGCGGCGGGCCGAGGGCCAGCCCGCGACCGTGGTCATGGATCTGAAGTCCGACGCGTTCCTCGTAGTGGTGCCGACGGGCGACGACGAGTGACACACCGGGGCCGACGGTCCCCGCTCAGCGGCCGACCCCGCCCGGCGCCCGCACCGTCCGTACGGACACCTCGTGCGGATCCCGCGCGGCCCGCGGGACGGAGCGCGCCCGGCGCCGACGCGGCATCAGAAGCACCGCGTCGTCGCCCCGCTGATCAACCGGCAGGCGAGCGCGCCGCGCCGCTCCAAGGAGTTCCCCTACCACGCCGATGTCCGGCAGAACCGTCGCCCCGGGTCCCTCCACGACCAGTCACCGCCGCGCTGCATTCCGGCCGTTCCGCTCTCGGCGCGCCGGAAAAATGCGGCCGCATTCCCCGCCGGTTCAAGCGTTTACCTGCCACACCTACGTGAAATCCAATGGTCCGCGATACGAGACCGGTCGGTTTTTCCTTGACTGTCCCGACCGGCGGCTGCCACGATCGACGGCATGAACACGCGACTGGATCTCACGCGGCGACGCCACGTCGACCTCGCGCGCGTCTCCAGCGCCTCCTGTTGCGCCGCGGCCTGATCCCTTCCCGATCCGCCGCACTCTCTCTCCCGCACCTCAACCGCTCCCGTGCCCGGGCGGTCGTGCGCTCTGTTTCCCTCTCACACGCCTGAATGCGCCGCGCATTAACACGCCCTGAATTCGGCATGCCCGAAAGAAATTCCGCACCCGGAGTTCCGCATGCCGGCAGCGCCCGTGGAATTCGCCCCTCACCACACCGCGTCCCCCTTCCGAAACAAAGAGGACCCATGGCCACCGTCCTGTCCGTATCCGGCAGCCCCTCCGCCTCCTCCCGCACCGGCCGGCTGCTGCGCCACCTCGACCAGCGGCTGATCGCCCAGGGCCACGAGGTGATCCCGCTCGACGTGCGCACCGTCCCGGCCGAGGCCCTGCTCGGCGCGGACTTCCGCCACCCCGCGATCGTCGAGGCCACCGAACTGTTCGCGCGCGCCGACGGTGTCGTCGTGGGCACCCCCGTCTACAAGGCGTCGTACTCCGGTGTCCTGAAGGCGCTCCTCGACCTGCTGCCGCAGTACGCGCTCACCGGGAAGACCGTGCTGCCGCTCGCCACCGGCGGTTCCGTCGCCCACGTCCTCGCCATCGACTACGCGCTGCGGCCGGTCCTCACCTCCATGGGGGCGGCCCACATCGTGCAGGGCTGGTTCACCCTCGACCAGGACATCACCTCCCACGAGGACGGCTCGATCACGGTCGCCCCGGCCGCCACCGAGGCCCTCGCCCAGGTCCTCGACCAGTTCTCCACGGCCCTGGGGCGTACGCCGTACCTGGCCGCGGCGAGCTGAGGCGGCGGTGACCGCGCAGTGGAGCGCCGACGACATCCGGCCTCCTCGCCCCGGCCCGCCGCAGCCGAACACCCCGCCGACAGACGGACATTCCTGATCGGAGACCGCACGTGTCCCTCGTCTTCCACTGGTTCCTGCCCACCAACGGCGACAGCCGCCATGTCGTCGGCGGCGGCCACGGCACCCCCGCCACCGCCTCGGGACGGGACCGGCCCCCCACGGTGGCGTACCTGAGCCAGATCGCCCGCGCCGCTGAGGATCTCGGCTTCGTGGGCGCGCTCACCCCGACCGGCGCCTGGTGCGAGGACGCGTGGCTGACGACCGCGATGGTCAGCCAGAACACCGAGCGCCTGAAGTTCCTGGTCGCCTTCCGCCCCGGCTTCGTCTCGCCGACGCTCGCCGCGCAGATGGCCGCCACCTTCCAGCGGCAGACCGGGGGACGGCTCCTGCTGAACGTCGTCACCGGCGGCGAGAGCCACGAGCAGCGGGCGTACGGCGACTTCCTCGACAAGGACGACCGGTACCGCCGGACCGGTGAATTCCTGGAGATCGTGCGGGGACTGTGGGAGGGCAGGACCGTCGACCTCGCCGGCGAGCACCTCCGGGTCGAGGACGCGCAGCTGGCGCGGGTGCCGGACCCCGTCCCCGAGGTCTACTTCGGGGGGTCCTCGCCGATTGCCGGCGAGGTCGCCGCCCGGCACGTCGACGTCTACCTCACCTGGGGCGAGCCGCCCGCCCAGGTCGCCGAGAAGATCGACTGGATCAGAGGGCTCGCCGCGAAGAAGGGGCGGACACTGCGGTTCGGCATCCGGCTGCACGTCATCGCCCGGGACACCTCCGCAGCAGCGTGGGCGGAGGCGAACCGGCTGCTGGACGGCTTCGACCCGCAGACCGTCAGGTTCGTGCAGGCCGGTCTGTCGCGCAGTGAGTCCGAGGGACAGCAGCGGATGCTCGCCCTGCACGGGGGAAGCCGGGACGCGCTGGAGATACATCCCAACCTCTGGGCCGGAATCGGGCTCGTGCGCGGAGGCGCGGGAACGGCGCTGGTGGGCAGCCATGAGGAGGTGGCCGAACGGATCAAGGAGTACGCGGCGCTGGGCATAGAGGAGTTCGTGCTGTCCGGATACCCCCATCTGGAGGAGGCGTACTGGTTCGGAGAGGGAGTGCTGCCGCGGCTGGCCGAAGCAGGGCTGTGGAAGCATCCGGCGGGGGACCGGCCGACGTCCGTGCGGGTGCCGTTCGCGAGCTGAGAAGGTGGGCTCACGTCCACCCGGCCAGCGCTGTGAGATGCGCCGTGCGTGACTCCTGCGTCTGGCCCTGGACCAGGAGGAAAAGGGCCTCTCTCGCCAGGCGTTGGGCCGTGCTCGTCAGCAGCATCGAGCGGCCGCCGCCCGCCACCACCGCCGCCGTGGTCGCCGCCCGGAGGAGTTCGTACGCCTGTGTCCTGAGGGCCAGTCTCTGTTCCAGGTGCTCGTGCGGCTTCGGGTGGTCGGCCAGGGCATAGGCCGCGCGCCGGACCTCGGTCAGTCGGGTGCGCAGGGGTGCCGCCGTCTCGTCGTCCAGCAGGGCCAGCGCCGCCGCCGCGACACCGAACACCGCCGGACCGGCGGCCACCGTCTTCGGGCGGTCCGTCGCCGCCCACCGCTCGTACGGTGTCCGCAGGGCCACCGCCTCCTCGGGGAGCCACAGGCCGTCCAGCTCCAGGGTGACCGTGCGGGCCGCGGTCAGGGCCGCCAGGCGCATCGGCTCCGACGCGCGCAGGCCCGGCTGCTCCCGGGCCTCGGTGAAGGCGAAGAGGGCCTCGTCCGTGTCGGTCACCCCGGCGAGGAGCATGACGTCGTTCAGGCCCCACCCCGTGTACCAGGGGACCGTTCCGTGAAAGCGCCAGCCGCCCCGTTCCGGGGTGACCCGGACGGGGGTGCGGGGGTGTGCCCGCAAGTGGGCGTAGGCCACCCCGGAGAGCAGCTCACCCCGTGCCAGCGGGCCCAGCAGACGGTCGCGTGCGGCGCTCTCGTTCTTCGCCAGCGTCAGCACCGGCGTGTGGTGCTGGGTCTGCACGAACCAGGTCGAGCAGCAGGCCCCGGCCAGGATCTCCGCCGTCTCGCGCACCACCGAGGCAGGGGCCGCCGACCCGCCGTACTCCTTCGGCGCGTTCAGCCCCAGCAGCCCCGAGCGTCTGATCTCGGTGAGATGGCTCGCGGGGACCTCTCCCTGGTCGACCTGTTCGGCATGGGGAGCGAGAAGGTCGTCCGCCAGGAGGCGGGCGCGGGCGACGAGCGGATGGTCCGGTGCGGTCATGCGCATGATTCTCACGGATCGGCACCCCGGCGGACGCGACCCCACACGCCGAGGAAGCCTCGACAGGTCACACGCTCAGCGCCTCCCGGACTGACCACTCAGCGCCTCCCGGACCGACCACTCGGCCCCCCCGGGACCGACCACTCAGCGCCTCCCGCACCGACCGCTTCGCTCGCCGAGCCGCCGGACGAGTCGTCGCGGGGGCCCCAACTCCGACTGACGCACCATCAGGCCGACTGCGGACACGGACCGTTGACTGGTCTACACCCTTGACTGGTACAGACCAAAGCGGTTGAGTGTGCTCCACACCCCCCACCACGGCCGCCCTCCACGCCGTGGCCGGTCCCACCGGCTCGCGGCATGTGCGCACAGGGCTCTGCTCCGCCCTGCCCTCGTCGGCGAGCGGCCGTGCTCCGCGAAGGAGTTGATCCCGTGTCGAGACGCCGCATCTCCGCTGTCCTGACCGCCCTCGTGCTCGCCGGCGCGGCGCCGGTCCTGCTGCCGGCCACGCACGCGTCCGCCGCCGCGTGCTCGAGCTACCCGAACTGGGTGGCCGGCAAGGCGTACCGCGCCGGTGACATCGTCCGCTACACGGACGGCAAGGCGTACATCGCCGAGCACGACAACCCCGGTTACGACCCGACCATCAGCACCTGGTACTGGGAGCCGTACGCGTGCGACAGCGGCCCCGGGACGCCCGCCGGCGACTTCGTGGTCACCGAGGCCCAGTTCAACCAGATGTTCCCGAACCGGAACGGCTTCTACACCTACCGCGGCCTCACCGCCGCGCTGAGTGCCTACCCCGGCTTCACCACCACTGGCGGTGACACGACCAGGAAGCAGGAGGCGGCCGCCTTCCTCGCCAACGTCAGCCACGAGACCGGCGGACTGGTGCACGTCGTCGAGCAGAACACCGCCAACTACCCGCACTACTGCGACGGGAGCCGGCCCTACGGCTGCCCGGCCGGTCAGGCGGCCTACTACGGACGCGGCCCCATCCAGCTCAGCTGGAACTTCAACTACAAGGCCGCGGGCGACGCGCTCGGCATCGACCTGCTCAACAATCCGTGGCTGGTGCAGAACGACGCCGCCGTGGCCTGGAAGACCGCCCTGTGGTACTGGAACACCCAGTCCGGTCCCGGCACCATGACCCCGCACCACGCCATGGTGAGCGGCGCGGGCTTCGGTCAGACGATCCGCTCCGTCAACGGCTCCCTGGAGTGCGACGGCAAGAACCCCGCGCAGGTGCAGAGCCGCGTCACCAAGTACCAGCAGTTCACGCAGATCCTCGGTGTGGCGCCCGGAGGAAGTCTTTACTGCTGACGCCGCGTCGGTGTGCGAGACTCCGTCGATGACCTCCGAAACGATCTCCGCGGACGCCGCGGGCACCTGGACCGTCGGAGACCTGCCCGTCCACCGCATCGGCTTCGGCGCGATGCGGCTGACGGGCAGCGCCGCCTTCCACTTCGGGACACCGAGCGACCGCGATCGCTCGATCACCGTCCTGCGCAAGGCGATCGACCTCGGCGTGAACCACATCGACACGGCCGCCTTCTACTTCTCCTCCCTCCGCTCCGCCAACGAACTCATCAACAGCGCGCTGTCCCCCTACCCGGACGACCTCCTCATCGCCACCAAGGTCGGCCCGTTCCGCGACTACGCGGGGGAGTGGGGCACCTCGGCCCGGCCGGAGGACCTGCGCGGCCACGTCGAGGAGAACCTGCGCCAGCTCGGCCGCGACCACCTCGACCTCGTCTACCTGCGCCGCATGCGCCAGGACTCGATCGCCGAGCACTTCGGCGCCCTCGCCGACCTCCGCGAGGCCGGCCTGATCCGCCACCTCGGCCTCTCCGACGTCGAGCCCCGCCACCTGGCCGAGGCCCAGGACGTCGCCCCCGTGGTGAGTGTCCAGAACCGCTACGGCCTCGGCGACCGCCCGCCCGCGACCGAGGAACTCCTGCGCCTGTGCGGCGAACAGGGCATCGCCTTCGTGCCGTTCTTCGCCATCGCCGGCGAGGCGGGCGCACACGGCGCGACGACCGCCCACGACGACGAACTCCTCGCCGTGGCCCACGCCCACAACGCGAGCCCCGCCCAGGTCAGACTCGCCTGGACCCTGTCCCAGGGCCCACACGTCCTGGCCATCCCCGGCACCGGCAACCCCGACCACCTCGTGGAGAACGTGGCTGCGGGTGGGCTGCACCTCACGGACGAAGAGGTACGGCGGCTCGACGGAGCGCGGAGGAAGGCGAGCTGAAACGGCGGGCCGGCCTGCCTCCGGTCCGCGATGACCGGCCGCCGCCTTCGGACTCCCGGCGCGTCGCTCAGGACTTGTCCCGGCTGCGGGCTTCCGGTGCGTCGCTCAGGACTTGTCCCGGCTGCGGGCTTCCGCCCTCGAGATGGCCTCGGCCTCGGTCTCGGCCAGCGCGACGGCGAAGCCGAGTGCCTGGGCTATGTGACCGGCGGCAGCCATGACGCGTGCCGTGCCGACGACGGGGGCGATCGCGACGAGAACGTCCTGCACCTGCTCCGTCGTCAGGCTGGCCTTGAGGGCGGGATCGACGTGGGCGAGGTAGGAGATCGCCGGTGCGTCCATGGCCACGAGCGCGGCGATACGGGTGAGGATGAGCGTGCGCTCGTCCAGTCCGCAGCGCTCGAGCGAGTCGACTGTCATGGCGGCGAGCGTGTCGAGAACGGGAGCGTCTGACGTGGTGGGCATGTCCGAACCGCCTCGCTGTGCTGCGTGGAGCCGACACGCCCCACCCGCGGAGCACGGGAGTACCTCACGTGTCGGCGGCTTGCCCTTCAACCGTAGAAGCGTCCTCGGGCTCACGCACATCGGGACATCGGGGTGCGCCGAGGAGTCTTTGATCTGTCTCGAACCCCTATGACCGGCCTATGAGTTGGCGCCGGACCGTCAGACGGCCCACCCCCCTGGGCTGACGGCGGCTTCGGCTGATCAGCACCTCGGGAGCCCTATAAAGTCCCGATCATGAGCATGGTCAAACAAAGTTTCGGTCGCCTGTCCCTGGTGGGGCTGGCGGTGGCGATCCTTGCCGCATCTCTCGTGTGGCTTCAGACCGGGTCGGCCCAGGCGGCGTACGCGGACTGTCCGGAGAACAAGTTCTGCCTGTACACCCAGGCCGGCGGGAACGGCGACATGGTCGCGTTCTCGCCCGGCACCGAGCTCGACTACGCCGCCGATCCCGATCTGCAGGGCAAGACCTTCGTGTCCGTCCGTAATCGCACCGGCCTCTGGGGCTGCCTGTACGACGATCCCAACTACGGCGGTGCCGGGATACAGGCCGTCAAGCCCGAACAGCCCGACGACGCCACGCCCGGGGCGGACTTCTCGACGGTGACCCCGGCCTCGCACAAGTTCGCCAAGTCGAAGTCGGGTTGTCGCACCGGCTTCGAGCGCTGCACGGCCACGCGCGTATGTATCTTCAAGGGCCCCAGCGGGCGCGGGGCCGCCGGCGTGACCGTGCAGACCGACGACCTCGGCAACGGCGTGCTGGGCAACAAGGACTACTCCAGCACCTGGGACAACCTGGTCGTCTCCGTCTCGAACCGATCGGACAAGGTCGCCTGCTTCTACCCCGATCCCGGTTACACCGGGACCTTCGGGAGCGGCGGCTCGGCCTTCCGGGCCTACGTCGTGCTGCCCGGCGAGGAGACCACCCTTCCGAGGCTCTTCCGGTCGTACATCAGCTCACACAAGCTCGCCGACTCGGAATCGAAGTGCTGACCATGGCGAAGACATCGACGACATCGCGCACCGAGCGCACCACGCACACCCTGGTCACCACCGCCGCCACCGGTCGTGCGCGCCGCGTGTGCCGTTTCGCGGCCGTGCCCGTCGCCCTCATGACCCTGGCGCTGACCCAGTCGG
>NZ_JBNCAQ010000045.1:0-76534 GCF_049808595.1 Streptomyces aurantiaciflavus | reverse complement strand
CGGTCGGGTGCGGGTGGTGGGTGGTCGCCCGCGCAGTTCCCCGCGCCCCGTGGGTCGCCCTCGCGTGTGTCAGGAAACGCCCGGGTGCAGGGGGCGCAGCCCCCGCGCCCCTCGGGTCGGTTGTCCTCACGTGTGTCACGAAACGCCCCTGGGGGGCAGGGGGCGCAGCCCCTGCCCCCCAGGGGCGCGGGGAACTGCGCGACCAGCCACGATGCACCCGCACCCGGCCGACCACACAGTCCCCCCACGGCGACTAGCCGCGCAGAACCGCCCCCGTCCGCTCGCCCGCCAGGGCGACCGCGGCATCCCGGGCAGCCGAGGCCTCATCGACCGTCAGCGTCCGGTCACCCGCGCGGAAGCGCAACGCGTACGCCAGCGACTTCTTCCCCTCGCCCAGCTGCGCGGCACTCTCGTACACGTCGAACAGCCGGATCCCCTCCAGCAGTTCGCCCGCGCCCTCACGCAGCGCGGCCTCGACCTCTGCGTGCGGGACGAACGCGTCGACGACGAGGGCGACGTCCTGCGTGGCGACGGGGAACGTGGAGATGCTCGGCGCCTGCGGCGTGCCGTCCCCGACCTGCTCCAGGACGTCCAGGTCCAGCTCCATCGCGGACGTCCGCGCGGGCAGTCCCAGAGCCTTCAGGACGCGCGGGTGCAGCTCGCCCGCGTGGCCGACGACCCGCTCGGCGCCGTCGACGACGACCACCAGCTCGGCGCAGCGGCCGGGGTGCCAGGGCCCGTACTGCCCGTTGCGCACGACGAGCTCGGCGCCCGCCTCACGGGCGACCGTCCGCGCCGCCTCGACGGCGTCGGCCCAGTCGGCCGGACGGCCCTTGCCCCACCAGCCGGCCTGCTCGCGGGCGCCCGCGAGGACGACGGCGACATGGCGCGGCTGCTCGGGCAGCGCGGCGTCGAGCGAGGCGAGTTCCTCGTCGGTCGGCCGGCGGTCGACCGGAGGATGAACGGCGACGCGCTGTTCCTCGCGCGGGAGGAAGACCAGGCCGGTCTCGAACAGCGCGAGGTCATGGCTGCCCCGCCCGTCGTTGCGCCGCAGCGCACCCAGCAGACCCGGCAACAGTGACGTACGGAGCGCGGGCTCCTCGTCGTTGAGCGGGTTGGTCAGCTTGACGACACGGCGGGCCGGGTCGTCGGCCGCCAGGCCGAGCTGGTCGAAGACCTGCTCGCTGACGAACGGGTAGTTCGGCGCCTCGACGTACCCGGCACCGGCCAGCGCCCGGCCGACGCGGCGGTGCAGCCGCTGACGCTGGGTGAGACCGCGGCCCGACGGGGGCTTGGGCAGCGTGGAGGGCAGGTTCTCGTAGCCTTCCAGCCGGATGACCTCCTCGGCGAGGTCGTTGGCCTCCGCGAGGTCGGGCCGCCAGGACGGCACGGTGACGATCAGCTCGTCCTGCCCGTACACGTCGCAGCCGATCTCCTGGAGTCGGCGTACGACGGTCTCGCGGCCGTAGGTGACACCCGCGACCCTGTCCGGGTGGTCGGCCGGGACGGTGATGGTGTGGGGCGCCGACGGCGCGATGACCTCGGTGACCCCGGCCTCGGCGGTACCGCCCGCGAGCAGCACCAGCAGGTCCACCGTGCGCTGCGCGGCGGCCGCCGCGGCCTGCGGGTCGACGCCGCGCTCGAAGCGGCGGGACGCCTCGGAGGACAGCTTGTGCCGACGGGCCGTACGGGCGATGGAGACCGCGTTGAAGTGGGCGGCCTCGATCACCACGTCGGTCGTGGCGTTCTCGACGTCCTCGTGGTCGGCGATCTCGGTGTTGGCGCCGCCCATGACACCGGCGATACCGATCGGACCGCGGTCGTCGGTGATCACCAGGTCCTCGGCGTGCAGCTTCCGCTCGACACCGTCGAGGGTGACGATCTTCTCGCCCTCGGCGGCCCGGCGTACCCCGATGGTGCCCTGGACCAGCTTGCGGTCGTAGGCGTGCAGGGGCTGGCCGAGCTCCATCATCACGTAGTTGGTGACGTCGACGGCGAGCGAGATCGGGCGCATGCCGACCTTCTGCAGCCGGCGCTGCAGCCAGATCGGGGAGCGCGCCTCGGGGCTCAGACCGGTGACGGTGCGGGCGGTGAAGCGGTCGCAGCCGACCGGGTCGGTGACCTTGACCGGGTAGCCGAAGGCGTTCGGGCCGGGCACGTCGAGCAGGGCCGGGTCGCGCAGCGGCAGGCCGTAGGCGATGGCGGTCTCGCGGGCGACGCCGCGGATGGAGAGGCAGTCGCCGCGGTTGGCGGTGACGGCGATGTCCAGGACCTCGTCGACCAGCTCGAGCAGTTCGACGGCGTCCTTGCCGACCTCGGTCTCCGGCGGCAGCACGATGATGCCGTGGGTGCCGTCGTCGCCCATGCCCAGCTCGCCGCTGGAGCAGATCATGCCGTGGGACGTCTTGCCGTACGTCTTGCGCGCGGAGATCGAGAAGCCGCCCGGCAGCGTGGCGCCGGGGAGGACGACCACGACCTTGTCGCCGACGGAGAAGTTCCGGGCGCCGCAGACGATCTCCTGGGGCTCACCGGTGCCGTTGGCCTGGCCGACGTCGACGGTGCAGAAGCGGATCGGCTTCTTGAAGCCCTCCAGCTCCTCGATGGTGAGCACCTGGCCGACGACGAGCGGCCCCTTGAGGTCGGCGCCGAGGTGCTCGACGGTCTCGACCTCCAGACCGGCCGAAATGAGCTTGGCCTGGACGTCACGGCCGGTCTCGGTGGCCGGCAGGTCGACGTACTCCCGCAGCCAGGAAAGCGGGACCCGCATCAGATCTCCATCCCGAACGGCCGGGTGAACCGGACGTCACCCTCGACCATGTCTCGCATGTCTTCGACGTTGTGGCGGAACATCAGCAGCCGTTCGATACCGAACCCGAAGGCGAAGCCGCTGTACTTCTCCGGGTCGACACCGCAGGCGGTCAGCACCTTGGGGTTGACCATTCCGCAGCCGCCGAGCTCGATCCAGCCCTCGGAGGAGCAGGTGCGGCAGGGGCGGTCGGGGTTGCCGACGGACTCGCCGCGGCAGACGTAGCACACCATGTCCATCTCGGCGGACGGCTCGGTGAACGGGAAGAAGTTCGGCCGCAGCCGGGTCTTGATGCCCTCGCCGAACAGCGACTGGACCATGTGGTCCATGGTGCCCTTGAGGTCGGCCATGGTCAGGCCCTCGTCCACGGCGAGCAGCTCGACCTGGCGGAAGACCGGGGTGTGGGTGGCGTCCAGCTCGTCGGTGCGGTAGACGACGCCGGGGCAGATCACGTACACCGGCAGCTCGCGGTCGAGCATCGAGCGGATCTGCACGGGCGAGGTGTGGGTGCGCAGGACGACACCGGAGTCGGCGCCGCCGTCGGGGCCCTCCACGAAGAAGGTGTCGGCCTCGCCGCGGGCCGGGTGGTCCGGGCCGATGTTGAGGGCGTCGAAGTTGAACCACTCGGCCTCGACCTGCGGGCCCTCGGCGACCTCGTAGCCCATGGCCACGAAGATGTCCTCGATGCGCTCCGAGAGCGTGGTGAGCGGGTGGCGGGCACCGGCCGGCACGCGGTCGTACGGCAGCGTGACGTCCACCGCCTCCTCGACCAGCACCCGCTGGTCGCGCTCGGCCTCGAGCTCGGCCTGGCGGGCGGCGAGGCCCTTGTTCACGGCGCCGCGGGCCTGGCCGACCAGCTTGCCCGCAGCGGCCTTGGCGTGCGGGGGCAGTGCGCCGATCTCGCGGTTCGCGAGGGCCAGCGGGGAGGTGCCGCCGGTGTGGGCGACCTTGGCCTCCTGGAGCGCGTCGAGGGAGTCCGCGGCGGCGAAGGCGGCGAGCGCCTCGTCCCGCATGCGCTCGATCTCTTCCGGTTTCAACGCCTCGACCTCTACAGGGTCGTACGACTTATTGGGTGCCGACATCTCTTCCCGTGCTTCCGATTGGCTGGTCGAAGGTCCCCGTCACTGATCCGTTGGCGGATCGTCGCCGACTTCGGGACACATGGGTGCCAAAGGCCGAGTCTAACGGGGTGGAGGTGTGCGAATGCGCCCGCGGATGCTCGGCCGGCTCTCAGGTGAGATACGCCGGGGCCCCCACGGGCAACGTAAATCGGAACTCCGCGCCGCCGCCGGGGGCGCGGCCGACCGTGATGACGCCGCCGTGGGCCTCGACGATGCCCTTGACGATGTACAGCCCGAGGCCCGTCCCACCGCGCTTGCTACCCCGCCAGAAGCGGGTGAAGACGCGGTTCATGGACTCCTCCGGGATGCCGGCGCCCTCGTCGCTCACGGTGACCGACGTGCCGGTGTCCTCCCCTTCGCGCGGGGACTCGGCGGGCGTGACGTCAATCGTGACGGTTCCCTCGCCGTGCCGCACGGCATTTTCGAGGAGGTTGCTGAGCACCTGGTCGACCTTGTCGGGGTCGGCCCACAGCGCGGGCAACGGCTGTTCGATGCGCAGCAGGAACCGGTCGGCGGGCTGTCCGGCGGCGACGTAGGCCTGGATGTGCCGGCCGACGGCGGCGCCTATGTCGACGGGCTGGCGCCGCACCTCCAGCCGCCCTGAGTCGATCCGGGAGATGTCGAGCAGCTCGGCGATGAGGCGGGTGACGCGGTCGGCGTCCGCGTCGACCGTCTCCAGCATCAGCCGTTTCTGGTCGTCGGTGAAGCGCGACCACTTGGCGAGGAGGGTGGCGGTGAAACCCTTGACGGAGGTGAGGGGGGAACGCAGCTCGTGGGCGACGGTGGCGATCAGCTCGGCGTGGCTGCGCTCGGTGCGGCGGCGGGCCTCGGTGTCGCGGAGCGAGACGACGACTCGGCGCACGGGTCCGGTGGGCTCGCTGCGGACGTACCGCGCGGAGACGAGCACCTCGCGCCCGCCGGGCAGGAGCAGGTTCCGCTCGGGCTGCCGTACCCGGATGGCGAGCCCGCCGTAGGGGTCGGTCAGCTGCCACCAGCGGCGGCCCTCCAGGTCCTCTAATGGCAGGGCCTTGTCGAGCCGCTGCCCGAGGGCCTCGGAGGCGGGGCGGGCGGTGATGCGCTCGGCGGCGGCGTTGAAGCAGACGACGTGGCCGTGTTCGTCGGCGACGACGAGCCCGTCGGGCAGATCGTCGGGGTCGATGCCAAGTCCGGCGGGATCACCGGCAGGCCGGGGCGTGGAGTCGTGCGGCACGGCCCGTGCTTCCCGTGTACTGCTCATGCCGACGCTCATTCCCCGTACCCCACCTCTCAGACGACTGAGGGGCCCCCGAGCTGGTCACCCTACTAGCTCTCGGTGACGGAGCGGCACCCTCCGGAGGCGCGCTGTGCACGGGCCGATGCGTAGAGACATACGGCCGCGGCGGTGGCGAGGTTCAGGCTCTCGGCCTTCCCGTGGATCGGGACGCGGACGACGGCGTCGGCGAGCGCCCGGGTCTCCTCCGGGAGCCCCCAGGCCTCGTTCCCGAACACCCACGCCGTGGGCCCGCCCATGGTGCCCTTGTCCAGCTCCTGGTCGAGGTCGTGCTCCCCCGCCCCGTCGGCGGCGAGGATCCGCACACCGGCGTCCTTGAGCCCGGCCACGGCCTGCTCCACGGGGACGCCGACGGCGACGGGCAGATGGAAGAGCGAGCCGACCGAGGCGCGTACGGCCTTGGGGTTGTACAGGTCGACGGAGGCGTCGGTGAGGACGACCGCTTCGGCCCCGGCGGCGTCGGCGCACCGCAGGACGGTCCCGGCGTTGCCGGGGTCGCGGACATGGGCGAGGACGGCGACCAGCTTCGGGCGGGCGGCGAGGATGTCGTCGAAGGGGGTGTCCAGGAACCGGCAGATCCCGACGAGGCCCTGCGGGGTGACGGTGGTGGAGATGTCCTCGATCACCTGCTCGGCGGCGAGGTGGATCCGGGCGCCGGCGTCGCGGGCCTCTCCGACGATGTCGGCGTAGCGCTCCGCTGCCTCGACGGTCACGAACAGCTCCACGAGCGTGGACGCGCCGTAGGCGGCCGCCTCTCGCACGGCCTGCGGCCCCTCCGCGAGGAACAGCCGCTCCTTCCCCCGGAAGTTCCGCTTCGCGAGCCGCCGGGCGGCGGAGACGCGGGGAGAGCGGGGGGAGATGAGGTCGGGGGTGGCGGGGGGCATGGGAGTCACCTTCGGTGGGATGGCGGGGGGCGCGGGTACGGGCGGGCTACGGCTTTTCTCGCCCCCGCCGCCCCTGCCCTTCCCGTCCCCGCTGTCGGCCTGAACCGGCCTCGTCCTCGAACTCCCCCCGGAGGGGGCACCCCCGGACGGGCTGACACGGGCACCCGTCATCCGGCCGAGACGGGTGTGGGTGGGCGCGGGGTCCAGGGGGCGGAGCCCCTGGGACGGGGGCCCGGACGCACTCGGACCCGCAGGCGGCGTGCAGCCTGCGGGTCCGGGTCACGTCACGTCCGGCTTCAAGGCCGGCGCAGCGTCACGCCGCCTTCGGCGCGTTCACGTCCGACGGCAGCGCCTTCTGCGCGACCTCGACGAGCGCGGCGAACGCACCCGCGTCGTTGACGGCCAGCTCGGCCAGGATCTTGCGGTCGACCTCGACGTTCGCGGCCTTCAGACCCTGGATGAAGCGGTTGTAGGTCATGCCGTTCGCGCGGGCAGCGGCGTTGATGCGCTGGATCCACAGCTGACGGAAGTCGCCCTTGCGCTTCTTGCGGTCGTTGTAGTTGTAGACCAGCGAGTGGGTGACCTGCTCCTTGGCCTTGCGGTACAGGCGCGAACGCTGACCGCGGTAGCCGGAGGCCTGCTCGAGGATCGCCCGGCGCTTCTTGTGGGCGTTGACTGCCCGCTTGACGCGTGCCACTTGTTAACTCCTTGTAGCGGGGCCGTGGTTGTCCTCACACGGCCCGGTATCGATTGGGTCCCGGTCCTGACGTACGGCGCGAGGGGATCGGACGATCACGCGCCGGGGCGTCACTTGCCGAGAAGCTTCTTGATCTTCTTGGCGTCGCCCGGGGCCATCTCGGCGTTGCCGGTGAGGCGACGCGTCAGACGGGACGACTTGTGCTCGAGCAGGTGGCGCTTGCCGGCGCGCTCACGGAGCACCTTGCCGGAGCCGGTGACCTTGAAGCGCTTGCTGGCACCGCTGTGCGACTTGTTCTTCGGCATAGCGCCGTTCTCTCCTCGTCGGTGGCGCTCCGGTGCCCGGTCACGAAAACCGGGCACAGGTGGAGCGTCGCTCTTGTTTCGGTTACGTCCAGGGGACTGGCGTCCCGCGGATCACGCCTCGGCAGGCTCCTCGGCCGGCGTCTCGGCGTCCGCAGGGTTCTGCGAGCGGCCGGGGTTGGCCTTCGCTTCGGCCTTGCGGGCCTCCTGCGCCTGACGGGCCTCGGCCATCGCCTCGGTCTTCTTCTTGTGCGGACCGAGGACCATGATCATGTTGCGGCCGTCCTGCTTCGGGTTCGACTCGACGAACCCGAGCTCCTGGACGTCCTCCGCGAGACGCTGCAGCAGTCGGTAGCCCAGCTCGGGACGGGACTGCTCACGACCGCGGAACATGATCGTGATCTTGACCTTGTCGCCCTGCTTGAGGAACCGGACGACGTGACCCTTCTTGGTGTCATAGTCGTGCGGGTCGATCTTCGGCCGGAGCTTCATCTCCTTGATGACCGTGTGCGCCTGGTTCTTGCGCGCCTCACGGGCCTTCATGGCCGACTCGTACTTGAACTTCCCGTAGTCCATGAGCTTGCAGACCGGCGGGCGGGCGTTCGCCGCGACCTCGACCAGGTCCAGGTCGTACTCCTGGGCAAGCTCCAGTGCCTTCGCGAGCGGCACGATGCCGACCTGCTCGCCACTGGGACCGACAAGTCGCACCTCGGGAACGCGAATCCGGTCGTTGATGCGGGGCTCGGCGCTGATGGATCCTCCTCGGTAGCACCACGCGGCGGTCTGGCGGACGGCCGCGTAACGTCTGTGTTCGTTAGGCCTTAACCACGCCGAAGCACAAAAAATGCCCCGAACGATCACAGGCGGGGCTCCAAGCACTACCGGAGCACCTTCGCGGGATCGCGGGGCGCACTACCGGGCGACTCCATCGTCCGTACGGAACGATGGTGGCCGCCTGACCGGGGTGACCCGCCGCCCGTGAGGGTGGCCGGGTGGGAGTTCGGAGCCTCCACTTGTGGGCCGGGCCCGCCTGCTGAGGGGCACGCGTGTCCGACCGGTCGTTGTACAAGATTAGCAGGTGGCGTCAGGAAGGGCGAATTGAGGCCGACCGGGGCCGTGCGCGTCACCGTGGCGTGCTGCGCCTATCGTGTGGGACATGAGTGAGACCTCCCCCTCGGACACCCCCGAGACCCCCGGCGCCGCCGACTTCGACGAGATGACCCGCGACATCGCCGAGGTCCCCGCGGTCGAGGTGATCGTGACGGTCGCCGTCAATCTGATGAGCGCCGCCGCCGTGAAGCTCGGTCTGACCGAGGAGGGCGACAAGTACAAGGACCTGGACGAGGCCCGCAAGCTGGTCACCGCCCTCGCCGGTCTGCTGGACGCGAGCGCGACCGAGATCAGCTCCTTCCACGCGGCGCCGCTGCGCGACGGCCTGAAGTCGCTCCAGCTGGCCTTCCGCGAGGCGTCGATCGTCCCGGACGAGCCGGGCCAGGGCCCGGGCGAGAAGTACACGGGCCCGGTCTACGGCTAGAGGGGCTGTTGCGCCTCGCCCCCACGTACGTACAGGGGCTCGCCCGGAGGTGTCGTGCCGGCCGGCAGCAGGGCCAGGTCGAGGCCGCGCACCAGGCGGGCCCTCAGCGTGTCGTCGGCGGCGAGGCGCCGGGCGACGGCCTGGGCGGCCTCGGCGGGGGCGGCGGCCGGGTCCAGGACGAGGGCGAGGGTGCCGTCGGCCTGCCCGGGCCCGAGGTGGGCGCGCAGGACGGCGGGCTCGGCGGCCACCGCGCCCCGTACCGCCTCCACCACGGCCGGGTCGGCCAGCGGGTCGGTGGTGGTGCGGCCCTCGGCGAGCGCGAGCAGCGAGGGTCCGGTCAGTTCGAAGGCGACCGGTCCGGCCAGGTCGAGGACGACCGTGTCCGCCTTCTCGTGCGCGGCGGCCTGCAGCGCCTGGTGCAGCGGTACGGCGACGGGGCGGGCCTGCGGGTCCCAGCGGGCGAGGGACTCGGTGGAGGTGAAGGCGGGCAGGGCCGTGCGGGCCCCCGCCTTCAGAGTGGGGACGGCCATGTCGCTGGTCTTCTCGCGGCGCAGCCCGCCCTCCCGTCTCCCACCACCACCCTTCCAAGGAGCTTCGCGCTCCTCCTGACTGTCCTCCTCGACCTCACCGAGGACGGCCACCACGGGAACGAGCAGCCGGGCGCCCTTAAGGGCCTCGAGCACGGGTCCCACGGCGGTGCGGTCCTGCGCCCAGGCGGCGAGCGCGGCGCTCAGCCGGGGGTCGGCGGAGCCGTCGTCGTCGGAGAAGCCGGGGTCGGGAATGTTCTTGTTCGCCACGGTGACCGACCCTATCGGGGGAATCCCGCTGGGCTTGGGCGGGGCCCGGATGGCCCGGGACACCGCGGTGACGGCGTTCACAGGTTTCTCAGACATCCCTGACGCACATCTCACGTGCGTCCAACGGAGCGCACAGGCACCGCCCCCAGCATCACGGGCATGGAGTCCCCTGGAGCACGTCGCAGCCGCCGCGCTCGTCCCTCTCGGCGCCGTTCCCTCGTCCACTGCGTGCTCGCCACCGTCGCCGTCCTGGGAGCCACGGCCGCGGCCGGCACGGTGTACGTGAAGGGGCAGGCGCACTCGGGCCGGGGCGCCGTATCGTCGTCGGCGACGCCGTCGGCCCCGGCGTCGGTGTCGGCCGGTGGGGAGGCGTCGATGGAGCCCGTGGTCGAAGCGGTGCCGGAGCCCGAGGTGGACCATGACGCGCTGCTGGCGAAGGCGATGGCCTCGGTGACGGCGCCGGGCGACGCGAAGGTGTCCGTGGCCGTGCTGGACGTCGGCTCCGGGGCGAGCGCCACATACGGCTCCGGCTCCTTCGACACGGCGAGCATCGTCAAGGTGGACATCCTGGCGGCGCTGCTGCTGCGGGCGCAGGACGCGGGGCGGCAGCTGACCGCGCAGGAGAAGGCGTACGCCACCGCGATGATCGAGAACAGCGACAACGACTCGGCGACGGCGCTGTGGAACGCGATCGGGCGGGCCGGCGGGCTCGACGCGGCGAACGAGCGGTTCGGGCTGACGGGCACCGAGGGCGGGGACGGCGCGTTGTGGGGCCTCACCCAGACCACGGCCGCCGACCAGCTGACCCTGCTCCAGCAGGTCTTCGGGGAGGACTCGGAGCTGAGCGAGGCCTCGCGGGCGTATCTCCAGGGGCTGATGGGCCGGATCGCCGTCGGCCAGCAGTGGGGGGTCTCGGCCGTGGCCGACGGTTCCTCGTGGGCGTTGAAGAACGGGTGGCTGCCGCGCAGCACGACCGGGCTGTGGGACGTCAACAGCATCGGGCGGGTGACCGTCGACGGGCAGGACTACCTGGTGGCCGTGCTGTCGAACGGCAACGCGAGCCAGGCGCAGGGAATCACGCTGGTGGAGGCGGCGGCGCAGGCGGCGGTGTCGGCCTTCACGGCGGGCTGAGCGACAGCGGAACGCCGGTACGGTTCTGAACGCCGGCGCGTCCTGGCCCGTCGGCGGTCCTAGTGCCGCGACAGGCAACGTTCGCCCCGTCGCGACGCCCGGCACGCCCTCTCGCCGCACCGGCCGAAAGCCCAAGTACATCCAGTACGAGGGCTTCCGGCCGGCACACCGAGAGCACGCTCCCCCACCCTCGAACCGGCTTCGCACGGCTCGGGCGGGAGGTACCCCCACGACGCCGCTCCTCACCGGGCAAACGTTGCCTGCCGCGGCACTAGAAGGCGTCGTACGGCTCCTGCTCGCGGCGGCGGCCGCGCCACAGGACGACCGCGGCGACCAGGAGGACTCCGCCGGTGCCGCCCGCGAGAGGGCCGGCCCAGTTCGAGGTGTCGTCGTCGGGCTTCTTCTTGTCCGGGCCGGGTCCGAAGTACTTGGCGCCGTAGGAGACGGGCCGGAGGGCCTCGGGCTTCAGGCCGGCGGCAGCCTTGATCGCGGCGGCCGGGTCGACGAAGCCGAAGCCGCGGGAGTCGTCGCGGCCGCCCACGGGCGAGTTGCGGGCGGTGTCCTCCAGGAGCTTCTTGATCTGCGCCGGGGTCAGGTCCGGGTGGGCGGCCTTGACGAGGGCGGCGGCGCCGGAGACGAAGGCGGCCGCGGCGGACGTGCCCCAGCCCTCGTAGTACTTGTGGTCCGGGTCGGCGATGACGACGCCCACGCCGGGCGCGCTGACCGTGGCGTACCAGCGTCGGGTGGAGAAGGAGGCGCGGGTGCCGTACTTGTCGACGGCGGTCGCGGCGATGACGCCCGGGTAGGCGGCCGGGTAGGAGACGTGGTCGCCCTTGTCGCCGCCGTTGCCGGCCGAGGCGACGACCACGGAGCCCTTCTTCAGGGCGTACTGGACGGCCTCGTCCTCGGCGGGTTCGGGGTGGGCGGAGGCGGAGTCGTCGCCGAGCGAGAGGTTGATGACGTCGGCGCCCTGGTCGGCGGCCCAGCGGATGCCTTCGGCGAGGGCGTTGCCGCGGGTGTTGCGGGCCTTGGTGCGGGCCGGGTCGCCGTCCTCGAGGATGACGCGGACGGGGAGGATCTTCGCCTCGGGGGCGATGCCCATGACGCCGTCGGCGTCGCCGTAGCCGTGTCCGTGGCCTGCGATGATGCCGGCCATCGCGGTGCCGTGGCGGGCCCAGGCACGGTCGCCGGGCTCGGCGCCGAAGCCGACCAGGTCCTTGCCGGGCAGGACGTTGCCGTCGAGGTCGGGGTGGTCGGCCTCGACGCCGGTGTCGAGGACGGCGACGGTGACGCCCGCCCCCTTGGTGGTCCGCCACACCTCGTCGGTGTGCAGGGCCTCCAGGGCCCACTGCTGTCCGCGTATGCCGTCGGCGTGCGCGGGGGCGGCCGGCAGGAGGGCGAGGGAGGCGGCGAGGAGGCAGCACAGGAGGCCGGCCCGGTGGGTCGTCGTACGGCTGCTGCTCATGAGGGGGGCTCCGAGGGCGAGACGGCGGTCTTGCGCAGAGCACGCTCGACGCGGTCGGCGAGGCCCTTGGCCTCGTTGCCCAGGCCGGCCTGGGCGAGGGCCGTGGTGGCGCCGGCCGCGGTGGCCTGGGCGGCGGGCTCCGGGGTGGCGACGGTGCGGCCGTCGGCCCAGCCGGAGACGGCGTAGACGACGACGGGCGCGTCGGTGAGGACGGAGATCGTCCACGAGGCGCGCTGCTTGTCGCCGAAGGCGGCGGCCACAGTGTCCTTCGCGGCGTACGGGCGTGGCAGCAGGTCGGTGCGGCGGGCCAGGCCCTCCTTCTCGAACCGGGTGTCGAGCGCACGCATGGCGGCCGCGTCCGCCTTGGTGAACAGCAGTCCCACGGTGGTGACGTAGCTCTGGGTGGCGTCGGTGTAGGTGGCGCGCAGCAGGCGGGTGCAGCCGACCGGGGAGAGCGCCTTGAGCAGCAGCGGGTCGAAGGCGCCCGCGCAGCCGCTGTCCGGGGCGACGGCGATCCGCGTCCAGGTACGGTCGGCGCCGCCGGGTCCGGCGCCCTGTCCGTCCACGGTGGGCGGGAACAACTGGTCGACGGGCACGTTGTGCCACAGGCCTCCGGCGGTGGCGTAAGTCCCCTTCTCCCCCGCCTCCGCGGCGTCCCCGGCGAGCCAACTGCCCGTCACGGCACCGCCGATGAGGCCCAGCCCGAGCACGACACAGGCGCCGGCCGCGACGGCCTGCCCCCGCAGCCGACTCGTGCGCGGCGCCTCCCCGAACCCCTCGGGCTGCGCGAACGTCACGATGGGCCGCGTGGCACCGGGCGTACCGCCCGGGGCCATGGGGGCGCTCCAGGAGAGGGCCGGATCGGGGGTGACGTTCTTCGCGCCCGGTTCGTCGTGCGGGTGGGGCGGAGCCTCCATGGGGTCCGCGGGGCGCGGGATCCGGGCGCTCGCGGGGGCGCTGCGGTCGTCGAAGTCGGGGTGGCGTACCGGTGTGGCCGGCGTCCAGGCGGGCCGGGCGTCCGGGTCCGCGGGCGGCTCACCGTGCTCGGGGCCGCGCCCGGGCACGCTGGTGGACAGGGCGTCCCGGTGGGGATGGGCGGGGGCGGGGGCCCAGGCCCGCGGCAGGGGCGTCCAGACAGCGCCCGGGGCCGGCGGTTGCGCCGCGTCGGACGCCAGAGCCCGGCCCTCACCCTCGTCGACCGTCCGGGCGGCACCCCCCGTACTCGCGGAGCGAGCACGGTCCGCGTCTGCGTGACGGGTGTTCTCCAGACGCGCGGGGCGGGCGGTGGCCGAACGGGCGGAACGGTCACCGTCCGAAGCGAAGGAACGCGTCCCGTCCGAAGCGGCGGAAGGATTACCGTCCGCCCCGACGGCACGAGGCCCGTCCGCACCGACGGACCTGCCGTCTTCCGGCCCGCCGGGACGGGAGCCGTCGAGACGCGCGGGACGCGGAACTCTGGAACCGGCAGAGCGAGTTGCGTCCGCGCCGACGGAACCGCCGCCATCCGAGCCGGCGGGACGAGAACCGTCCAGACGTGCAGGACGAGGCACGCCCGAACCGGCAGAACGGGGACCGTCCGAACCGACTGAACCGCCGCCATCCGAGCCGGCGGGACGAGAACCGTCCAGACGTGCAGGACGAGGCACGCCCGATCCAGCAGCACGGGGACCGTCCGAACCGACTGAACCGCCGCCATCCGAGCCGGCGGGACGAGAATCGTCCAGACGTGCAGGACGAGGCACGCCCGAACCGGCAGAACGGGGACCGTCCGAACCGACTGAACCGCCGCCTTCCGAGCCGGCGGGGCGGGGACCGTCCAGACGTGCGGGGCGCGGGGTGCCGGAGCCTGCGGGACGAACAGACGCCGAAGGTGCGGAGGAGGCACCGTTCGAGCCGGCGGGGCGGGTGCTGTCCAGGCGTGCGGGGCGGGTGGTCCCCGGGCGGGCCGGGTGGGCGCCGCCCGAAGCGGCGGGCCGGCCGTCCGAAGTCGTGGGACGGCCACCGTCCGAACCGGCCGGACGGGCGTTCTCCGGACGGGAGGCGCCGGGGCCCGCGGTGCGGGTGCCGTTCGAGGCGGTGGGAGAGGTGCTGTCCGCGTGGGCGGGACGAGTGCCGTCGGAGGCGGCGGAACGGGTGCCGTTCGGACCGGCCGCGCGGGTGCCGCCCGGCGTGGTGCTGCCCGTGGACAGGCCTTCGGGTGTCCGCGGGGAGGGGCCGGGGTGGGAGCGGCCCGGGGGTGGGGTGTCCGGGAAGCGGGCCGACGCGGGGGGCGGGGGCGGAGTCATGGAGTCCGGGTACTGGGAGGACCGCAGGTGGGGGAAGCGGGGGCCGGTGGGCGCCGGCTGTCCGGGCGGCGCCGCGCTCGCGGTGGGTGCGTCCGGGCGGGTTCGTGGCGAGCCGTCCCCGGCGGGAGGCCTCGACGCGTCGTTCGCCCCGGCGGCCGTCTCGTCCCCGCCGTTCGTGGGCTGGGGGGCCGCCCCGGCCCTCGGTGGCTGCACCGGCCGCGGCGGGGCGGTCGGGCGGGGCGGCGTGCCGGAGGCGGGCGGGGTCGTCGGACGCGGCGGCGTGCCGGAGGCCGGCGGGGTCGCCGGGCGTGGGGGTGTGCCCTGGACCGGCGGCGTGGCCGGGCGTGGGGGGATCGAGGCGCGGCGTGCTTCCGTGCTCATGCACCCCCCCGTTTCCTCGTGCCCGGGCCGTCGTTCTCCTGCGCGGGCCCTCGTTGCTTCGTGCCCGGGCGGCCCCGTGCGGACGTACGGGTCCGTTCTGGGCACGCATACCCGCACGGGCGGACCGGCATCCCGGCGCGGCTGTCCGGCCGGAGCCGTTCGTCCGTGCGTGCGCGTCACTCTACGGCTTGTTCCTGGGCGAACGGGAACCAGTCCCACGTCCCCGGGGCATCTGCCCGGAACGTCCCCCTACCCTGCGGTAATCCAGTCTGGCAGGCTGCGTTCATGACTGCGCGCGCCGCCGACCGGGCCCGATACGACCGGGCCACCGCCCATCTCGACGCTCCCCTCGCGATCGTGGACCTGGACGCCTTCGACGCCAACGCCGACGACCTGGTCCGCCGGGCGGGCGGGAAACCGGTCCGGGTCGCCAGCAAGTCCGTCCGCTGCCGGGCGCTGCTGGAACGCGTCCTGGCGAAGGACGGCTTCGCGGGCATCATGTCCTTCACCCTGGCCGAGTCACTGTGGCTGGCGCGCTCCGGGTTCGACGACATCCTGCTCGCCTACCCCTCGGCGGACCGGGCCGGCTTCGCCGAACTGGCCGGCGACCCCAAGCTCGCCGCCGCCGTCACCGTCATGGTCGACGACGTCGCCCAGCTCGACCTGATCGACGCCGCCCGTGCCGGCGGACGCGAAGTCGTCCGTGTCTGCCTGGAGTTGGACACCGCGCTGAAGCTGCTCGGCGGCCGCGTCCGGGTCGGCGCTCTCCGCTCCCCGCTGCACTCCCCCGCCCAAGTCGCCGACCTGGCACGGGCGGTGGCCCGGCGGCCCGGCTTCCGGCTGGTGGGGATCATGGCGTACGAGGGGCACATCGCCGGTGTGGGCGACGCCGTCGCCGGGCGGTGGCTGCGCTCGCGTGCGATCCGGCTGATGCAGGCCACCGCCCGCCGTGAACTCGCCGAGCGGCGCGCCGCGGTGGTGCGCGCGGTGCGGGCCGTGGTGCCGGACCTGGAGTACGTCAACGGCGGCGGCACCGGCAGTGTGCAGCACACGGCCGCCGAGGACGCGGTCACGGAGATCGCGGCGGGCTCGGGGCTGTACGTGCCGCGCCTGTTCGACAACTACACGTCCTTCAGCGGCCGTCCGGCCGCCCTCTTCGCCCAGCCCGTCGTACGGCGGCCGGGGGTGGGCGTCGTCACCGTGCTCGGCGGCGGGTACCCCGCCTCCGGTGCGGCCGGACCGGACCGGCTGCCGGTGCCGTACCTGCCGGAGGGGCTGCGCTACGACCCTCAGGAGGGCCCCGGCGAGGTGCAGACGCCGCTGCTCGGCTCCCCCGCCGACGATCTGCTGATCGGCGACAAGGTGTGGTTCCGGCACGCGAAGGCCGGTGAGCTGTGCGAGCGGTTCGACGTGCTGCAGCTGATCGAGGGGGACACGGTGACGGCGGCGGTGCCGACGTACCGGGGCGAGGGCCACACGTTCCTGTGAGAGGTGCCGGCGCCACCGGCGCGGCCCGAAGCCTCGGACGCCGGCGGCGCCGAACCCTCCGGGTCGCGCCCGTGTGCGTACCGGTCGGCCTGTCTCCTACAGGGGCGTGACGTACGCGCCCGAGATGCCGCCGTCCACGAGGAAGTCGGTGGCGTTGACGAAGGACGAGTCGTCACTGGCGAGGAAGGCGACCGCGGCGGCGATCTCCTCGGCCTCGGCGAACCGGCCGAGCGGGATGTGGACGAGGCGCCGGGCCGCCCGCTCCGGGTCCTTGGCGAACAGCTCCTGCAGCAGCGGGGTGTTGACCGGGCCCGGGCACAGGGCGTTGACGCGGATGCCCTCCCGGGCGAACTGGACGCCCAGTTCACGGGACATGGCCAGCACACCGCCCTTGGAGGCCGTGTACGAGATCTGCGAGGTCGCCGCGCCCATGCGGGCTACGAAGGACGCGGTGTTGATGATGGAGCCCTTGCCCTGGCGCCGCATGTACGGGATGGCGGCCTTGCAGCACAGGTAGACGGAGGTGAGGTTGACCTCCTGGACGCGCTTCCAGGCCTCCAGGCCGGTCTCCAGGATGGAGTCGTCGTCGGGCGGCGAGATGCCGGCGTTGTTGAAGGCGATGTCGACGCTGCCGTAGGTGTCGTGCGCGGCCTTGAACAGGGCCTCGACCTGCTCGGGGTCGGTGACGTCGACTTTGACGAAGATGCCGCCGACCTCCTCGGCGGCCGCCTTGCCGCGGGCCTCGTCGACGTCGCCGCAGACGACGTGGGCGCCCTCGGAGGCCAGGCGGCGCGCGGTGGCGAGGCCGATGCCGCTGCCGGCCCCGGTGATGACGGCGGTGCGGCCGACGAGCCGCCGGCAGACGCCGGCCGAGGTCTCTGAGGTGAGTGAGGTCTCTGAGGTCACTGTGCGGGGCCCTCCGTGCTGATGAAGACGTTCTTGGTTTCGGTGAAGGCGGTCAGGGCGTCCGGGCCCAGCTCGCGGCCGACGCCGGACTGCTTGAAGCCGCCGAACGGGGTCCAGTAGCGGACGCTGGAGTGGGAGTTGACGGACAGGTTTCCGGCGCGGACCGCCTGCGAGACGCGCAGGGCGCGGCCGACGTCCCGGGTCCAGATGGAGCCGGAGAGGCCGTACGGGGTGTCGTTGGCGAGGCGGATCGCGTCCTGTTCGTCGGTGAAGGGCAGCAGGACGGCGACGGGGCCGAAGATCTCCTCGCGGGCCGCGTCGGAGTCGGGCCGCTCTGCGGTGAGCACGGTCGGCGGGAACCAGAAGCCGGGTCCGTCGGGGGCGCTGCCGCGCAGCGCGGGGGCGTCGTCGGGGACGAACGACCGGACACGGTCCACCTGTTGCCGGGAGATCAGCGGCCCCATCCGGGTCGCCTCGTCGGCCGGGTCGCCCACCACGACGGCCGACAGTTCCCGGGCGAGGAGGTCGGCGACCTCGTCGTACACCGACTCCTGGACCAGGATGCGGGTGCGGGCGCAGCAGTCCTGGCCGGAGTTGTCGAGGAAGGAGAAGGGGTCGACGGCCGCCTTCAGGTCGGCGTCGGCGAAGACCACGTTGGGGCTCTTGCCGCCGAGTTCGAGCGTGACCGGTTTGACGTGCCGGGCGCAGCGCTCCATGATCTCGCGGCCGGTGCGGGTGGATCCGGTGAACACGATCTTCGCGACGCCCGGGTGGTCGACCAGGGCGCGGCCCGTGACGGGACCGTGTCCGGGCAGCACCTGGAAGAGGTGCTCGGGCAGGCCTGCCTCCAGGGCCAGTTCGGCCAGGCGCAGGGCGGTGAGCGGGGTCGTCTCGGCGGGCTTGAGGACGACCGCGTTGCCGGCCGCGAGGGCCGGGAAGGAGCCCCAGGCGGCGATCGGCATGGGGAAGTTCCAGGGGGCGATCACGCCGACCACGCCGAGCGGCTCGTGGAAGGTGACGTCCCAGCCGCCGGGTACCGGGATCTGCTTGCCGAGGAGCCGCTCGACGCCTCCTGCTGCGTAGAGCAGCAGGTCACGGACGTTGCCGGCTTCCCAGCGGGCGTTGCCGAGGAGGTGACCCGCCTCACGGACCTCGCACCGCGCCAGTTCCTCGAGGTGTGTGTCGACGACGTCGGCGAAGCGGCGCAGCAGCCGGGCCCGGTCGGCCGGGGCGGCGGCCGCCCAGGCGGTCTGGGCGGTGCTCGCGCGGGCGACCGCGCGGTCCACGTCGGCGGCGTCGGCGGCCGGGACGGTGGCGACGACCTCCTCGGTGGCCGGGTTGAGGACGATGAGCTCGTGCGGGTCGGACACGGGGTGACCTTTCACAGGCGTTCGAAGGAGCGGCGCAGCTCCCAGTCGGTGACCGCGGCGTCGAAGGCGTCCAGTTCGACGCGGGCCATGTTGCGGTAGTGCGCGACGACCTCGTCGCCGAAGGCGGCCCGGGCGATCGGGCTGTTCTCCCACAGCTCGGCGGCCTCGCGCAGGGTGGTCGGGACGTGCGCGTGGTCGGCGGTGTAGGCGTTGCCCGAGCAGGCCTCGGGCAGCTCCAGTTTCTGTTCGATGCCGTACAGCCCGGCGGCCACCAGTCCGGCGACCGCGAGGTGCGGGTTGACGTCGCCGCCGGGCAGCCGGTTCTCGAAGCGCAGGGAGCGGCCGTGGCCCACGACGCGCAGGGCGCAGGTGCGGTTGTCGTGGCCCCAGGCGACGGCGGTCGGGGCGAAGGAGCCCGGCTGGAACCGCTTGTAGGAGTTGATGTTCGGGGCGTAGAGGAGGGAGAAGTCGCGCAGGGCGGCCAGTTGTCCGGCGAGGAAGTGGCGCATGGTGTCGGACATGGCGTGGGGGTCGTCGGAGGCGGCCATGACGTTGGTGCCGTCGGCGTCCGCGAGCGAGAGGTGGATGTGGCAGGAGTTGCCCTCGCGCTCGTTGTACTTGGCCATGAAGGTCAGGGAGACGCCCTCCTGGGCGGCGATCTCCTTGGCGCCGGTCTTGTACAGGGCGTGCTGGTCGCAGGTGACCAGGGCCTCGTCGTAGCGGAAGGCGATCTCGTGCTGGCCGGGGTTGCACTCGCCCTTGGCGGACTCGACGGTGAGGCCGGCGCCGGCCATGTCGTTGCGCAGCCGGCGCAGCAGGGGCTCGATACGGCCGGTGCCGAGGATGGAGTAGTCGATGTTGTACTGGTTGGCCGGCGTGAGGCCCCGGTAGCCGGCGTCCCAGGCCTGCTCGTAGGTGTCCTTGAAGACGATGAACTCCAGCTCGGTGCCGACCTGGGCGGTGAGGCCGAGCTCGGCGAGGCGCTCCAGCTGGCGGCGCAGGATCTGCCGGGGCGCGGCGACCACGGGCGAGCCGTCCTCCCAGGTGAGGTCGGCGAGGAGCAGGGCCGTGCCGGGGTGCCAGGGCACGCGCCGCAGGGTGGACAGGTCGGGACGCATGGCGAAGTCGCCGTATCCCCGCTCCCAGGAGGACATCTCGTACCCGTCGACGGTGTTCATGTCGGTGTCGACGGCGAGCAGGTAGTTGCAGCCCTCGGTGCCGTGGTGGAGGACCTCGTCGAGGAAGAAGCGGGCGGCGAACCGCTTGCCCTGGAGACGCCCTTGCATGTCGGGGAAGGCGAGGACGACAGTGTCGATCTCACCGCCCGCGACGAGGGTGTGCAGTTCCTCGACGCCGAGCGGGGGTGTGCGGTCTGCCACGGGAGGGCCTCCTCAGGCTTCCTCGGTGTGCCTCGGCTTTTTCGGGTTGTGCGGGGGGTTCGTCGGGCGGCCGGGAGCCATAAGGTATTGCCGAGAACCATTGCTTGGGAAGGGGGCACGGCCAGATGTCGGTGGACGCTGACGGCGGTCCGGACGACCGGCTGACGCCGGTACTGCGGCCGGTGCGGGCGGGGAACGGCTTCGAGGAGGCGTTGGAGCAGATCCTTCAGGTCGTACGGCTGGGCCTGGTGCCGGGCGGGGAACGGCTGCCGGCCGAGCGGGACCTGGCGGAGCGGCTCGGGATCAGCCGGGTGACACTGCGCGAGGTGCTGAAGGTGCTCCAGGAGCAGGGACTGGTGGAGCCACGCCGGGGCCGGTACGGGGGAACGTTCGTGCTGCCGCGTACGGACGCGGGCGGGGAGGACGAACTGCGGCGCCGGATCGCCGAGGTCGACATCGAGGACGTGCTGCGCTTCCGGGAGGTGCTGGAGGTCGGCGCGGCGGGTCTGTGCGCGGCACACGGTCTCACGGACGAGCAGACCGTACGGCTCCGGGAGGCGCTGGCGCGCACGGAGGACGCCCCGCTGGCCGACTACCGCCGCCTGGACACCATGCTCCACCTCACCCTGGCCGAGCTGTGCGGGTCACCGTCGCTGACGGCGCAGTACGCGGCGGTCCGGGCGACGGTGAACGACCTGCTGGACTGCATCCCGCTGCTCGTGCGCAATCTGGAGCACTCGCAGCGGCAGCACGCGGCCCTGGTGGAGGCGGTGCTGGACGGGGACGCGGACGGGGCGCGGGAGATGATGCGGGAACACTGCGCGGGGACGGCGGCGCTGCTCAGGGGGTTCCTGGCGTGACGCGTGGGTGAGCCGTACGGCGTGACCGGTGATCCGTGCCGCGCCACGGGTGTCCGCGTGACACACCGGCGTGCTCCAATGGTCCGGGGCGAGTCCATTTCGATGCGGGGGGCGGGAGAGCGTATGACGGACAGGACGGGGGCGGCCGGCGCGCAGGCCAGGCCGCTGATCGGCGTCACCACGTATCTCGAGGCCGGGGCGTGCTGGGGCACCTGGGAGCTGGACGCGGCCCTGCTGCCGGCCGGCTACCCACGGCTCGTGCAGCGGGCGGGCGGCCTGGCCGCGATGCTTCCGCCGGACGCGCCCGAGCACGCGGCGGCGACCGTGGCCCGGCTGGACGGCCTGGTGATCGCGGGCGGCCCGGACGTGGACCCGGCCCGCTACGGCGCCGAGCGCGACCCCCGCACCGGGCCGCCCGCGCGTGAGCGGGACGCGTGGGAACTCGCCCTGATCGACGCGGCGCTGGCCGCCGGCATCCCCCTGCTGGGCATCTGCCGGGGCATGCAGTTGCTGAACGTCGCCCTGGGCGGCACCCTCGTCCAGCATCTCGACGGGCACGCGGAGATCGTCGGCGTCTTCGGCCACCACCCGGTCAAGCCCGTCCCGGGCACGCTGTACGCCGATCTCGTCCCGGAGGAGACGTCCGTCCCCACCTTCCACCACCAGGCGGTGGACCGCCTCGGCACCGGCCTGGTCCCGGCGGCCCACGCGGCGGACGGGACGGTGGAGGCCCTCGAACTCCCCTCGGCGTCTTGGGTGTTGGGGGTGCAGTGGCACCCGGAGATGGACGAGGACCTGCGGGTGATGCGGGCGCTGGTGCGGGCCGCGGGGCGGTGACCGAGGGGATTCGGTCCCCGCCGCCCCTGCCCTTCCCGTCCCCGGGGGCTGCCGCCCCGGACCCCCGCTTCGGCCCTGCACGGGTCTCCACGTGGAACGCCCCCAGAGGGGACCCGCCGGTCGGGCTGGTCGATGCGGGCCTCGGCTGGAAGTGGGCGCCCTCCCAACCAGTCGGGCGGTGGGTGGGCACAGGCCCGGGGGTCCAGGGGCGAGGCCCCTTGGCGCGGTCGAAGGGGCGGAGCTTCTGAGGACGGGACGGGTGGCGCGGCGGGGGCGAGACAGCCCCGCCCCTACCCCCGCGTCAACGACAACAGCTCCCGCGCCGGCCCCGTGGGCCGGTGCCCCGTCGGCCACACCGCTCGCAGGTCCCGCGCCAGCAGCACCCCGTCCACCGGCACACTCACCAGGCGCCGCATCGCCAGTTCCTCCCCCACCGCCAGCTCACTCAGCACCGCCGGCCCGGCCCCGCTCACCGCCGCGGCCTTCACCGCGGTCGTCGAGGACAGCTCGATGAGGGGCCGGGCGAGGCCGCCGAGGGCCGCGTCCAGCACCTGCCGCGTCCCCGACCCCTTCTCCCGCAGAATCAACGGCGTCGACGCCAGTTCCTCGGCGGCCAGCGGCCGCCGCCGCCGAGCCCAGGCATGCGCCGGCGCGGCGACGACGATCAGGTGGTCATGGGCGATGACCGCCGAGTCCAGCCCCGACGGCACGGTGAGCCCCTCCACGAAGCCCAGGTCCGCCTCGTCGGACAGCAACCGCTCCGCCACCGCGGCCGAGTTGCCCGCGAGCAGCGACACCGCCGTGTCCGGCCGCTTCGCGCGCAGCGCGAGGAGCCAGCCGGGCAGCAGGTACTCGGCGATGGTCATGCTGGCCGCCACCCGGAGCCGGGAGTCCCGCCGGTCGCGCAGCGCCTGCGCGCCCGCGTCGAAGGCCTGGGCCGCCTCGACGATCCGCCGCGCCCAGTCCGTGACGAGCGCGCCGGCGTCGGTGAGCCGGGAGCCGCGCGGCGAACGGTCCACGAGGGCCACCCCGAGCTGACGTTCCATCGAGCGGATCCGGCTGCTCGCGGCCGGCTGGGTGATGCCGAGCTCACGCGCGGCCGCGCCGAGACTGCCCAGCCGGGCCACGGCCAGCAGCAGCTCCAGCGCCCCGAGATCCGGAACGCGGTGCGCGATCGAGCCGGCGTCCACGGCCTGTCCCTCCACACTCCCCATAAGCCCAGTTTATGCCCCCTTGGACACATCCTCCCAGGTCGCAGGGGCGCCCCTGCCGGAACCGGTGGGACACGGTGACCGCGGCGGTGACCGCAGCCCGGCCCCGTCCGCCTCCTCCGGCCGGGGCCGGCAGCCCTCCACCGTCCTCGACGCCGTCACCGGCCGGCGGCGCGCAACGCCTCCGCCAGCACCCGTGGCGCCTCCGCGAGCGACGGGCCGTACCACGTCAGGTGCCGCCCGCCGACCAGCGCGCAGGGCAGAGCGGGGAAGGCCTCCGGGCCGTCGTCGGGGGCGAAGCGGTAGGGCTCGTCGGGGAGGACGACGAGATCGGGGGCCGACTCGCGCAACTCCTCCAGGGGGATCCTCGGGTAGCGGTCCTCGTGCGCCGCGTAGAGGTGATCGACGCCCAGCCGGGACAGGACGTCCCCCGCGAAGGTGTCCCGGCCCAGGACCATCCACGGGCGGCGCCAGATCGGTACGACCGCGGTCCTGCGCGGCTCGAGGGGCTCCACGGCCGCCCATGCGGCCTCCGCCTCGTCCAGCCAGCGCGGACGTGACCGCGCCCCGCACGCCGCCAGCACCCGGGCCAGCTCCCGGAAGGCCTGCGGTACGTCCCGTACCTCGGTCACCAGCACCTCGATGCCGGCGGACCGCAGGGCGGCGAGATCCGGTTCCCGGTTCTCCTCCTCGTTGGCGATCACCAGGTCGGGGGCGAGGGCGACGATCCGGTCGGTCCGGGGGTTCTTGGTGCCGCCCACGCGGGTGACGTCGAGGTCCGCCGGGTGGGTGCACCAGTCGGTGGCGCCGACCACGGCGCCCGGCAGGGACACGGCGACGGCCTCGGTGAGCGAGGGCACCAGGGAGACGACCCGCACTACTTCTTGCGGTCCCGGACCGCCTCGATGTGCTCGGCCACGGCGACGACCACGACCCGGGTGTCCGGCACGGTCGCGCGCCAGCGGTGGCGGACCCCGCCGGTGAGGTAGAGCGTGTCGCCGCGGCCGAGGCGGTACGCGCGGCCCTCCGCCTCGATCTCCACGGCGCCGTCGGCGACGTACATCAACTGGTCGTTGCGGTACTGGAACTCGCGGCCGGCCTCGTGGTCGCCGGTGAACTCCGAGGCGTGCATCTGGTGGTGGCCGCGCACCAGGGAACGGGAGCGCGGCTCGGGGCCGGGGTCGGCGAGTTCGGCGCGCACGACGTCGACGCTGCACGCCGGGTCGGCGGCGGCGAGGAGTTCGACGGCCGTGGTGCGCAGGGCGTCGGCCACCTTCTCCAGGGAGCTGGTGCTGGGCCGGGCCCGGTCGTTCTCGATCTGGCTGAGGAACGGGACGGACAGCCCGCTGCGCTCGGCCACGACGGCGAGGGTGAGCTCCAGGGACCGGCGCCGCCGCCGGACGGCCGCGCCCACCCGTAGGGGCTGTTCTTTGTGGTCGCCCATCGCTCCGGCTCCCTCCTTCGCTCGTCGGTCCCACTACCCGAGTGCCCCGCCGTGGGCGCACGTCCTCCGATGACTTCTCTGCACCCTACGCATGTTCGGCAAACCGCTGCATGCGCCCGTCACATCAAGGGCCCACGGCGTCACACGCGACCTCACAGTTCGCGCCAGTCGATCATCCGCGGGGGATCACCGGGCGGGGACGCGCGCGCGTGTTCCTTTCTTCAATGCGCTCACGGGCCGCCGTGTTCCCGTTCGTCCCAGGCCGACGATTCCGCCTGGTGGCGTGGCCGGCATGTCCGGGCGGCACATGGCCGAGTCGGGGCGTGGGCGTAGCTCAGCGTGGTTGGCCGGATCCTTCCCGTGGGCCATGACGTGAGGGGCGGGCCCCGTCGTACGCGTAGGAGACGTACGTCGGTGCCCGCCCCTCGTCGGGCGGTCGCGGGGCTGTCAGGTCACCCGGCCGCCCGGCTCTTCTCCCCCGAACCGGCGACCGGCGCCCACTTGTCGACCAGGCCGGGGTTCTTCTTGAGCCAGGCGCGGACGGCGTCCTGCTCCTTGCCCTTGCCGGCCTTCTGGATCTGCGCCTCCAGGCCGGTGAGCTGCTTCTCGGTCATCGAGAAGTCCCTGAGCCACCTGCCGACCTCGGGGTTGTCGGCGGCGAAGCCCTTGCGGGAGAGGGTGTGCACGCCGTCGCCCTTGCCCCAGGCGCCCTGCGGGTCCTTGAGCTTCTTCAGGCCGTACTCGCTGTACGCCCAGTGCGGCGACCACAGGGTGACGACGATCGGCTGCTTCTTGGCGTAGGCGCGCTTGAGTTCGGCGAGCATCGCCGGGGTGGATCCGTCGACGACCTTGTAGGTGCCGTCGAGGCCGTACTGCTTGAGGACCTTGTCCTTGAGCAGGCCCATCATTCCGGCGCTGGGCTCGATGCCGGTGATCTTCCCGCCGAACTCGGCGGACTTGTTCCCGAGGTCCGCCAGGGAGTTCACGTCCTTCACGTACGAGGGGACGGTGAGCTCCAGGGAGGTGGGGCCGTACCACTGGCCGAGGTCGTCGAGCTGCTTGCCGTACTTGGTCCAGTACTCGGCGTGGGTGGTGGGCAGCCACGCGTCGGTCTGGAAGTCGACCTGGCCGGTGGCGAGGCCCGTGTAGAGGGGACCGGCGGCGTACTGGGTGGTGTTCACCTCGAAGCCGCGCTCCTCCAGCAGCTCCTTCCAGAGGTAGGTGGAGGCGATGCCCTCGTCCCAGGGGATGTAGCCGATGCTGATCTCCTTGCCCTTGCCGACGTCCGTGGCGGAGGCCTCGGCGGTGCCGGAGGGGGAGCCGAAGACGCCCATGCCGCCGGCCACGAGGGCGAGCACGACCACGCCGACCACGGCGACGGCCGCGTGGGGGCGGTGCGTCCACACGGTCGTCCGGGCCTTGGCGGCGGCGCGGCGGCCGAGCGGGGAGATCCGGGTGCCGAGGGCGCCGGTCATCCGGTCCAGGTAGATGGCGAGGACGACGATGCCGAGGCCCGCCTCGAAACCGAGGCCGATGTCGAGCTGGCCGATGGCCTCGTTGACGGCGCCGCCGAGGCCGCCGGTGCCGACCATGCCGGCGATGACGACCATCGACAGGCCCAGCATGATGACCTGGTTGACACCGGCCATGATCGTCGGCAGGGCGAGCGGCAGCTGGACCCGCAGGAGGGTGTCGCGCGGTGTCGTACCGAAGGCCTCGGCGGCCTCGACGAGTTCCTCGTCGACCTGGCGGATGCCGAGTTCGGTCATGCGCACGCCGGGGGCTAGGGCGAAGATCAGGGTCGCCACGACGCCGGCCGGGACGCCCATGCCGAAGAAGAGGATCGCCGGGATCAGCAGGACCATCGACGGCATCGTCTGGAGCAGGTCCAGGACGGGCCGCAGAGCCGCGCCGACCGTCTTGGAGCGGGCCGCCCAGATGCCGAGCGGGACGGAGATCACCAGGGCGATCACCGTGGCGACGAGCACCAGGGACAGGGTGGACATCGCCTCCTCCCACAGGTCGAGGGAGTCGATCAGCGCGAACCCGACGAAGCCGAGGACGCCCGCGAACAGGCCGCGCAGCCACCAGGCGAGCACCGCGAGGATGCCGGCGAGCACCAGGGGCTCGGGGGCGGTGAGGACGGCGTCGATGCCGTCGTACATGCCTTCGACGACCGTCTTGACGGCGTCGAAGAGCCAGGACATGTGGGCGACGAGCCAGTCGACGCCGGAGTCGACCCAGTCGCCGAGGTGGAGCCTAGGCACGGGCGGTCACCTTCCCCTCGTCGCGGGGACGGTCGCAGCGGGCGGGCGCTCCCTGCCGGTCGCCCAGGAAGCCGACGAGGCGCTGCCGCGGGACCACGCCGACGAGCCGTGCGCCGTCCAGGACGGCGACCGGGTGCGGCAGACGGGCGCTGAGCGCGCACAGCGCGGTGAACGGCGTGTCGGGGGTCGCGGTCTCGCAGCCGCAGTCGGCCTCGTCACCGCGGACGTGGGTGTCCATCACGGCGGACGCGGTCAGCACGCGGGAGCGGTCGACGTCCTGGATGAAGGAGGCCACATAGTCGTCGGAGGGGCGCAGGAGGATGTCCTCGGAGGTGCCGGTCTGCACGATGCGGCCGTCGCGCATGACGGCGATGCGGTCGCCCAGGCGCATGGCCTCGTTGAGATCGTGGGTGATGAAGACGATCGTCTTGTTCAGGGTCTGCTGGAGGGTGAGCAACTGGTCCTGCATGTCGCGGCGGATCAGCGGGTCCAACGCGCTGAAGGACTCGTCCATCAGCAGCAGGTCGGCGTCGGTGGCGAGGGCGCGGGCGAGGCCCACGCGCTGCTGCATGCCGCCGGACAGCTCGTCCGGCCAGGACTTCTCCCAGCCGGCCAGGCCGCACAGCCTGAGCGCCTCGGCGGCGCGCCGCTCGCGCTCGGCGCGGGGGACGCCCTGGACGGCGAGACCGTAGGCGGCGTTGTCGAGGACGCTGCGGTGCGGGAAGAGCGCGAAGTGCTGGAAGACCATGCTGATCTTCTTCGCGCGGACCTCGCGCAGCTCGCGGTCGCCGAGCGCCGTCAGGTCCTGGCCGTCGAAGAGGACGCGTCCCGCGGTGGGTTCCAGCAGTCCGTTGAGCATGCGCAGCAGCGTGGACTTGCCGGAGCCGGACAGGCCCATGACGACGAAGATCTGGCCCGGGTCCACGCGGAAGGAGGCGTCGATCACGGCGGCGGTGGTGCCGTCGGCGCGCAGCTCCTCACGGTCGGCTCCGCCGCGGAGCCGCTCGACTGCCTCGTCCGGTCGCCTGCCGAACACCTTGTGGAGATGTTCGGCCTCAAGCCTGGAGGACACACATACCTTCTCGAGTCGGGGGCAGGGACGGAGAGGCGCCCGGGCCGGGAGGCTCCTGCGACGAGGCCTCGAGGGCCTTGTCGATCGCTAACAGTTGAAATTGCAACCGGCACCGCTCCGAGGCCGCGCCTGCCCGGGACCCAGCGGGGCAAACGCGCACGTGGGCCAGTTCACAGGCCCTTTACAGCTGCCACGGGAGTGAATACGGGCAGTGCCGCGCAGTGCCGGTGCGGCATGATGCGTGGCGTGACCGGACGACTGATGCTCCTCGACACCGCCTCGCTCTACTTCCGCGCCTACTTCGGCGTCCCGGACTCCGTGAGGGCGCCGGACGGCACTCCGGTGAACGCCGTGCGCGGGCTGCTCGACTTCATCGACCGCCTGGTGAAGGACCACCGGCCCGACGAGCTGGTCGCGTGCATGGACGCCGACTGGCGGCCGAAGTGGCGGGTCGAGCTGATCCCCTCCTACAAGGCGCACCGCGTCGCCGAGGAGCACGAGGCGGGCCCTGACGAGGAGGAGGTGCCGGACACGCTCTCGCCGCAGGTTCCGGTCATCGAGGCGGTCCTGGACGCGCTGGGCATCGCGCGCGTGGGGGTCGCCGGCTACGAGGCGGACGACGTGATCGGCACGTTCACCGCGCGGGCGAGGGGCCCGGTGGACATCGTCACCGGCGACCGCGACCTGTACCAGCTGGTGGACGACGCGCGCGGGGTGCGGGTGCTGTACCCGCTGAAGGGCGTCAGCACCCTCCAGGTCACGGACGAGGCCTGGCTGCGCGAGAAGTATGGGGTAGACGGCCGCGGGTACGCGGATCTCGCGCTGCTGCGCGGCGATCCGAGCGACGGCCTGCCGGGCGTGCCCGGCATCGGGGAGAAGACCGCGGCCAAGCTGCTGGCCGAGTTCGGCGACCTGGCCGGGATCATGGCGGCGGTCGACGACCCGAGGGCGAAGCTCACGCCGACGCAGCGCAAGCGGCTCGACGAGGCGCGGCCGTACGTCGCCGTCGCGCCGACGGTGGTCCGGGTTGCCGACGACGTGCCGCTGCCGGACGTGGACACCACCCTCCCGCGCACGCCGCGGGAACCGGTGACACTGGAGGGGCTGGCGGAGCGCTGGGGGCTCGGCGGATCGGTGCAGCGGCTGCTGAGCACCCTCGCCCCTTAAGAGGGGTTAAAGAACCTCTCCTCGTGCGGCACCGCGGCGAACGACGGTGCTAATTTAGGTAAACCTAACCAAAGCAGCTTGGGAGGCCCGTCATGGCAGAACGTCCGGCACGGAAGCCGCGGAAGCCCCACTCCGCACAGGTCGTCCGCACCGAACGGCTCACCCCGCACATGCAGCGCGTGGTGCTCGGCGGTGAGGGGCTGGCCGAGTTCACCGTCGGCACGTGCACGGACCACTATGTGAAGCTGCTGTTCGGCGCCGAGGGCGTGAGCTACCCGGAGCCCTTCGACGTGGAGCGCATCCGGGCCGAGTTCCCGCGCGACCAGTGGCCCGTGACCCGGACGTACACCGTGCGCCACTGGGACGCCGAACACCGCGAGCTCACCCTGGACTTCGTGCTCCACGGCGACGAGGGTCTCGCCGGTCCGTGGGCGGCGCGCGTCCAGCCGGGCGAGACCGTCCACTTCATGGGGCCCGGTGGCGCCTACGCCCCCGACCCCACTGCCGACTGGCACCTGCTGGCCGGCGACGAGAGCGCCCTGCCCGCCATCGCGGCCGCCCTGGAGTCCCTCCCCGCGGGCGCCGTCGCCCACGCCTTCGTGGAGGTGGCCGGCCCCGAGGAGGAGCAGAAGATCGACTCCGACGTGGAGGTCGTCTGGCTGCACCGCGGCGACCGGCCCGTCGGCGAGAAGCTCGTCGAGGCCGTGCGCGCACTGGAGTTCCCCGAGGGCCGCCCGCACGCCTTCGTGCACGGCGAGGCCGCCTGTGTGAAGGAGCTGCGCAAGGTGCTCCGCGTCGAGCACCGGATCCCGCGCGAGGACTTGTCGATCTCCGGCTACTGGCGGCTCGGCCACAACGAGGACGGCTGGCAGGCCTCGAAGCGGGAGTGGAACGCGCGCGTGGAGGCGGAGCAGGAGGGCGCGGCACCCGCCGCCTGACCCCCCCCCGGAAGCGGCCCGCACTCGTGGCGCGGGCCGCACCGAGGCCGGCCGCACCGACCGCTGCTCCGACCGGAACACACGGATCGCCGGCCACCCGGCCACCGCCGCGAGCGCCGACAGACCGCCCACCCCGCACCAGGCCCCCCGGTCGGGACCGACGGAGAGCGGCCCGCAGCCGTCGCCCCGCCCAGCCGCCGGCCCCCGCGGCCTGTCCCGACAAAACCGGCGCCCTTGTTCTCGCAAGACCGGCGCCCTTGTTCTCGCCGGTTGTCCTCGCCGGCCCTCACTTGGCAGTCGGAGGCGTTCCCGCCCCGCTCTCCCGACCGTGACGGCCACCGCCGACCTGGCCCACCGGCCGTACCGCAGCCGTACGGCGGGCCCGGGACGCCGTGCCCGAGACGGTGGCCGCCCGCCTCAGTCGCCCCGCACACGCGCGTGCAGATGCATGTCGTGCCAGCCGTCGGGGTGGAGGAGGGCGCTGCGCTTGGTGCCCTCCAGCGCGAAGCCGGTCTTGGTGGCGACGCGGCAGGAGGCGTCGTTGGCGACGGCGTGCAGCAGCTCCAGGCGGTGGAAGCCGATCTCGTCGAGGGCCCAGTGGGCGAGGGCGGTGGTGGCGCGGGCGGCGACACCCCGGCCGCGGGCGGCCGCCGTCGTCCAGTAGGCGACCTCCGCCACGCCGTCGCCGAGCACGATCTCACGCAGTGCCACCCGCCCCAGCACCGCGTCGCTCTCCGCGTCGGCGACGGCCCACTGGGCGTTGCGCTCCTCGCCCCAGGCCGCCCGCCACTCCTCGATCCAGCCGGCGACCTCCTCCTCGGAATCGGCGGCCCGGGTGTGCCACTGGTGCATCAGCGGGTCCTGGAAGGCCGCGTGCACGGCGGGCGCGTCCTCGGCCCGCCACGGGCGCAGGACCAGATCGTCGCCGGCGGCGAGCACGGGCTGAGGGGCGCGGGAGAGGGAGCCGGCGGGCAGGACGGGGCGGGTGAGGTAGGGCATGATCCACATCCTGCCCACCGCAACCGGCGTGTCCAACGGGTTTTCGCGTCACCGTACGCTGGACCCGATGAGACGCCGTACCCCTCCCCCGCCCTCGCCCCTCCCCCAGCGTGACGGGGTCGATCCGGTGCGGGTGCGGCTGCCGGGCGAGGGGCACTGGGCGACCGTCCGGGAACACCTCGTGGAGCGGTTCGGCGCGGCGCGGACCAAGATCGTCGACGGGATGTTCGCGGCCGGCGGGATCGTCGGGGCGGACGGGCGGGCGGTGGCGCCGGACACGGCGTACGCGCCGGGGATGTTCGTGTGGTTCCACCGGGAGCTGCCCGCCGAGGAGCCGGTGCCGTTCCCGCTGGAGATCGTGTACCGCGACGATCATCTCGTCGTCGCCGACAAACCGCACTTCCTCGCCACCACCCCGCGCGGCAGCCATGTCAGCGAGACCGCGCTGGCGCGGCTGCGGCGGGAGCTGGGCCTTCCCACGCTCGGCGCCGCCCACCGCCTCGACCGGCTCACCGCCGGACTGGTGCTGTTCACGGTGCGCCCCGAGGAACGCGGCGCCTACCAGACCCTGTTCCGCGACCGCCGGGTGCGCAAGGTGTACGAGGCCGTCGCCCCGTACGATCCCGCGCTCGCCCTGCCGGTGACCGTGCGCAGCCGGATCCTGAAGGAGCGCGGGACGCTCGCCGCCCGGGAGGTGCCGGGCGAGCCGAACGCCGTCAGCCGCGTCGAGCTGATCGAGCACCGGCCGGACGGACTCGCCCGCTACCGGCTCACCCCGCGGACCGGGCAGACCCATCAGCTGCGCGTGCACATGAACGCGCTCGGGATCCCGATCCTCGGCGATCCCCTCTACCCCGAGGTGGCCGCCCCCGTGCCGGCCGGTGACTTCCGGCGTCCGCTGCAACTGCTGGCGCGGGAGCTGGAGTTCACCGATCCGGTCACCGGGGCGGCCCACCGGCTGCGGAGCGGGCGGACGCTGGGCGCCTGGTCCTCGTACGACGACTGGGACGGCGGTCAGTAGCCGCGCCACCAGGCCAGGAAGCGGCGCCAGGCGTTGGGCCGGCGGGCCGGTGCCGTAGCCGGTGCCTGGGCGGGAGCCGGTGCCGGGGCGGGCGCGGGGCCGGGCAGCGGCGCCGACCGGGCCTCGGAGGCGGGCGGCGCGGGCGCGGTCGATGCCGGCGCGGCCGGCGCGGGAGCCGTCGTCGGCCTGGAGCCGAGGTCGATCGGCAGGGCCGGCCCCGGCGGGACCGGGCCGTGGCTCGGCTTGGCGACGACCGCCTGCTGGGCCTTCGGCTCGAACCGGACCGGCAGCTCCACCAGGTGCCGCGAGGCGATCGAGGTCGTCCAGCGCAGGTCCTCCTCGTCGCAGTCGAGCTGGATGTCCGGCAGCCGCATCAGCAGCGCGTCGACGCCGACGTCGGCGATGGCGCGGCCGATGTCCTGGCCGGGGCACTCGTGCGGTCCGCCGCCGAAGGCGAGGTGGGAGCGGTTGCCCTGCATGTTGGCGGACAGGTCGGGCCGCACCCGTGGGTCGACGTTGGCCGGCGCGGGGGCGAAGAGGAGGCCGTCGCCCTTGCGGATGCGCTGACCGCCCAGCTCCGTGTCCTGCTTGGCGAAGTAGCCGAGGATCGCGCTGAACGGCGGCTCGTCCCACAGGGACTGCTCGACCGCCTCCGGCACCGTCATCTGCCCGCCGTTGAGCCGGGCGACGAAACGCGGGTCGGTGAGCACCATGCGCAGCGCGTTGGAGAGCAGGTTGACGGAGGCCTCGTAGGCGGCGAAGAGCACGAGGCGCAGGTGTTCGCGCACCTCGTCGTCGGTCAGTCCCGCCGGGTCGTTGATGAGGTGGCTGGCGAAGTCCCCGGCGGGCTGGGCACGGCGGCGGGCGGCGAGCCGGCTCACCGCCTCCATGACGTGGGAGTGGCTGGCGATCGCGGTCTCGGTGCCCTTGAGCGCGTCGCGGGCGGCCAGGACCAGCTGGTCGTCGTACTCCTCGGGCATGCCGAGGATGTGGCACATCACGGCCATCGGGAGGTGTTCGGCGAACTGGCCGACCAGCTCGGCCTCGCCCGACTCGCAGAAGCGGTTGACCAGGCGCTGGCTGGATCGGTAGATGTACCGGCGCAGACTGCGGTCGTCGATGGTCGCCATGGCCGCGGTGACCGCGCCGCGCAGCCGCTTGTGCTCGTCGCCCTCGGCGTGGGAGCAGATCGGCTGCCAGGCGATGTGCGGCATGAGCGGGTGGTCGGGCTTGATCGCGCCCTCCCGCAGCGGGGTCCAGGTGCGGCTGTCCCGGGTGAAGTGCGAGGGCGTGCGCACCATGTGCAGGTTCTCGGCGTGGCCGAGGACCACCCACATCGGTACGTCGTCGTGGAGGAGCACGGGCGCCACCGGGCCGTGCTGCTCGCGGAGTTCCTCGTAGAGGGCACCCAGGTCCTCCGCGCCGGGGCCGTAGAGCCGGTGCAGTCCACCGGGGCCGCGGCCGTGCGCGGGGCAGCCGGGTGGCGGATCGAGGGCGAGGTCGCGCGGGCCGGTCGTCGTCGGGTGTTCAGGCGTCACAGGGAGTCGCTCCGAAACTGTGGGGAATCGGGTGTCGGGGGGAGTTGGGCGGGGTCAGGTGAGTCTGCGGCTGAGCGCCAGGGCGTGCAGGAAGCGCATCAGGGTCATCAGCACGTCGCGGCTGGAGGCGCGGCGGCGCACGTCGCACTCGACGATCGGGACCTCGGGCGGAAGGTCGAGGGCTGCGCGCAGGTCCTCGATGGGGTAACGGGGCCCGTCGGGGAAGGTGTTGACGGCGACGACGAAGGGCACTCCGCGCTCCTCCAGCCGTCCCATGACCTCGAAGCTGACCTCGAGACGGCGGGTGTCGACCAGGACGACGGCGCCCAGCGCGCCCTCGAACAGGCCGTTCCACAGGAACCAGAAGCGCTCCTGGCCGGGTGTGCCGAAGAGGTAGAGCACGACCTGGTCGGAGATGCGGATGCGGCCGAAGTCCATCGCCACGGTGGTGGCGGTCTTGGAGTCGGAGCCGTAGTTGTCGTCGACGCCGACCCCGGCCTGCGTCATGGTCTCCTCGGTGGTCAGCGGTCTGATCTCACTGACGGAACCGACCATGGTCGTCTTGCCGACGCCGAAGCCGCCCACGATGACGATCTTGGCTGCCGCCGTGGTGGTGTGCGGCAGGTGATCCTCGGTCCGTGGCCCGGGGATCGTGTCAGAGCCTTTGAAGTCCATGCATCACCGCTTCGAGGAGGGACCGGTCGGGAATCTTCTGCCGAACGATCGGGGCGCGCGCCTGCACGAGATCGGCCGCCAGCATCTCGGTGAGCAGCACCGTCATCACGCTGAACGGCAGGCCGAGATAGGCGGAGATCTCGGCCACCGACAGCGGGGCCCGGCACATCCGCAGCACCGCGATCTGTTCCGGGGTGGCGGAGGAGGGCGGTTCGGCGCGGGCCACGATCAGGGTCACCAGGTCGAGGGGCGCGCGTTCGCCGTCCGCACCCGAGATGACGTAGAGCCGCTCGACGTCCTTGCCGTCCTCTTTCGGGAGCGCCTCGGCCGGTTCCGGCAGAGGTTGACGCCGCTGGCGTTGCGGAGGCGTCATACGCTCTGCCCGGTGCGCCGGGGCGGGGTGGTCAGATGGGCGCCGATGCGCACGACGAGGTCGCGCATCATGCCGCTCATCCGGCCGGCCTCGCAGCGCACGTCGGCGAGGACCGCGAGGTAGGCGTTGGGGCCGGCGGACATCAGGTAGAAGTAGCCGTCGTTCAGCTCGATGACGACCAGTTTCATCTCGCCGTCGCTGGAGTGGAACTCCTGGGCGACGGCGGTGGCCAGGCTCTGCAGGCCCGCGCAGGCGGCGGCGACACGGTCCGCGGCGTCGGGGTCACCGGCGTAGCGGGCGATGCGCAGTCCGTCGGCCGACAGCACCACGATCATCTCGATGCCCGGAACTCCGTCGTAGAGCTCCTTGAGCAGCCAGTCGAAGTTGGCGCGCTGCTGGATCACTTGAGGTCCCCCTCGTCATCGGCCTCGTTCTTGGCCTTGTCTTCAATCAGGTGCAGGTATGCGGTGGGATTGCGGAGGAAGTCGGTGGGGTGGACGTCCGGGGGCATGTCCTTCTTGAGGCCCTCCCAGAAGGCCTCGAAGTGCACTCCGGGCTCGGCCCCCTTCCGTTTGGGTTCGGGTTCCGGCCGGGCCTGTGCGAACGGGTCGGGCCTGCCCTCGCGTTCGGCGGCCTCGGCTGCGGCCTGGGCGGCGTACGCCTCGCGGTAGATCTGGCTGATCGGGACGGTCGCCTTGCTGCGGCGCTGCGGCAGGCCCTTGTCGGTCCACTCGGTGATGACCGGCACGTCGTCGTCCAGCGAGACGTCGGCCGGGATGCGCGGGTTGGTGGGGCGGCGCTTCTTGGGCGGGCGCTTGGGGCCCTCCCCGATGGTCGCGAGGTCGATCTGGGGTACGGCGGTGGCGCCGATGCCGTGGGCGAAGCCGGGGGCGGGCTCGGAGGTGAGCATCTCGCTCGGCACGACCAGCACGGCACGGACCCCGCCGTACGCGGAGGTGCGCAGCGACACCTGCAGGTTGAACGACGTGCACAGGCGGCCGACGACCGCCAGGCCCAGGCGCGGGGTGCCGCCGACGTCCTGGATGTCGACGCCGCGTTTGGCGAGTTCCAGCATGCGCTCGGCCTTGGCGCGGGCCTCCTCGCTGAGGCTGACGCCGGCGTCCTCGATCTCGATCGCGATGCCGGTCTGCACCTCGACGGCGTTGACGTGCACCTTGCTCTGCGGCGGCGAGTAGCGGGTGGCGTTGTCGAGGAGTTCCGCGGCCGCGTGGATGAGCGGCTCGACGGAGAGGCCGTTGATGTTGACCTTGGCGATGGAGTCCAGCTGGATGCGCCGGTACTCGAGGATGCGGGACATGGCACCGCGCAGCACGCTGTACAGCGGTACCGGCCGGGGCCAGTTGCGGCCGGGCCGGCCGCCGCCGAGCACACCGATGGAGTCGGCGAGACGGCCGATCAGGGCGTTGCCGTGGTCGATGCGCAGGAGGTCGTCGAAGACCTCGGGGTTACGGCCGTGGTCCTCCTCCATCTCCCGCAGTTCGGCGGCCTGTTGGTGGACGATGGCCTGGACTCGCCGGGCGATGCTGACGAACGAGCGCTGGGCGGAGTCGCGCAGGGCCTCCTCGTGGTCGACGATGTCGAGGGTCTTCTTGATCACCTCGCGCTGTCCGTCGCCGAGCTCGTTGAAGGCGGGATCGGCCTCCGCGAAGTGCTTCATCACCTCGTCGGGGGATGCCCCGCCGCGCAGCCAGTCCACCGCCTGGGGCACGAAGTACCGGGCGACGCTGAGGTTCTGTTCCTCCTGGACGGAGACCTGCCGTTCCAGGTGGGCGACGCGCCGGTCCGTCTCCTCGCGCAGTTCCCGCAGTCGTCTGTCGCGGCGCACCGAGTCGGTCCCGGCGGCGATCACCAGGAAGGTGGCGGCGACTCCGCAGACGCCGACGGCGAGTCGGGCCGACGGCGCCACCAGGGCGACGGCGGCTCCGGTCGCCGCGGCCATCAGTATCGCCGGCAGCAACAGCAAGCGTGCGGGAGCCAGTTCACGGCGGCCGGGTGGGGACTGAACACTCACCATATGGGCACCCTCTATAGGGACGTGTCGGCAGCTTCGGAATATGTGGGAACAAGCGCACGAATACACCTCAACTCGGTGCGCCGCGGGCGAGCTTAGTCCGACCGGATCATCGCCGTGTCATATTCGGCAACCGCCTGAAACCGGACCGGCACCTGGAGTAGCCTCGGGCGTTTTGCACGCTCGGAATTCACTCACACACCGTGTGTAACGACGTATGAGCATACGAAGGCCCTCACCCGAACGGGTGAACCAAGCGGTGTGAAGCTGCCGTCACACGCCCGCGATGCGCAGGGCGGCGTCGGCTGCGGCGCGGGCGCATACGAAGGCGGGGCCCTCGGGCCCCGCCACGTTGGCCGGCGTCCGTGTCCGAACCGGCGTCAGAGAGATATCAACGGCGCGGGACCGCGCCAGTGTGCGGCTTCGCCGCGTGGGCGCGGGCGACCGCACACCGCCCGCGCCCACCGGACGGACCGTCAGCCCACGGACGAGTAGGCGACGACTCCCCGCAGCAACTGATCGACCGCCTTGCGCGCGGCCTTCGCCACAGTCGAGCCCTCCGCGGGAGAAGCCGCCGAGATCTGGCCGAGAACGTCGATGACCTGCTTGCACCACCGCACGAAGTCACCGGCCGGCATCTCGGCCTCCCGCAGCACCTCGTCGAGGCCCTTCCCGGAGGCCCACATGTAGGCGGCCCAGGCGAACCCGAGATCGGGCTCCCGCTGCCCGACCCCCTCCGTCTGGTTGATCCGGAACTCCTCCTCCAGACCGTCCAGCCGCCCCCAGATCCGCACCATCTCGCTGAGCGCGGCCTTCGCCTTGCCGGAGGGCAGCTTCGGCGCCATCGCGTCGTCGCCCACTCGGGCCTCGTACACCAACGCCGAGGCACACGCCGCGAGTTCGGCGGGAGCCAGCCCCTCCCAGACCCCGGCCCGCAGGCATTCGCTCGCCAGGAGGTCCAGCTCGCCGTACAACCGGGCCAGCCGTCTGCCGTGCTCGGTGACCTCGTCGCCGCGCAGGTAGTCCAGTTCGGTCAGCAGCGCCACGATCCGGTCGAAGGTCCGGGCGATGGTGTTGGTGCGGCCCTCGATGCGCCGCTCCAACTGCGAGGTGTCGCGCAGCAGGCGGTGGTAGCGCTCGGCCCAGCGGGCGTGGTCCTCGCGCTCGGCACAGCCGTGGCAGGGATGCGCGCGCAACGCGGTGCGCAGCCGGGCGATCTCCCGGTCGTCGGCGGCCTGGGACCGCTTCTTGCGCGCCCGCTCCGGCGGGATGTGCCCGGCCTTGCTGCGCAGCGCGGAGGCGAGGTCGCGACGGGACTGCGGAGAGCGCGGGTTGAACGTCTTCGGGATCCGCATCCGCTCCAGCGGCTCGACCGGCACCGGGAAGTCCATCGAGGCCAGCCGCTTGACCTGCCGCTCGGCGGTGAGGACCAGCGGACGGGGCCCGTCGTGGTGGTCGAAGCCGCGGTGGCCGTTGGCCCGCCCGGCGGGCAGACCGGGGTCGAGGACCAGCGCCAGACCCGCGTACTTGCCGGTGGGCACATGGATGACGTCCCCCGGCTTCAGCCTCTCCAGCGCCACCGCCGCCTCGGCCCGCCGCTGGGCCGCGCCCTGCCTGGCCAGCTCGGTCTCGCGGTCCTTGAGCTCGCGGCGCAGCCGCGCGTACTCCTCGAAGTCGCCGAGGTGGCAGGTCATGGAGGCCTTGTAGCCCTCCAGCCCCTCCTCGTTGCGCTGCACCTGCCGGGAGATCCCCACCACCGACCGGTCGGCCTGGAACTGCGCGAACGACGTCTCCAGCAGCTCCCGCGACCGGTGCCGCCCGAACTGCTCGACCAGGTTGACCGCCATGTTGTACGACGGCTTGAAGCTGGAGCGCAGCGGGTACGTGCGCGTGCCCGCGAGGCCGGCGAGGTGGTCGGGGTTCATGCCCCGCTGCCACAGCACGACGGCGTGGCCCTCGACGTCGATGCCCCGTCGGCCCGCGCGACCCGTCAGCTGGGTGTACTCGCCGGGGGTGATGTCGGCGTGCTGCTCGCCGTTCCACTTGACGAGCTTCTCCAGGACCACCGAGCGGGCGGGCATGTTGATGCCCAGGGCGAGGGTCTCGGTCGCGAAGACGGCCTTGACCAGGCCGCGCACGAACAGCTCCTCGACGACCTCCTTGAACGTCGGCAGCATGCCCGCGTGGTGGGCCGCTATGCCGCGCTCCAGGCCTTCCAGCCACTCGTAGTACCCGAGGACGTGCAGGTCCTCGGTGGGGATGGAGGCGGTGCGCTCCTCGACCAGGGAGCGGACCTGTTCGCGTGCCTCCTCGTCGTTGAGCCGCAGTCCGGCGTACAGGCACTGCTGGACGGCGGCCTCACAGGCGGCGCGGCTGAAGATGAACGTGATGGCGGGCAGCAGGCCCTCCGCGTCGAGGCGCTCGATCACCTCGGGCCGGCCCGGCGTCCACACCCGCGAGCGCTGCCGGCGCTCCCGCTCCCGGTCGGCCTCCCGCATCCGCCCGCGCCGGCGGTCCTGGTACGACGGCCGGCTGGCCTCCATCCGGGCCAGGCGCGCGAGGTCGGGGTTGACGGCCCTGCGGTGGCCCTCGCCCTCCTCGAACAGGTCGTACATCCGCCGCCCGGCGAGCACGTGCTGGAACAGCGGCACGGGCCGGTGCTCGGAGACGATCACCTCGGTGTCGCCCCGGACGGTGTCGAGCCAGTCGCCGAACTCCTCGGCGTTGGACACGGTCGCGGAGAGCGAGACGAGGGTGACCGACTCGGGGAGGTGGATGATCACTTCCTCCCAGACGGCGCCGCGGAAGCGGTCGGAGAGGTAGTGCACCTCGTCCATCACCACGTACCCGAGGCCGAGGAGGGTCTGCGAGCCGGCGTACAGCATGTTCCGCAGCACCTCGGTGGTCATCACGACCACCGGGGCGTCGGAGTTGACGCTGTTGTCGCCGGTGAGCAGGCCGACCTTCCCGGTGCCGTAGCGACGGCACAGGTCGTTGTACTTCTGGTTCGACAGCGCCTTGATGGGTGTCGTGTAGAAGCACTTCTTGCCCTGCTGGAGGGCGAGGTGGACGGCGAACTCGCCCACGATCGTCTTGCCCGACCCGGTGGGCGCGGCCACCAGGACGCCCTTGCCCGCCTCGAGCGCCTGGCAGGCCTCGATCTGGAAGGGGTCGAGACCGAAGTCGTACATCTCGCGGAAGGACGCGAGCGCGGTGGCCTGCTCGACAGCGCGCCTGCGCGCCGCCGCGTACCGCTCGGCCGGGGAAAGGTCCTCTGTCATCGTGCTTTCGAGCGTACCGGGCGCCACTGACAACAGGACGATCATTATCCGGATCGGGGCCTGTGAAACCTGTGATCCGCCCAGTTCAGAGCCGTCAGGGGCCTACGATCCGTACCGCCCCGCGCACACAGCGCGCGGTCAGCGGAAGCGGACCGAGCGGTTCCCCGTCCGCGTACCCGGTGCTGCCCGGCGCCGCGATCTCCACTTCGGCCGCCCGGTACACGGTGACCTGGGGATGCTCCACGTGCGTCCCCCGGTACACCCGCGGGAACACCCGCAGCAGCGCCGCCCGCCCGAAGTCCCCGGCCACCGTCACGTCGAACAGCCCGTCGCCGAGGTCGGCGCCGGGACAGATCCGCATGCCGCCGCCGTACGAGGGCCCGTTGCCGACGGCGACGAGGGTGGCCTCGACCTCCCGGACGGCCCCGTCGTCGAGCCTGATCCGGTACGGGAGGGGCCGGAAGGCGGCCAGTTCGGCGAGCATCGCCAGGTCGTACCTGGCGCGTCCGGCGGGCCATTGCATGCGGTTGCCGCGGTCGTTGACGCGGGAGTCGAAACCGGAGGCGAGGACGGTGCCGAACCAGCGGCCGCCGGCCTGGCCGAGGTCGATGTCGCGGATCCGGCCCGCCGCGAGGGCGTCGGCGACCAGACGGCCGGCGGCGGCGGGATCACGCAGGGGCAGGCCGAGGGCGCGGGCGAAGTCGTTGCCGGTGCCGACGGCGACCAGGCCGAGCGGGGTGTCGGTGCCGGCCACGGCCTGGAGCGCGAGGTGGACCAGTCCGTCGCCGCCGACGGCGACCAGGGCGCCGGTGCCCTCCGCGACGGCGGCACGCGCGCGTGCGAGGGCGTCCTCGGCGTCACCGCCGGCGACGGTGCGCACCGACCAGCCGGCCGCCCGCAACGCCGAAGCGGCCGGCAGCGCCGCGTGGGCGCCCCGGCCGCGGCCCGCGGTGGGGTTGACGAAAAGAGTGATCTCGCTGGTCACGCAGGTGACCCTACGAGCCCCGGGGCGATCTTCAGGTCACGTCGTCATAACCGTTGACCCGCTCCGTGCTCGCCTGCTCGGGCAGCGCGCGGCTCGCGGTCACCGCCTCGACCTCGCCGATGTCCTCGGGGGTGAGGTCCAGCTCGGAGGCCTCGTCGTCGGCGGGGCCCAGGGCGTCGCGAAGGCGCTTGCGACGGTCGTTCAGCAGGGAGAAGGCGACCGCGCCGAAGTACAGGATCCAGATGGGCCCGGCGAGCGCCAGCATCGAGACGGGGTCGGTGCTGGGCGTGGCGACGGCGGCGAACACCGTGATGCCGATGATCATGCCGCGCCACCAGCCCATCATGCGCCGACCGGTGATGACGCCGGTCAGGTTGAGCATGATCAGCAGGAGCGGCAGCTCGAAGGAGAGACCGAAGACCACGACCATGCGGGTGACGAGCTGCAGCAGATCGTCCAGCGGCAGGAAGTTGTTGACCCCGGACGGGGTGAACTCGATCAGCACCTTGGCGGTGGTCGGCAGCACCTTGTAGGCGAAGTAGCCGCCGCCGAGGAAGAGCGGCACACCGGTGCCGACGAAGGCGTAGGCGTACTTCCGCTCGTGCTGGTGCAGGCCCGGCGCGACGAAGGCCCAGAGCTGGTAGAGCCAGACCGGGGAGGCGAACACGATGCCGGCCATCAGGGAGACCTGCAGGGCCAGTGTGAAGGGGGCGAGGAGACCGTTGATCGTGATCCGAGCGCACTGGTTGGTGTCGTCGGCCGTCTTCAGCTCGTTCGCGATCTGCTCGAACGTCTTCCCGCAGCCGACCGAGTCGAGGATCGGTCTGGTCAGGAAGTTGATGATGTCGTTGTAGAAGAAGGCGGCGACGACCGTCACGAGGACGATGGCGAGCAACGCCTTCGCGAGCCGGTTGCGAAGCTCACGGAGGTGTTCCGCGAGGGGCATCCGCCCCTCGGGGTCCTTCTCCTTGTTGCGGGCAGGCTTGAGCAACCCACGTTCCCATCTCGTGCGGCGGGCCGGAGGTCACCGGCCCTGCGTCAGCGCTTGGTCGTGTCCGTCGGCTCACTGACCGGGCGGGAGCTGGTCACGTCGCCGGGCGCGGCCTGGATGGTGCGCTGAGCGGGAGGCTGCTCGCCGTTGTTCGGCGGGCCGGCCGGGGTGGCCGAGTTGCTGCCCTCTTCCTTCATCGCCTTGGCCTCGCTCTTGAGGATGCGCGCGGACTTGCCGAGCGAGCGGGCCATGTCCGGAAGCTTCTTCGCGCCGAACAGCAGGATGATGACGACGAGGATGAGAATGATCTCGGGGGCGCCGAGCCTTCCGAACATAAGTCTTTACCTTCTCACCGAGGCGGCTGGGTGGGGTGCTGTCCGACCGGTCGGACATGTGTCCGAACGATCGTGTTGGCAGCGATCGTAACGCTCAGGGGTAAACGTGAGGCAATCCCCGTGCGTACTCCCGGTCCGCGTTCCGGGCCTCGTTCTCCGGACCGCGGACCAGCAGCGTACCTGTCCGACCCACCTGGGCGGGAGGGCGAAGTGGCCCAAAACGCGTTGAGCGCAGGACTCACAGGTCCACCACGGCGGGACTCACAGAGTGTCCACAGCCCGGGCCGCGCTCACGGCGGCCCGCTCCAGTTCCTCGGCCGCCCTGTTGATACGGCGCGCGGAGTCCGCGACCTGCCGTCCCAGACGCTGCGCCTCCAGGAAGACCCGCACAGCGAACACCGCGAGAACGGCGAGACCCAGAAAACCCACGGCTACCGCGAACATCGGCCAGAACATGACGACGAGCCTAAGGCCTGTCCGGCGGCCCGTGCCGCGGGCGGGGGCTCTGCACGGCTTCGCCCGCGCTCGGCTTCCCCTTCGCTCGGCTTCGCCCGCGCTCGGCTTCGCCCGGACGGGAGGGCCCCCGTGAGGTGCCGCCGTTTTCCTTCGGCCGGATCCGCCGGGCAGGGCCAGGACCGTCCTACGGCGTGTGCAGCCGCAGGGTCCTCACCCCGCTGCCGGTGAGCAGCTCGACGATTCGCTCCCCGGCCGGCTTGCGCACGGCGGCGCCGCAGTCGGGGCAGGTGAAGGAGTAGAACGTGGTGCGGCTCGACGCCCCGAGCACCAGGCGCAGCGCACTGGCGGCGAGCTCGAACCGGCCCCGGCAGTCCGGGCACCCGGCCTTGAACACCACCGGAGCCGCACTCCGCATCCCCGCGAACGCGGAGGCCACCGAGACGCCCCGCCCTCCAGACCCCGCCGACTCGCTCAAAGCCCCTGCTCCCGCCCGTCGAACCGCCTGCCGAACCGCATACCGAACGACCCGTCACCGAGCCCGCCGCCCGCCCCGGCGACCGGTGTGCCGGCCTGCCCCGCGTCTCGGCCACCGGCCGGCCCGGCGACCTGCCCGTCGTACCCACCGTCCGAGGTCTCCCCCTCAGCGCGCGGTGCGGTGGCCTCCCGTGCCTCCTCCGCCTCGACCCCGTCGTACGCGGCCAGCGCCTCGCGTGCCGCACGGCGGGCGCTGTCGGCGAGGTCCGGGGGTGACACGATGCGGCCGTCACGGCCCAGACGCAGGGCCAGACGGCGCAGGGACGCCGGATCCGGTGTGCGCAGAGTGATACGCAGACCGCCGTCGGGAAGTTCATCGGCGCTGTCATGCGGGTAGTACTCGGCGACCCAGCGGCCGCCGGGACCGACCTCGACGACGACCTCCGGGTCCTCGGCGGCGGGCTGCACCAGCCCCTCCGACAGGTCCCGCAGTTCGATCTCGGGCGGCGCGGAGGGCTCGTCGAGGATGCGGATCTCGGCGACCCGGTCGAGACGGAAGGTGCGGCGCGCCTCCGAGCGGCGGCACCAGGCCTCCACATACGTGTGCCCGACGCTGACCAGGCGGATGGGATCGATCTCGCGCTCGGTGACCTCGTCACGGGCCGGCGAGTAGTAGCGGATCCACAGGCGGCGCCGCTCGGAGATCGCCCGGTCGACGTCGGCGAAGACACCGCCCTCGGACTCGAACGTCACCGACAGGCGCGAGCTGGCCCCGGCCACCTCACCGGCCGCGGCCTCCACCTTGGCGGTGGCCCGCAGCAGCGCCTGCCGGTCGCCCTCCCGCAGGCCGGGCAGGGTCGCCACGGCCCGCGCGGCCACCAGCAGGGCCGTCGCCTCGTCGGCCGCCAGCCGCAGCGGCTCGGCCGCATCCGCGCCGAGAGCGGCCGGGTTGTGCCACCAGATGCGCTCGCCGTCGGTGTCGATGTCGAGCAGATCGCCGCCCCGGAAGCTGGTGCCGCACATCGGCAGCACGTCGAGGTCGGAGACCAGCTCGTCCTCGGTGACCCCGAAGGCGCGCGCCACGTCCTCGATGCGCGCCCCGGGCCGCTCCCGGAGATACGTCACCAGGGAGAGCATCCGCCGGGTCTGGTCGATCGCGTTCGCCGGCCTGACCGGTTTGCCTGCCACAGTCTTGCTCGCTCCCCCTCAGCCCTTGGCCACCGCACGCAGCCGGTCCACCACATCGGCCCGCAGCTCTGCGGGCTCCAGGACCACCACGTCCGGCCCGAACTCCACCAGCCAGGCGTCCAGTCCGTGCCCGTACGGAATCTCCAACTCGTCCCAGCCGTCGCCGAGTTCCCGCACCGCCGTCGCCTTCGCCCGCAAGGGGTACCCGGCGCCCGTGCGCAGCCGGATCAGCGCGCTGCGGTCGGCGGTCTCCCCCGCCCAGCTCGCGACGGTCTCGCGGACCGTGACGACATCGGGAACCGGCGCGGTGAAGCGGCCGCCGCGCGAGCGCACCTTGCCGGTGATCCGCGACAGCCGGAACACGCGCTCGGCACCCCGGTCGCGGTCCCAGCCCGCCAGATACCAGTGGCCGCGCCAGCACTCCAGCGCCCACGGCTCGACATGCCGGGGCTCCGGGTGGGCGGCGGTGGCCTTGCGGTAGTCGAAGACGACCGGGCGACGGTCCCGGCAGGCCAGCATCAGCGGCTCGAACGCGGCCTCGTGCACGGGGATACGGGGCTCCAGGGCGCCGTGGGCCTCGTACGGGTCGACGTCCTCCGGCAGCCCGGCCGCGCGCAGCTTCTGCAGAGCGCCGCTGGCCGCACCCGCGAGCCGGGCCTGCTGCCACACCTTCGCCGCCAGCCCCAGCGCGGCCGCCTCCTCGGCGTCCAGAGTGATGGGCGGAAGACGGTTGCTGTCACGGCGGGCGTGATAACCGATCTCGCCGTCGAGGCTCTCGACGGTCTCGATGACGAGCCCCAGCTCCCGCAGGTCGTCCTTGTCCCGCTCGAACATCCGGTTGAAGGAGTCGTCCGACCCGGCCTCGAGGTAGGCCTCGACGGACTCACGCAGCTCGCGCTTGCTCAGCGGCCGCCGCGTCCCGAGCAGACACAGCGCCAGGTTCATGAGCCGCTCGGCCTTGGCAATGGCCATCGACGCCCTTCGCCTTCCCTATGGTGCTTCTGCCGGATGACCGTACCGCTCCGCGGCGCCCCGGCAAAAGCCGAGGGCCCATGCCCGCACAGGCATGGACCCCAGGCGGTCCGGACCGGTCGCGGCACGATCAGCCCGGACCTGTCGTACGACGATCAGACCCCGAGCAGGTCCACCACGAAGATCAGCGTCTCGCCGGGCTTGATCGCCGGAGTCGGGCTCTGGTTGCCGTAGGCGAGGTGGGCCGGAATGGTCAGCTGGCGACGGCCGCCGACCTTCATGCCCTGCACGCCCTGGTCCCAGCCCTTGATGACACGGCCGGCGCCCAGCGGGAAGCGGAACGGAGTGCCGCGGTTCCAGCTGGCGTCGAACTCCTCACCCGTGCTGAAGGCGACACCGACGTAGTGCACGGTGACGGTCTGGCCCGCCTGCGCCACCTCGCCGTCGCCCTCCCAGATGTCCTTGATCTCGAGGTCCGCCGGGGGCTCGCCGCCGGGGAAGTCGATCTCGGGCTTGTCGATGCTCACTGCAGTGACTCCTCTGTGGTGCGTACGTCATGCGCGATGACTGATGGGCAACCTGCCCAGTCTTACATCACAGCCAGGATGTCGACGGCGAAGACCAGGGTGGAGTTCTTCGGGATGCCCTGCTGCTCCTGGTCGCCGAAGGCCTGGTCGGGCGGCAGGACGAGCAGCACCCGGCTGCCGACCTTCTTGCCCGCCAGACCGTCCTTGAGGCCCTTGATCGTCAACTGGTCCAGCGGAAACGTCGCCGTCTTCCCCGCCTCGTACGTGCTGTCGAACTTCTTGCCGCCCTCCCAGAGCAGCGCGACATACTTCACGACCACACTGTCGGTCCCCTTGACGACGGCGCCGTCGCTCTCCAGGACGTAGTTGGAGACCAGCTTCTTCGGCGGGGCACTGTCCTTCGGCATGGTCACCTCGGGAGCCTTGCCGTCCGTGTTCGTACCGACCTTCGGCAGGTCGGCGTCGTCCTGGGCGACCTTGGCGCCCTTCGCCGAGACGGGGATGGACGTGCCCTTCACGATGTCCACGACGAACACCAGCGTCGCGTTGGCCTTGATGTCGCCCTGGCCCTGCGCGCCGTAGCCCAGGTCCGGCGGGATGACCAGCTCGACCCGGCTGCCGACCTTCTGCCCCTCCAGGCCCTTCTCCCAGCCCTGGATGACACCGCCCGCACCCAGGGTCAGCGAGAACGGCTGACCACGGTCGAAACTGTTGTCGAACGGCTTGGACTCGTCGTACTCCTGGCCGAGGTAGTTCACCTCGGCGGCATCGCCCTTCTTGAGCTTCGCGCCGCTTCCCTCCTTGATGACCTCGACCTTCAGCTCCTTCGGCGGATCGCCCTCCCCCTTGGCCAGGGTCGGCTTCTGCCCGAACTCGGCACCCTTGGTGATCGCGGGCACTCCGTTCTGGGTGGAGCTGGAGTCGGAGCCCTTGTCGTCGTCACTGCCGCAGGCCGCCGCGGAGAGCAGCAGCAGCGGCACGACGAGAAGGCCGGCAATTCGGCGCACGTGTTCCTCAGATCTCAGACGGCACTGTGGTCGCCCGCCACTCTAGGGTGTGCGACGGGCCCCGTACGAGAACGTACGGGGCCCGTGGCCCGATTCCTCAATCCCCCGGGTCACATTCCGGCGATCAGCTTCTCCACCCTGTCGTCCACCGAACGGAACGGGTCCTTGCACAACACCGTGCGCTGCGCCTGGTCATTGAGCTTCAGATGCACCCAGTCGACCGTGAAGTCCCGACGCTGTTCCTGCGCCCGCCGGATGAAGTCGCCCCGCAGCCTCGCCCTAGTGGTCTGCGGCGGAACCGACTTGCCCTCGAAGATCTTCAAGTCGTTGCAGATCCGCGCCGCTTGGCCCTTCTTCTCCAGCAGGTAGTACAGACCACGACGCCGGTGGATGTCGTGGTAGGCGAGGTCTATCTGCGCCACACGCGGATGCGACATCGTCATGTTGTGCTTGGCCCGGTACCGCTCGATGAGCTTGTACTTCATCACCCAGTCGATCTCGGTGCCGATCCGGTCGAGGTCCTCGGACTCGATCGCGTCCAGCGTGCGGCCCCACAGCTCCAGGACCTGCTCGACGGTGCCGGTGCGGATCCCCCTGCGCTCGCAGAAGTCCACCGCCTTCTCGAAGTACTCGCGCTGCACCTCCAGCGCGGAGGCCTCGCGGCCACTGGCCAGGCGCACCTTGCGCCGGCCGGTGATGTCATGGCTGACCTCGCGGATCGCCCGGATCGGGTTCTCCAGCGTCAGGTCACGCATCACCGTCCCCGCCTCGATCATGCGCAGCACCAGATCGGTGGCCCCGACCTTGAGCAGCATCGTCGTCTCGGACATGTTCGAGTCGCCCACGATGACATGCAGCCGGCGGTAACGCTCCGCGTCCGCGTGCGGCTCGTCGCGCGTGTTGATGATCGGCCGGGAACGCGTCGTCGCCGAGGAGACGCCCTCCCAGATGTGCTCCGCCCGCTGGCTGACGCAGTAGACCGCCCCCCGGGGCGTCTGCAGCACCTTGCCCGCGCCGCACAGCAGCTGCCGGGTCACCAGGAACGGGATGAGGATGTCCGCGAGCCGGGAGAACTCCCCGTGCCGGGCCACCAGGTAGTTCTCGTGGCAACCGTAGGAGTTGCCCGCCGAGTCGGTGTTGTTCTTGAAGAGGTAGACGTCGCCCGCGATTCCCTCCTCGTGCAGGCGTCGTTCCGCGTCCACCAGGAGTCCTTCGAGAATGCGCTCGCCGGCCTTGTCGTGGGTGACCAGTTCGGTCACGTTGTCACATTCGGGTGTCGCGTATTCCGGATGCGATCCCACGTCGAGATAGAGGCGGGCGCCGTTCCGCAGAAAGACATTGCTGCTTCGGCCCCATGACACGACACGGCGGAAGAGGTACCGCGCCACCTCGTCAGGCGACAGGCGGCGCTGTCCCCTGAACGTGCACGTGACGCCGTACTCGTTCTCCAGCCCGAAAATGCGGCGGTCCATGAGTGAACATTACGCCCGATCCCCTGAACTGAAACGAGGTTCGGCAGCACGGTTCGGATCATTTTCCGATGAAGCCGCAACCACCGCACCCGCAGCGGGAGCTGCAAGTGCCCGCCCCGTGGCCAGCAAAACCAGCAACGACACGGCACCCGCCGCACCCGGCACCGCGAAACCCCACAAGGCGCCGCCCGCCTCCACGACCGGCCCCGCCACACCGGTCCCGAGCGAGTGACCCACCGTGAACGTCGTCACCAGCCAGGAGAACGCCTCCGTGACCGTACCCCGCGGCGCGTGCCGGTCCACGATGACGAACGCACAGGCGATGGCGGGCGCGAGGAACACCCCGGCGAGCACCGTCAGCGCCACCATCGCCACCGCACCCGGCATCAGCATCAACGGCAGATAACACACCGCCAGAAACGCCACCAGAACACGCAGCCGTCGCTCGGGCACACCCGGCCACTGCCGGGCCCCGTACACGACCCCGCCCAGCAGCGCGCCCAGCCCCAGCGCGGCCATCAGCCAGCCGTACACCATGTCCCCGCCGTGGTCGTCCGCGTACGGCACGGACGCCACCGTGATGGAACCCAGCGCGACACCGACGAACAGGAAGGCGGCAAGCAGCGCCAGCAACCCCGGCGAGCGCAGCGCACCGAGCCAGTGCGCCTCACGCGGCGCCGAACGCCACGCCCGCGAAGGCGGCGACGCGACCACCGACAGCGCCCCGAGAACCCCGACGACGTTCAGGACCAGCAGCGCGACCTGCGCCGACCACAGCGACACGCACAAGGTCACCAGCAGCGGACCGACGGTGAACATCACCTCCTGCGCCACCGCGTCCATCGCGTACGCCGTGTGCACCTGGTCCTCACGCCGCAGCACCGACGACCACAGCGCCCGCAGACCACCCTCCAGCGGCGGGGTGAACAACCCGGCCGCCACCACGGCGGCATACGCGAGCGGCAGCGGATCGGTACCCGCGAAGGCGAAGACGGCCATCGCCGAGGCCGAGGCGAGCGCGGCGGGCAACTGGACACGGGGCTGGCCCTGCAGGTCGACGAGGCGTCCGAGCACGGGCTGACCGACGGCGTTGGCAACGCCGTACACGGCCGCCAGGGCACCCGCCAGTCCATAGCCGCCGCCCTCAGCGCGCACGAACAGCACGATTGCGATGGCGGCCGTCGCGTTGGGCAGCCGGCCCACGAGCGTGCCGGCCAGCAACCGGGCCGCGTGCCTCGCCCTGAGGATCTCCAGGTACCCCGCGGCCAATGTCCCGCCTCCGTCGCCTCACCCGAAGGCGGCGCCCCACCCCTGGGTTGTACGTATAACGTCTCTTGTCATACGTACCATGTGCGCTGTTCACCAGTCCAGAGCCCACACCTCAGACGAAAGAGCAGGCCCACGGTGGCACGAGGTAACACGCGCCCCACCAGCCGTGACGTCGCCCACGCCGCAGGCGTCTCCCAGGCCGCGGTCTCCCTCGTCCTCGGCGACAAATGGCGCGGCCGCGTCTCCGAAACCACAGCCGAACGCGTACGCCAAGCCGCACGCGAACTCGGCTACCGCCCTAACCTCGCCGCCCGCAACCTCCGTCTCGGCCACACCCGCACAGTCCTGCTCGTCGTCCCCGCACTCACCACCGAATTCTTCGCCGGCGTCTACACAGGCGCCGCCCGCGCCGCCGCCGACCACGGCTTCGGCGTCGTCCTCTACCCCTCCCCCGAAGGCGTCGGCCCCGCCCGCAACCCCTTCGCCTCCGCCCAAGCCGCCCTCGACGGCGTCATCGCCTCCTCCATGGCCGCCGACGCCCTCACCGCCATCCACGGCGACCAACTACCCCTCGTCATGCTCGACAGCGACCCCCAAGGCAGCCTCGGCGCAGCCACCGTCAACCTCGACATCGCCGACGGCGCCCGCCAGATCGCCGACCACCTGCTCCACCTCGGACACCGGCACTTCCTCCACCTCGCCGCCGACGTACCCTCCTGGACCTTCGAAGTACGCGCCCGCGAACTCGCCGCACGCATCGCCACGACACCGGGAACATCCCTACGGACAGCCCACACCCCCATGTCCATCGAAGGCGCCCTCACAGCCACCGAGACCGCCCTGAACACCCCCGGACCACACCCCACAGCCATCGTCTGCGACGACGACAAACTGGCCGCCGGCGTCTACAAAGCCGCACGACGCCTCGGCCTGCGCATCCCCGACGACATCTCCGTCACCGGCGTCGACGACATCGCCCTCGCCGCCGCCCTCGACCCCGAACTCACCACCGTACGACTCGACGCCGAACTGTTCGGAGAACGCGGCATGCAAGCCCTCCTGGCCGTCCTGGACGGCCGAACACCCGACGACGGGAACATCCCCGTCGAACTCGTCGTCCGGGGCTCCACAGCGGCACCTGGCGACTCCTGAACACACCCGTGCCCCCAGCCGTCACCACCGGCCAGGGGCACACGCGCACGCACCAGGGCTACTCCTCCTCGGAGCTCTCCGCCTCCGTGGACGCACCACCCGACTCCAGCAGCCGCGCCAGCTGCCGCCCCACGATCCGCTTGAACTTCCGCGACTGCGGCCGCGTACGATCCAGCACCGCCACCTCCAGACGCTCGGCCGGAATCTCCCGCTGCGTGCCGTTCGTGTCCCGGGACAACGCCTGCACAGCCAGCTTGAGAGCCTCCGCGAGACTCATGCCGTCCTGATGACGCTGATCCAGATAGCTACTGATCTGCTCGGCATTACCACCCACCGCGACCGAACCGTGCTCGTCCACGATCGACCCGTCATGCGGCAGCCGATAGATCTGATCACCGTCCGGCGTCTCCCCGACCTCCGCCACCACCAGCTCCACCTCGTACGGCTTCTCCCCCGCCGACGAGAAGATCGTCCCGAGCGTCTGAGCGTAGACGTTGGCAAGACCACGAGCGGTCACATCGTCCCGGTCATAGGTGTAACCACGCAGATCCGCGTAACGCACACCACCGATCCGCAGATTCTCGTACTCGTTGTACTTACCGGCCGCCGCGAAACCGATCCGGTCATAGATCTCACTGAACTTGTGCAGCGCACGAGACGGATTCTCACCGACGAAGACAATACCGTCGGCATACTGCAGCACCACCAGGCTGCGACCACGAGCGATACCCTTACGCGCGTACTCCGCACGGTCGGCCATCGCCTGCTGAGGCGATACATAGAACGGCGTCGACACCGGCTATCCGTCCCTTTCTGTGGAAGTCACTCGATCACCCTGCCAAGACAGCCCGCCGACTACAGCAGCGCGGCCCGCGGACCGTCCGGCTGCTCCAGACGGCGCTCCAGCACCGCACGGGCGATCTCCGACGACTCGTCCTCACTGAGCCGACGGAAACCGTCCTCGGTGATCACGGTGACGATGGGGTAGATCCGGCGGGCGACATCAGGACCACCGGTCGCCGAGTCGTCGTCTGCCGCGTCATAGAGGGCCTGCACCACGAGCGTCGTGGCCTGGTCCTCGGTCAGGTCGCCCCGGAACAACTTCTTCATCGCACCCCGCGCGAAGATCGAACCGGAACCGGTGGCGGCGAAGTTCTGCTCCTCCGAGCGACCGCCCGTGACGTCGTAGGAGAAGATCCGACCCTTCTCCCGGTCCACGTCGTACCCGGCGAACAGCGGAACCACCGCCAGGCCCTGCATGGCCATCCCCAGGTTCGAGCGGATCATCGTGGACAGCCGGTTCGCCTTGCCCTCGAGCGAGAGCTGAGCACCCTCGACCTTCTCGAAGTGCTCCAGCTCCAACTGGAACAGCTTCACCATCTCCACGGCCAGACCAGCCGTGCCGGCGATACCGACGGCCGAGTACTCGTCCGCCGGGAACACCTTCTCGATGTCCCGCTGCGCGATGACATTGCCCATGGTGGCGCGACGGTCACCGGCGAGCACCACGCCGCCGGGGAACGTCACAGCCACGATCGTGGTGCCGTGCGGCGCCTCGATCACGCCCTGGGTGGGCGGCAGCTGCCGGTTGCCGGGCAGCAGCTCCGGCTGGTGCTCGGAGAGAAAGTCCATGAAGGACGAGGACCCAGGCGTCAGGAAGGCAGCTGGTAGACGCCCGGTGCTACGAGTGTTGGCTTCCACGCGATTCCTTCCACGTAAGCAGCAGCCCGCCTTATGGCATCGGGCCGATCCTTGAACTGCCCCAGTGCGGCATTGCAGCTGAAGCACAGTACGCCACGGACCCTACCCGTCTTGTGGCAGTGATCCACATGTGCGGCGGGGGCCGACAAACATATGCAGCAGACGCCGCCCTGGGAAGCGATGAACTCATCGCGTTCGACTTCGGTGATGCCGTACTGGCGCTTCAGGTGGCCTTTCCGGCCCTGAACCGCCCGGCACGCCTTGCAGCGCGTCGACAGGCCGTCCGACGCGGAGGCATTGCGATGCCACTCGCTGTGAGGCTTGATCTCTCCGCAGGTACGGCAGAGCTTGTGTCCCGGCGGAACCGGTACTTTCTCGCGCACCTGCTTGCCGATGGCCTCCCGGCGGCGCCGGTAGTGCGAGGCGCTGTACTCCGCCACGCACTCCCGGCAACGCACCTGTAGGCCATCACGCCGATTCTTGTCCCGCGCGAAGGCACCGGGCGACAGCTCCCTCTTGCAGCCAGTGCATTGTTTGGCGTTCCGCTCGCCAGCCACCCTCATCCCCCCGTAACCTTAGCTTCGAAGGCGAAAGGCTCAAGCGACCTTCACTCGCCACCCTTTTGCACGAAGCTTCGCACGAAATCCTCGGCATTTTCCTCGAGTACATCGTCAATTTCGTCAAGAACCGAGTCCACGTCGTCGCTCAGCTTCTCGTGCCGCTCCTTGAGGTCCTCCGAAGCCTGCGCCTCGGTCGCCTGCTCCTCGACCTCCTCCGTGGAGCGCGTCGCCTTCTGCTGGCCGCCGCCGGTGTCCTTGGTCGCCATAACCCTCACCCCGCTCAGTTCGCCCGACATGGTCGACAGGTCGGCTTTCCTGCCGATCGGTGATGATCAGACCCTACAAGCCTGGTCTGACATCGGCCCCGCAGTTACCGGAACGTACGGGGGCCACCTCGATGATTCCCTGGCGGCGGGGTTTCCACCCCGCTCGCCCGGGTCCGGCCGAGTACCCGCTCAGCCGCCGGACAAGACCCTGACCAGGTCTTCCGCCGTGCGGCAGCGGTCCAGCAGCTCCTTGACGTGATTTCGCGTTCCGCGAAGCGGTTCCAGGGTTGGGACCCGCTGGAGGCTGTCGCGGCCCGGGAGGTCGAAGATGACCGAGTCCCAGGAGGCCGCGGCGACGTCGTCGGCGTACTGCTCCAGGCAGCGGCCGCGGAAGTACGCGCGGGTGTCCTCCGGGGGCTTGGACATGGCTCGCTCGACGTCGCCCTCGCTCAGCAGCCGCTTCATCCGTCCGCGGGCCACGAGACGGTTGTAGAGGCCTTTCTCGGACCGTACGTCGGCGTACTGGAGGTCGACGAGGTGGAGGCGTGCCGCGTCCCAGTCGAGGTTGTCGCGGCGGCGGTAGCCCTCCATGAGTTCGCGTTTGGCGACCCAGTCGAGTTCGCCGGCGAGGCTCATGGGGTCGTTCTCCAGGCGTGTGAGGGTGTCCTCCCAGCGTGACAGGACGTCCTTGGTCTGTGCGTCGGCGTCGGCGCCGAAGCGCTCCTCCACGTATTTGCGCGAGAGCTCGTAGTACTCCATCTGCAGTTGGACGGCGGTGAGTGTGCGGCCGCTGCGGAGGGTGACGAGGCGCTTGAGGGTGGGGTCGTGGGAGACCTGGTGGAGGGTGCGGACGGGCTGGTCGACGGCGAGGTCGACGGCGATGAAGCTGTCCTCGATCATGGACAGGACCAGGGCGGTCGTGCCGAGCTTGAGGTAGGTGGAGATCTCGGAGAGGTTGGCGTCGCCGATGATCACGTGGAGGCGGCGGTATTTCTCGGCGTCGGCGTGGGGTTCGTCGCGGGTGTTGATGATGGGGCGTTTGAGGGTGGTCTCGAGGCCCACTTCGACTTCGAAGTAGTCTGCGCGCTGGCTGAGCTGGAAGCCGTGTTCGTGGCCGTCCTGGCCGATGCCGACGCGGCCTGCTCCGGCGAAGACCTGGCGGGAGACGAAGAAGGGCGTGAGGTGGCGCACGATGTCCGAGAAGGCGGTTTCGCGCTTCATCAGGTAGTTCTCGTGTGTGCCGTAGGAGGCGCCCTTGTTGTCGGTGTTGTTCTTGTAGAGGTGGATGGGCTGGGCGCCGGGGAGTGCGGCGGCGCGTTCGGCCGCTTCGGCCATGATGCGTTCGCCGGCTTTGTCCCAGAGGACGGCGTCGCGGGGGTTGGTGACCTCGGGGGCGCTGTATTCGGGGTGTGCGTGGTCGACGTAGAGGCGGGCGCCATTGGTGAGGATCACGTTGGCGAGGCCGATGTCCTCGTCGGTGAGCTGGCTGGCGTCGGCGGCCTCGCGGGCGAGGTCGAAGCCTCGTGCGTCCCGTAGCGGGTTTTCTTCCTCGAAGTCCCAGCGGGCCCGGCGGGCCCGGTGCATCGCCGCTGCGTAGGCGTTGACGATCTGGGATGAGGTGAGCATGGCATTGGCGTTGGGGTGGCCGGGGACGGAGATCCCGTACTCCGTCTCGATGCCCATTACTCGCCGTACGGTCATGCGGCCCTCCTTGCCCGGCGGCGCCCTCGGTCGTGGGCGCCACTCCAGTACCGCTGGTGCTGCGGTGCGTGTGCGGTGCCCGTCCCCGCACTGCGCGACCTGGCGGTATGGAAGAGCCTAGAACGCCTCTGCGCTGGTGGGGAGATCATTTGCGTCATTGCCTGCTCCAGCCGTGGCCCGAAAAACAGTCGGCTGCGGGTACCCGGTGAAGGGCACCCGCAGCCGCCCTGGTTTTTACAGGTACTGTCCGGTGTTCGCCACCGTGTCGATGGAGCGTCCGGTGTCGGAGCCCTGCTTTCCGGTGATGAGGGTGCGGATGTAGACGATCCGTTCGCCCTTCTTTCCGGAGATGCGGGCCCAGTCGTCCGGGTTGGTGGTGTTGGGCAGGTCCTCGTTCTCCTTGAACTCGTCCACGCAGGCCTGGAGGAGGTGGGAGACGCGGAGGCCCTTCTGGTTCTTCTCGAGGAAGTCCTTGATCGCCATTTTCTTGGCGCGGCCGACGATGTTTTCGATCATGGCGCCGGAGTTGAAGTCCTTGAAGTAGAGGACTTCCTTGTCTCCGTTGGCGTAGGTGACTTCCAGGAAGCGGTTTTCCTCGGATTCGGCGTACATGTGTTCCACGGCCGTCTGGATCATGCTCTGGACGGTGGTGGTCTTGTCGCCGCCGTGTTCGCCGAGGTCGTCCGAGTGGAGTGGGAGTCGTTCGGTGAGGTACTTGCCGAAGATGTCCTTGGCGGCTTCGGCGTCCGGGCGTTCGATTTTGATCTTCACGTCGAGTCGGCCGGGGCGCAGGATGGCGGGGTCGATCATGTCCTCGCGGTTGGAGGCGCCGATGACGACCACGTTCTGCAGGCCTTCCACGCCGTCGATCTCGGCGAGCAGCTGGGGGACGATGGTGTTTTCCACGTCCGAGCTGACGCCGGAGCCGCGGGTGCGGAAGAGGGATTCCATCTCGTCGAAGAAGACGATGACGGGGGTGCCCTCGCTGGCCTTTTCGCGGGCGCGCTGGAAGACGAGGCGGATTTGCCGTTCGGTCTCGCCGACGTACTTGTTGAGGAGCTCGGGGCCCTTGATGTTGAGGAAGAAGCTCTTGCCGGCGGCCTGGCCGGTGACTTCGGCGACCTTTTTGGCCAGTGAGTTGGCGACGGCCTTGGCGATCAGTGTCTTACCGCATCCAGGGGGGCCGTAGAGCAGGACGCCCTTGGGCGGCCGCAGTTCGTGCTCCTTGAAGAGGTCGGGGTAGAGGTAGGGAAGCTCGACCGCGTCGCGGATGGCTTCGATCTGGTTGCCGAGGCCGCCGATCTGCTCGTAGCCGATGTCGGGGACCTCTTCGAGGACGAGTTCTTCGACCTCGCTCTTGGGGACGACCTCGTAGACGTAGCCGGAGCGGGGTTCGAGCAGGAGGGCGTCGCCGGGGCGGATGGTGACGTCCAGCAGCGGCTCGGCGAGCCGTACCACCCGTTCCTCGTCGGTGTGCCCGAGCACCAGGGCGCGTTCGCCGTCCTCGAGGATTTCCTTGAGGGTGACGATGTCCCCGACGCGTTCGAACTCCATGGCTTCGACCACGTTGAGGGCTTCGTTGAGCATCAGTTCCTGGCCGCGTCGGAGCTCTTCGAGGTCGACGCCGGGGCTGACGTTCACGCGGAGTTTGCGGCCTCCGGTGAAGATGTCGGCGGTGCCGTCCTCGTTCGCCTGCAGGAAGACACCGAAGCCGGCCGGGGGCTGTGCGAGTCGGTCGACTTCTTCCTTGAGGGCCACGATCTGGTCTCGGGCCTCGCGGAGTGTGTTGGCGAGTCGCTCGTTCTGGGCGGACACGCCGGCCAGGTTGGTCTGCAGCTCGACGATCCGCTCTTCGAGAATCCTCGTGTGTCGCGGAGAGTCGGCGAGCTTGCGTCGCAGGACGGCGATCTCCTGCTCAAGGTAGGCGATCTGCCCGGCAGGGTCGTCGGACCCTCGTCCCGGGCGGATGCCGCGGTTCATGTCGTCGTCGTGGGCTGCCACGGTCCTCACCTCCTCCAAGGGGAGCTGGACGCTTCCAGACCCTACCTGGGTGGGTGTCGATTGAAACCCCTAGATCACAAAGACTGTCGAGGTGTGTCCGATCTTCACCCTTGCGCTCTCCCTCACGCCAGGGGAATACCCACCGAACATGATTGGAAAGCGGCCGGGGGTAGGGTCGAAGTGTTCAACACCCGTCAGAGCCTGCATCGTTCCCGTGCGGCTCTGTACTAAACGGCAGGAGATATGGGCGTGCAGCAGGAGGCCGGTGTCGGCGGGGAGGCGCTGGAGGTCTGGATCGATCAGGATCTCTGTACCGGCGACGGGATCTGTGCGCAGTACGCGCCGGAGGTGTTCGAGCTGGACATTGACGGTCTGGCGTACGTGAAGGGCTCCGACGAGGAGCTTTTGCAGGCCAAGGGGGCTGCGGCGCCGGTTCCGTTGCCGTTGTTGACGGATGTCGTGGACTCGGCGCGGGAGTGCCCTGGCGAGTGCATCCATGTGCGAAGGGTTTCGGACAGGGTGGAGGTCTACGGTCCGGACGCGGGGTGATCGGGCGCGTACGGGCTGTTACTTCTGTCTGATTTCTCACACGGGCTGGTGGCTTGGTTCAGACGCTGTGGGTGCCGGCTGGCGTCGTGCGGATGAACCTCTTGTCCTTCCATTGCCAGTTGGCGCTGTCCTTGACGTCGGGGCAGCAACTGGGCACGTCGGCCGAGGAGTAGCCGAGGTAGGTGGCGTGGACGGTGCCGTCCTCGATGGAGAGGGCGGTGATGGTGAGGCGTTCCTTGGGGGTGACGAGGGTGGCCACCACACGTGGGGTGGTGGCGTGGGCGCCCTGGGTGAGGACGTAGAGGGCGTCGGGTGGGGTGCCCATCGGGGCGTCGCAGTGGACCACGGCGACAGTTTCCGGCCTGCCGTCTCCGTCGAGGTCGCCGGTGGCCTTTTTCTGTACGAGGGCTTTGACGGGGCCGCATTCGAGCGGGAAGTCGACGCCGGTGGTCGTGGGGGCGGCGGCGGTGAGGGGGGCGGACTTGGTGTCCGGGCCGGTCGGCTGGGCGGCCGTCGCCGGGTTGGGCTGGAGGACCGAGGAGAGGGCGACGACGCCGGCCAGGGCGGTGGCGGTCGCGAGCCAGTGGATCGGCCGGGTGTGGGTGTGCGCCAGTTCCGGGACGGCGGATTGCACTAGGAGCGTCTCCTGTGAGGGCTGTGCCGGTGGGGGTGGCCTGCATCGTGCCACACGTCACAGTGCGGGGGAACGGCGGGGTGCGGGATCTCGGACTGGGGGCCTCGGGGTTCGGGGTGGTGGGGTTCAACGCAACGGCGCCGTGGCCGAGTTCCGGTGGTGTTGCGGGAACTCGGTCGCGGCGCCGGTTCGTTGGCTGCGGCGGGGGCGTGCCGTTTCAGCGGCCGAGGCCTCCGTCGGCGTTGGGGCCGGCGTAGTCCTCGCCGTAGGCGCCCTTGGCGGGGCGGCGGCGGCGCATGGGGGGCTCGACTCCGTCGGCGAGGCGGCGGGCGGTGAGCAGGAAGCCGGTGTGGCCGATCATGCGGTGGTCCGGGCGGACGGCCAGGCCCTCGATGTGCCAGTTGCGGATCATCGTTTCCCAGGCGGTGGGCTCGTTGAAGGAGCCGATTTCGCGGATGGACTCGACGGTCCGGGCGAGCTGGGTGGTGGTGGCGACGTAGCAGCAGAGGATGCCGCCGGGGACGAGGGCCTTGGAGACGGCCTCGAGGCACTCCCAGGGGGCGAGCATGTCGAGGATGACGCGGTCGACGTCGGTGTCGGACAGGTTGTCCTGGAGGTCGCCGACGGTGAGCTGCCAGGCGGGGTGGGGGCCGCCGAAGTAGCGCTCGACGTTCTGTCGGGCGATGTCGGCGAAGTCCTCGCGGCGCTCGTAGCTGTGGAGCATGCCCTGGTCGCCGATGGCGCGCAGCAGGAAGCTGCTGAGGGAGCCGGAGCCGACGCCGGCCTCGACGACGCGGGCGCCGGGGAAGATGTCGGCGAAGGCGAGGATCTGCCCCGCGTCCTTGGGGTAGACGACGGCTGCCCCGCGGGGCATGGACAGGACGTAGTCGGGGAGCAGGGGGCGCAGCGCGAGGTAGGCGACGTTCCCGGTGGTGCGGACAACGCTGCCCTCGGGTGCGCCGATCAGTTCGTCGTGCGGGAAGGAACCCTTGTGGGTGTGGAAGTTCTTCCCGGCTTCGAGCGTGAACGTGTAGTGGCGGCCCTTGGGGTCGGTCAGCTGTACCTGGTCCCCGACCTTGAAGGGCCCGCGCCTGCGGGCGGCACCGGTCGGTTCGGACATGTGAACAGCCTACCGGTCCCCGGGGGGAGCGCCGACCACTGCCGGTGTGTGCGGAAGCCGCGGGCCGTCTGTGGCCGGTCGCGCCCGTGCGGCGGTGGCCGCAGGTCGGTACAGCGCGGCGTCCTGGCCCCGCTTACCTGAAGGTGTGTGTTCAGTTGGGTCTTGCCATGGCCTTCACGAAAGCGCGCTCGACGTCCGCTGCTGACAGGACGCCGTAGATCTCGCCGGTCTCCTCGACGACCAGGTACTCGGTGGCGGGGGTGGCGCGCAGGGCGTCCAGGAGGTCCTCGCCCGCCAGTTCCGCCGAGACGCGCATGCCGTCGGTGAGTTCCTGGGCGAGGCCGCTGACGGCGACCCAGGGGCGGCGGTGTTCGGGTACGCCGACGATGGCGGCCTCGCGGACGAGGGAGAGGGGTTCGCCGTGGGCGTCGACGACGACCAGGGCGCGGGCGCCGGCGTCGTTGGCGCGGCGCAGGGCTTCGGAGAGCGGGGTGTCGGACTCGACGGGGACGGCGCGGCGGGTGAGGTTGCGGGCGCGTAGTTCGGGGAGGTGTTCGCGCAGGCGGGCCATGCGCAGGCTGTTGCCGGCGCCGGTCCAGATGATCGCGGCGAGGATGGCGGCGAGCAGGGCGTCCATGACGGTGTCCATGCCGACGCTGTCCTCGGCGGCGTCTCCGAGTGCCCCGGACTGGGTCAGCAGGGGCAGCCCGATGAGGACGGAGACGGCGAGGGCGCGGCCGACCCAGGCGGCGGCGATGGTGCCGCTCATGGGCCTGCCGGTGATCTTCCAGACGATGGCGCGGAGCATGCGGCCGCCGTCGAGGGGGAGGCCGGGCAGGAGGTTGAAGACGGCCACGATGAGGTTGGAGATCATCAGGCCGGCCAGCAGCACTCCGGGGACGGTGCCGGGTTCGACGGGTTGCAGGGCGAGGTAGAAGAGGCCCGCGAGGACGAGGGAGAGGAGCGGCCCGACGAAGGCCAGCCAGAACTCGCGGCCCGGGGTCTCGGCCTCTTTCTCGATTTCGGAGACGCCGCCGAAGAACTGGAGCTGGATGCGGCGGACCGGGAGTTTGAAGCGGAGGGCGGCGACCGTGTGGGCGAGTTCGTGGATCAGGACGGAGGCGTAGAAGGCGACGGCGAAGAAGAGGGAGACGAGGTAGCGGGCGGCGCCGAGTTCGGGCAGCACGCGCTCGAGCTGGCCGCCGAAGACCCAGGTGATCAGGGCGGCGACGAGGAACCAGCTGGGGGCGACGTAGACGGGTACGCCGAAGGGGCGGCCCATCAGCAGGCCGCCGCGGGGCTCCGGGGGACGTGGCGGGCGGCCGCCCTTGGCGGTGGCGGGGGCTTCGCCGAGGGCGGGGCCGTGGGGTGGTTCGGCGGCGGTGTGGGCTCGGGGGTGGTCGGGGTGGAGGTCGGCTCGGGGGTCCGGTGCGGAGGGGCCGGGCACGGGCGGGCCGGCTGGGGGCGGGCCGCTCGGTGCGGGGGTGGTGGTGCCGGTGGTGTGCGGGGCCTCGCCCGTCTTGTCCGTCGGCTGTTCCGTCGCGGGCCGGTGGTCTTCCGGCGCGAACGTCTGCTCGGGTCGCGTTGCGGGTCGGTCTTCTTCCGCCGCGGACGTCTGCTCGGGTCGCGTCGCGGGTCGGTCTTCCTCCGCCGCGGACGTCTTCCCCGGTTCCGTCGCCGGCCTGTCCTCGTCCTTCACGGGCGGCTCTTCGGGCTTCGTCGCGGAGGTCTCGGGTTCGGTCACGGACGTGTCGGGTTCGGTCACGGACGTGTCGGGTTCCGTCGCCGGCGTCTCCTCGGGTGTGGCCGGCGGGGGTGCAGGTGTCGCGTGGCGCTCGGCCGACTCTTCGCTGTCCGGCCGCGGCCGCCCGCTCCCGCCGCTTTCCACCACGGTGTCCCCTCGTTCGAAGCAACTCCCGCTCCTGCCGGGCGGGAGGGTCTCGGGACCGATGGTATGCGTCCGTCGGGGCGCGTTCCGCCCCGGCACCCCCTGTGTTTCCCCGGCCGTCGCCGGTGTGCGGGCCGCGGCTGGGTGACTGTCAGTGGTGGGCCGTAAGGTCTGGGGTCATGGAGAGCAGCAGCGAGGGCGTCGCCGAGGCGGGCGACGGTGGTGCCGTGGAGGTCCGGCCGCAGGCGGGGGCCGAGAAGGCGGTGGCGGGTGCCGTCGAGAAGGCTGTCGTGGCGATACCGCCGGCTTCGCTGTCGCCGTCCCGTGCCGGCGACTTCATGCAGTGCCCGTTGCTGTACCGGTTCCGGGTGATCGACCGGCTGCCGGAGAAGCCGAGTGCGGCGGCCACGAAGGGGACGCTGGTGCACGCGGTTCTGGAGCGGCTCTTCGACGCCCCGGCGGCCGAGCGGACGGCGCCGCGGGCCAAGTCGCTGATCCCTGGTCAGTGGGACCGGCTGCGTGAGTCCCGGCCGGAGGTCGTGGAGCTGTTCGCGGACGATCCGGAGGGTGAGCGGCTGGCGGGTTGGCTGGCGGAGGCGGAGCAGCTGGTCGAGCGGTGGTTCACGCTGGAGGATCCGACGCGGCTGGAGCCGGCCGAGCGGGAGCTGTTCGTCGAGGCCGAGCTGGAGTCGGGGCTGAGGCTGCGCGGGATCATCGACCGGGTGGACGTGGCGCCGACCGGTGAGGTGCGGATCGTCGACTACAAGACGGGCAAGGCGCCGAGGCCGGAGTACGCCGAGGGTGCGCTGTTCCAGATGAAGTTCTACGCCCTTGTCGTGTGGCGTCTGAAGAAGGTGGTCCCCCGGCGGCTGCAGCTGGTGTATCTGGGCAGCGGGGAGGTGCTGACGTACGACCCGGTGCTCGCCGATCTGGAGCGGGTGGAGCGCAAGCTGCTGGCGTTGTGGGAGGCGATCCGGCTGGCGACGGAGACGGGTGACTGGCGGCCGCGGCCGACGAAGCTGTGCGGCTGGTGCGATCACCAGGCGCACTGCCCGGAGTTCGGTGGTACTCCCCCGCCCTATCCGTTGCCGGTGAGGGTGGCGGAGTCCGGCAGCGTCTCGCAGGGCAGAATGGGGCCGGACTAGCGAAGGAGATCTACGTGGCCATCCGCGTCCTACTGGTCGACGACCAACCGCTGCTGCGCACCGGCTTCCGGATGATTCTGGAGGCGGAGCAGGACATCGCGGTGGTCGGCGAGGCCGGAGACGGTCTTCAGGCCCTCGACCAGGTGCGGGCCCTGCAGCCCGACGTGGTTCTGATGGACATCCGCATGCCCCGCATGGACGGTGTGGAGGCGACGCGGCAGATCACCGGGCCGGGGCGGGACGGCCCGGCGAAGGTGCTGGTGCTGACGACCTTCGACCTCGACGAGTACGTGGTGGAGGCGCTGCGTGCCGGTGCCAGCGGTTTTCTGCTGAAGGACGCTCCGGCGAACGAGCTGGTGCAGGCGATCCGTGTGGTGGCCGCCGGTGAGGCGATGCTCGCGCCGAGCATCACGCGCCGGCTGCTCGACAAGTACGCCACGCATCTGCCGTCGGGTGACGAGCCGGTGCCGGACACGTTGCACACGCTCACCGACCGTGAGGTGGAGGTGCTGAAGCTGGTGGCGCGGGGGTTGTCGAACGCCGAGATCGCCGCCGACCTGTTCGTCAGTGAGACCACGGTCAAGACGCATGTGGGGCATGTGCTGACCAAGCTGGGGCTGCGTGACCGGGTGCAGGCCGCGGTGTACGCGTACGAGAGCGGGTTGGTGCGGCCCGGCGCGCAGTAGCAGGTCGTCGTACGGCACGGAGGGCGCCCCTTCCTGACCCAGGGGCGCCCTCCGCGTTCGTGTCGGTCTTTCAGCCCTTGTTGAGTTCCCAGAAGCGGAAGACCGTGGAGGCGTCGAGGCAGTTCTCCAGGCCGTAGACGTCCTCGTGGACGACGGCGTACTGCTTGGCCTGCCAGACGGGGAGGACGGGCAGCTGCTCGGCGACGATGTCCTGGAGCTGTGCGTAGTCCTGGTTGGTGGTGGAGCGGTTGCTCGCGGCGGCGGTGCGCGGGATGAGGGTGTCGGTGATCGTGCCGTTGGTGTAGTTGTTGCTCAGCACGTTGCCCTTGCCGAAGAAGGGCGCGGTGAAGTTGTCGGCGTCGGGGTAGTCGGGCACCCAGCCCTTGACGTACACGCCGTACTTGCCGGCCTCGATGTCCTTCTCGTACTGGTCGTAGGCGACGGACTTGACGTCGGCGTCGAACAGGCCGCTGGCGTTGAGCTGTTGGGCGATGGCCTTCAGTTCGGCGTCGGTGGCGGGGCCGTAGCGGGAGGGGGTGGACCACAGGGTGAGTTTCACCTTGCCGGTGATGTCCTCCTTCTGGAGCGCGGCGGCTGCCTTGGCCTTGGAGGGGCGGGCGCCGTAGCGGTCGAAGAAGGCGGTGGTGTGGCCGCCGATGCCGGCCGGGATGATCGAGTACAGCGGGTCGGCGGTGCCCTGGTAGACGTCCTTGATGAGGGCTTCGCGGTCGATGAGGTGGGCGATGGCCTGGCGGACGCCGAGCTTTCCGGCGACGGGGTCGTCCATGTTGAAGACGAGGTGCTGGACTTCGGCGCTGCTGCCTTCGACGATCTCGACGCCCGAGCTGTCGTTGCTCTGCTCGATGTCGGATATGTCGGCGGCGGTGAGGCCTCGGTAGGCGATGTCGACCTCGTCGTCGAGGAGGGCCTTCTTCAGCTTGGCCTGGTCGCCGTGGAAGAACTTGAGGGTGACGCCGGTGTTCTGGGTCTCGGCGGTGCCCCTGTAGTTCTCGTTGACGGAGAAGACGGCTTCGTCCTCGCCGAAGGAGTCCAGCTTGTAGGGGCCGGAGCCGACGGCCTCGCCGTCCTTGCGCAGGCCGTCGGCGTCGTACTGGCGGTGGTCGACGATGGAGCCGGCGCCGGAGGCGATCTTGCTGGGGAAGGTGGCGTCGGAGACCTTCAGCTTGAAGACGACGGTCTTGTCGTCCGGCGTCTCGACCTTGTCGAGCATGGGGAACATGATCGCGGGGCCGGCGTCGTCGTTGATCTTCAGCATGCGGTCGAAGGAGAACTTGACGTCCTCCGAGGTGAGGGCGTCACCGTTGCTGAACTTCAGGCCGTCCTTCAGCGTGCACTTGTAGACCTTGGTCTGTGTGTCGCTGAAGGAGCACTCCTCGGCCGCGTCGGGCTCGGGTTCCGTGCCGCCCTTCGGGAAGCTCAGCAGCGACTGGAAGACGTTGTTGAACAACAGCCAGGAGCCGGGGTCGTAGCCGGACGCGGGGTCCGTGGCCAGGACGTCGTCGGACATCCCCATCACCACCGAGGAGCCGTCGCCCCCCGAGTCGCCGCCCTGCGAGCCGCATCCGGTCAACAGGCCGGAGGCCAGCCCCGCCACGATGGGCAGTACCGGCCACTGGTTGCGCATGTTCACGTAGGTGTGCCTTGTCGTCGGTCTCGTACTCCGGGGCCACCGCCATGGGGCCCCGGGCCAATGGAGGGTTCGTCAGCCGCTGACGCCGCGGGAGAGCTCCCACAGCTGAAGGGTCGCGGAGGAGTTGAGCACGTATGCGGTGCCCGTGATGTCGTCGCTGGAGGCGACGTACTGCTTGCCCTGCCACAGCGGCAGGATGGGGACGTCCTCGGCGACGATGTCCTGAATCTCCGTCAGGCTCTTGGCGGCGGAAAGGCGGTCGGCCTCGCGGCGGGACTTGGGGATGAGGTCGTTGATGATCTCGCCGTTGGCGTACGGGGACTTGAGGAAGTTGTCCTTGTCGAGGAACGGTGCGACGAAGTTGTCGGCGTCGGCGAAGTCGGGGAACCAGCCCATGCCGTAGACCGCGTACTCGCCCTTGCGTTCGGCGGGGACGAACGCGTCCCAGGGCGTGCCCTGGAGGGAGACGTCGAAGAGGCCGCTGTCGTTGAGCTGCTTCTGCAGCTGCTCGAACTCCTTCTTCGTGGCCGGGCCGTAGTGGTCGGTGGTGTAGTTCAGCGTCAGCTTGACGGGGGTGCTGACGTCGGCCTTCTCCAGCAGTGCCTTGGCCTTGGCGACGTCGGGGTCGCCGTAGGTGTTGAAGAACGAGTTGGAGTGGCCGGTGATGGAGGCCGGGACCAGGGAGTACAGCGGTTCGGCCTGGGAGCCGTAGACCTTGGAGACGAGTTCGCTGCGGTCGATGACCTGGGCGATCGCCCGGCGGACGGCCTTGCTCTTCACGACGGGGGCGGTGGTGTTGAAGCCGAGGTAGCGGATCTCCAGGCCGGCCAGTTCGACGAGGTCGTCCTTCTTGTCCCGGGAGGCGTCGGAGAGTTTGTTGATCTGCTCCGGCGACATGGTGCGGGTCATGAGGTCGATGTCGCCCTTGTCGAGGGCGGTGCCCATCTTGTCGGCGTCCGTGAAGGAGACCATCTCGACCTTGTCGTTCTTCACGTCCAAGGTCCCCTTGTAGTCGGGGTTCTTGGTGAAGACGGCCTTGGTCATCTCGTCGCCGTCGGTCTCGGCCTTGAGGGTGTAGGGGCCGGAGCCGTCGACCGAGAAGCCGTCGCGCAGCTTGCCCTTGTCGTAGTCGTCGGGGTTGACGATGCCGGCGACCGGGGTCGAGAGCTTGAACGGGAACGTGGCGTCGGCGGTCTTGAGGTGGAAGATGACTTCGTTGTCGCCCTGCGTCTCGACGGTGTCGATGGTGGACAGCAGAGCGAACACGCCGGAGTCGGCCTTGATGGCGCGGGCGCGGTCGATGGAGAACTTCACGTCCTGGGCGGTGATGGCGTCGCCGTTGGAGAACTTCAGGCCGTCGCGCAGCTTGCAGGCGTAGCGCTCGTTGCCGCTGTCGGTGAACCCGCAGCTCTCGGCGGCCTCGGGGACGGGGTCGCCCTCGCCCTTGGGCTGGATCATCAGGGTCTGCACGGTCTGGCGCAGGATGTTCCAGGTGCCGACGTCGTAGGAGTACGCCGGGTCGAGCGGCGCCGGGGCGTCCTTGGTGGCGGTGAACCGGTCGGTGGTGCCGACGACGATGGCGTCGCCGCTGCCGCTCCCGCTGTCGGACCCACCACAGGCAGCGAGCACGGGTGCGAGCAGACCCACTACGGTGGGCAGCACCAAAGTCTTGCGGTTCATGCTCGAGTTTCTCCAGAGCTGTCAAGTCCGTGTACCCGGCATGCAGGGGTGTCGCGGCGGGTCACGGGGGTAAGTGCGATGTTCTCGCCGACGAGATTAGTCCGCACCGGCATGAGGGTTCGCCGCCACCGGAGTTGAAACCCCATCACGCAGCGAAACCGGGTGTGGACGCACTGAAAACCCGACAGTGGAATGATTCGTGCAGCGTTCCATGAATCAGGACACAAGGGCGCGCCCACACCCCCCGATCGAGGAGGAAAAGCACACCGGGACGCCTCTGTCGACCCCCGGTCGCGTGGGGAAGCTCACATGCTCCGGGGGGTCCGTACAGAGCGGAATTCAGCCGTCGGTGGTGATCCGAATTCACCGGGCGCACACGTGCCGAATTCCTTGTTATCGGCGGTGCACGCTGGGTGAACGCCTATCGCATTTCCGTCATCGGGAGATCACCAATGATCGTCTCGTTGATCAGCGGAGCGGCATCAGACCGCGCAGAAATGTCAGGTCGACCTCTTCCAGCGAGGCCACGACGGTGCGCCGGGGGGCCGGGGGGATGGGGGCGACGGAGGGCACCGCGACGACCTGGCAGCCCGCCGCCTCGGCGGCGGCGACCCCGGTGGCGGTGTCCTCGACGACGGCGCATCTGGCCGGATCCGCACCGAGCCCGGCGGCGGCGAACAGGTAGGGGTCCGGGTGCGGCTTGGTGCGCGCGACCTCGTCTCCGGCGACGGTCAGGGCGAAGTGCTGGGGGCCCAGCGAGGTGAGGACGCGGTCGATGATGCGCCGGTGCGAGGCGGAGACGAGGGCCGTGGGGACCTCGTGCTCGGCCAGTTCGGCCAGCAGTCGGGCGGCTCCCGGCATCAGCGGCAGGGCACGGGTGATGCGGTCCTCGAACCCCTCGTTGAGCAGGACGGTGAGTTCGGCGAGGGTGATGTCGGCGCCGGTCGCCTCGATCAGGAACCCGGCGCTGCGGGCCATGGGTCCGCCGACCACGACATGGCGCCAGGAGTCGTCGAGGGTGTGGCCGAGTCCGGCGAAGACCTCTACCTCGACGCCCCACCAGAAGCCCTCGGTGTCCACCAGGGTGCCGTCCATGTCGAGGAGCACCGCCTGAAGGGCCGAGCCTTCGGCCGTGCGGGTTCCGAGCGCGGTAACCGTACTGGTCATCCACGTACCTCCGTGAAGGGACGAGCAGGCCGGTTCCCATCAGGGGAACCGGCCTGGAGTGGACCGACCAGTGTACGACTTATCCGATCAGTGTGCTCCGTGAGACACGCTCGGCTGTGTGCTTCACCACCGTGCGGCTCGTCACGGTGCGTCTCAGCACGGTGCGTTTCGTCACCGGGCGCTCATCGGGCGTTGAAGTACTTCGCCTCCGGGTGGTGGATCACGATGGCGTCCGTGGACTGCTCGGGGTGGAGCTGGAACTCCTCCGACAGGTGGACGCCGATCCGCTCGGGCTGGAGCAGCTCGGCGATCTTGGCGCGGTCCTCCAGGTCGGGGCAGGCGCCGTAGCCGAGGGAGAAGCGGGCACCGCGGTACTTCAGGGCGAACATGTCCTCCATGTCGGCGGGGTCCTCGCCGGCGAAGCCGAGTTCCGAGCGCACGCGCGCGTGCCAGTACTCGGCGAGCGCCTCCGCCAACTGCACGGACAGGCCGTGCAGTTCGAGGTAGTCGCGGTAGGAGTTCGACTCGAAGAGCTTGGCGGTCTCCTCGCCGATGCGGGAGCCGACGGTGACGACCTGGAGGCCGACGACGTCGGTCTCACCGGACTCCTGCGGGCGGAAGAAGTCCGCGAGGCACAGCCGGCGGCCGCGGCGCTGGCGGGGGAAGGTGAAGCGGGTGCGTTCGTTGCCGTGCTCGTCCAGGAGGATCAGGTCGTCGTCCTTGGACACGCAGGGGAAGTAGCCGTAGACGACGGCGGCTTCGAGGAGGTTCTCGGTCTGGAGCCTGTCCAGCAGGCCTCGCAGCCGCGGCCGGCCCTCGGTCTCGACGAGTTCCTCGTAGGTCGGCCCGTCGCCGGTGCGTGCCTGCTTCAGGCCCCACTGGCCCTTGAAGAGGGCGCCCTCGTCCAGCCAGGAGGCGTACTCCTTGAGCTGGATGCCCTTGATGACGCGGGTGCCCCAGAACGGCGGCTCGGGGACGCGGTTGTCGGTGGCGACGTCGGAGCGGACGTGGCCTTCCTCGGGGCGCTCCTCGACCTGGACGGCGGCCGTGGAGCGGACGCGGCGCTGCTTCAGCTCGGGCAGCCTGGCGCCGGGTACGCCGCGCTTGACGCCGATGAGGGCGTCCATGAGGCGCAGGCCCTCGAAGGCGTCGCGGGCGTAGCGGACCTCGCCCTCGTAGATCTCGTGCAGGTCTTGCTCGACGTAGGCGCGGGTGAGGGCGGCGCCGCCGAGGATGACCGGGAAGTCGGCGGCCAGGCCCCGGGCGTTGAGCTCCTCCAGGTTCTCCTTCATGATCACCGTGGACTTGACCAGGAGCCCGGACATGCCGATGACGTCGGCGCGGTGCTCCTCGGCCGCCTCCAGGATCGCGGAGACCGGCTGCTTGATGCCGAGGTTGACGACGTTGTAGCCGTTGTTCGACAGGATGATGTCGACGAGGTTCTTGCCGATGTCGTGGACGTCGCCGCGGACGGTGGCCAGCACGATCGTGCCCTTCCCCTCCGCGTCGGACTTCTCCATGTGCGGTTCGAGGTGGGCGACGGCGGCCTTCATGACCTCGGCGGACTGGAGGACGAACGGCAGTTGCATCTGGCCGGAGCCGAAGAGTTCGCCGACGACCTTCATGCCGTCCAGGAGGGTCTCGTTGACGATGTCGAGGGCCGGGCGGCTCTGGAGGGCCTCGTCGAGGTCGGCCTCCAGGCCGTTGCGCTCGCCGTCGATGATGCGGCGCTTGAGGCGCTCCTCCAGGGGCAGGGCGGCCAGTTCCTCGGCCTTGCCGGCCTTGAGGGACTTGGCGGTGGCGCCCTCGAAGAGCTGCATGAGCTTCTGGAGGGGGTCGTAGCCCTCACTGCGGCGGTCGTGGATCAGGTCGAGGGCCGTTTGGACCTCTTCCTCGCTGAAGCGGGCGATCGGCAGGATCTTCGAGGCGTGGACGATCGCGGAGTCCAGGCCGGCCTTGACGCATTCGTCGAGGAAGACGGAGTTGAGCAGGATGCGGGCGGCCGGGTTGAGGCCGAAGGAGATGTTCGACAGGCCCAGGGTGGTCTGGACGGCGGGGTGGCGGCGCTTGAGCTCGCGGATCGCCTCGATGGTGGCGATGCCGTCCTTGCGGGACTCCTCCTGACCGGTGCAGATGGTGAAGGTCAGGGTGTCGATGAGGATGTCCTCCTCGCGGATGCCCCAGTTCCCGGTCAGGTCGGCGATCAGCCGTTCGGCGATCTCGACCTTCTTCTCGGGGGTGCGGGCCTGGCCCTCCTCGTCGATGGTCAGGGCGATCAGCGCGGCGCCGTGCTCTTGCGCGAGCTCGGTGACCTTGGCGAAGCGGGACTCGGGGCCGTCGCCGTCCTCGTAGTTCACGGAGTTGATCACCGCGCGGCCGCCGAGCTTCTCCAGGCCTGCCCGGATGACGTCGACCTCGGTGGAGTCCAGGACGATGGGCAGGGTGGAGGCGGTGGCGAAGCGGCCGGCGAGCTCCTCCATGTCGGCGACGCCGTCACGGCCGACGTAGTCCACGCACAGGTCGAGCATGTGCGCGCCCTCGCGGATCTGCTCGCGGGCCATCTCGACGCAGTCGTCCCAGCGGCCCTCCAGCATGGCCTCGCGGAACTTCTTGGAGCCGTTGGCGTTGGTGCGCTCGCCGATGGCGAGGTAGGAGGTGTCCTGGCGGAAGGGGACCGTCTGGTAGAGGGAGGCGGCGCCGGGCTCGGGCTGGGGGCTGCGCTCGACGGGCGTGGCGCCGCGCAGGCGCTCCACGAGCTGCCGCAGGTGCTCGGGGGTGGTGCCGCAGCAGCCGCCGATGAGGTTCAGGCCGTAGTCGCGTACGAAGGTCTCCTGCGCGTCGGCCAGGCCCTTGGCGTCGAGCGGGAAGTGGGCGCCGTCCTTGGTGAGGATCGGCAGGCCGGCGTTCGGCATGCACAGCAGCGGGGTGCGGGAGTGGCGGGCCAGGTAGCGCAGGTGTTCGCTCATCTCGGCGGGGCCGGTGGAGCAGTTCAGGCCGATCATGTCGATGCCGAGGGGCTCCAGCGCGGTCAGGGCGGCGCCGATCTCCGAGCCGAGCAGCATGGTGCCGGTGGTCTCGAACGCCATCGAGACCAGCAGCGGTACGTCGACGCCGGTGGCCTGCATGGCGCGCCGGGCGCCCAGGATCGAGGACTTCGTCTGGAGGAGGTCCTGGGTGGTCTCCACGATCAGGGCGTCCGCGCCGCCGGCGAGCAGGCCCTCGGCGTTCGCCTGGAAGCCGTCGCGCAGTGTGCCGTAGCCGATGTGGCCGAGGGTCGGCAGCTTCGTGCCGGGTCCGATCGAGCCGAGCACCCAGCGCTGGCGGCCGTCGCGGGCGCCGAAGTCGTCGGCGGTCTCGCGGGCGATGCGGGCGCCCGCCTCGGACAGCTCGTGGACGCGGTCGGCGATGTCGTACTCGGCCATGGCGGAGTGGTTTGCGCCGAATGTGTTGGTCTCGACGCAGTCGACGCCGGCGTCGAAGTACGCCTCGTGGACGGAGCGGACGATGTCGGGCCGGGTGAGGTTGAGGATCTCGTTGCAGCCCTCGAGGTTCTCGAAGTCCTCGAGGGTGGGCTCCTGGGCCTGGAGCATGGTGCCCATGGCTCCGTCGGCCACCACCACACGGGTGGCGAGGGCCTCACGGAGCGCGGACACACGGGTCCGGCTGTCGGCGGAAGGGGTCGGCGGCACAGAGGCCATGAAAGGGCTCCCTCGGATGCGACGGCTGTCGGCTTTTGCGGCGCCCGCGGTCGCTCCCCGAGCCGCCCCCGCGGGCCGGCACACGGAGCTTCCCGTGGAGGGCGCTCGCCGCCAGGGTAGCCGGGTCCGGGGCTTATGGTCAGGGCTGTCCACGGGACGGACGAGGATGGCGGCCGCGTCACCGCCGGGAAACGAGTGACGCAACACGAATCGACCGACCATTAGCGGGAGGTCGGCATGGACCGGTAGTGTTCGACATTGCCGAACAAGGGCGGCCGCATGCTGCGCGTGGACGGTCGAAGGGGACGGAGGCAGGACGGCGATGGCACGGAACATCCAGTCGCTCGAACGGGCGGCCGCGATGCTGCGGCTCCTCGCGGGGGGCGAGCGGCGGCTCGGCCTGTCGGACATCGCCTCGTCCCTGGGTCTGGCCAAGGGTACGGCCCACGGCATCCTGCGCACCCTCCAGCAGGAGGGCTTCGTCGAACAGGACGACGCCTCCGGGCGCTATCAGCTGGGCGCGGAGCTGCTGCGCCTGGGCACCACCTACCTCGATGTGCACGAGCTGCGGGCGCGCGCCCTGGTGTGGACGGACGACCTGGCCCGCTCCAGCGGCGAGAGCGTCCATCTGGGCGTGCTGCACCAGCAGGGCGTGCTGATCGTGCACCACGTCTTCCGGCCCGACGACAGCCGGCAGGTCCTGGAGATCGGGGCGATGCAGCCGCTGCACTCCACGGCCCTGGGCAAGGTCCTGTCGGCCTACGACCCGGTCGCGCACAGCGAGGCGCTGGAGGCCGACCGCAAGCCCTTCACGGACCGCACGGTGTGCGAGCCGGAGGACTTCGAGCACCTCCTCGACATCACGCGCGCGCGCGGCTACGCGGCCGACGTCGAGGAGACCTGGGAGGGCGTCGCGTCCATCGCCGCGCCCATCCACGACCGGCGCAGGATGCCGGTGGGGGCGGTCGGGATCACCGGCGCGGTGGAGCGCCTGTGCCGGGACGGCGAGCTGCGCCCCGAGCTGATCGCGGCGGTACGGGACTGCGCCCGCGCGGTGTCGCGGGACCTGGGCGCCGCGCGCTTCTGAGGACCTGGCGAGCGCCGGGAAGGACGCCGAAGGCCGAGAAGGGCGCCGGCGGAGCCCGAGAAGTGCCTCGACCGCGCACCAGAAAGCCCCAGGAAGCCCCAGAAGTACGCAGGATCGGGCCGGAACGTCGTACGACGTTCCGGCCTTCGATTTACCACCAAATGGGACATAGCGAGCGATGCACCCATACCGGCTCACATGCCAACGCGAAGATCGATAACTGGTGGCGATCAATAACGATCGCGTTTTCGATAACAGAACTCTTGACGCACGTGTAACCCCGGAGCAAGACTCCCGTCCATCGGTCGGCATTGTCGAACACCTACCGGCAATACGCGCTAGAGTGTGACAACGCCAAGGGCCGGCATCGCCCTCACCCCCGAGGGCAGCTCGAACCTCCGGAGGGACCCGGGGTTCGGTCCCCTGGACGAAGGACAAAGGAGTCGCGGGTGTCCAGCTCCGACATCTTCATCGGCGAGACCATCGGTACCGCCATACTCATCCTGCTCGGCGGTGGCGTCTGCGCCGCTGTCACGCTGAAGGCCTCCAAGGCCCGGAACGCCGGCTGGCTCGCCATCACCTTCGGGTGGGGTTTCGCCGTTCTGACGGCCGTGTACACCTCGGCGCCGCTCTCCGGCGCCCATCTGAACCCGGCCGTGACGGTCGCCCTCGCCATCAAGGACGGCGACTGGAGCAACGTTCCGACCTACTTCGCCGGACAGCTGCTCGGCGCCATGATCGGTGCGACTCTGGTGTGGGTCGCCTACTACGGCCAGTTCCACGCCCACCTCACCGACAAGGAGATCGTCGGCGGTCCGGGGGCTCAGGCCACCGCGGCCAAGGCCGTCGAGGCCCAGGAGAAGGGCGCCGGCCCGGTTCTGGGCATCTTCTCCACCGGTCCGGAGATCCGCAACGCGGTGCAGAACCTGCTCACGGAGATCATCGGCACCGTCGTGCTGGTGCTCGCCGTCCTCACGCAGGGCCTGAACGACAGCGGCAAGGGCCTCGGCACCCTGGGCGCGCTGATCACCGCTCTCGTGGTGGTGTCGATCGGCCTCTCCCTCGGTGGCCCGACCGGCTACGCGATCAACCCGGCCCGTGACCTCGGTCCGCGCATCGTGCACGCCCTCCTGCCCCTGCCCAACAAGGGCGGTTCCGACTGGAGCTACGCCTGGATCCCGGTCGTCGGTCCGCTGATCGGCGGCGCGATCGCTGCAGGCATCTACAACGTCGCATTCGCCTAGGAGCAACGAGCTTCACCCGTTGGAGCACGAAGCACCGAAACTCTCAGCACGCGCCGTACGTAAAGCCCCTTAACCACGGAATTTCCAGGAGTACACAGTGACCGACGCCCACACCGCCGGCCCGTTCATCGCGGCCATCGACCAGGGCACGACCTCCAGCCGCTGCATCGTCTTCGACCGGGACGGCCGGATCGTCTCCGTCGACCAGAAGGAGCACGAGCAGATCTTCCCGAAGCCGGGCTGGGTCGAGCACGACGCCACGGAGATCTGGACCAACGTCCAGGAGGTCGTCGCCGGAGCCATCGAGAAGGCCGGCATCACCCGCGACGACATCAAGGCCATCGGCATCACCAACCAGCGCGAGACCACCGTGCTGTGGGACAAGAACACCGGTGAGCCCGTCCACAACGCCATCGTCTGGCAGGACACCCGCACCGACGCCCTCTGCAGGGAGCTCGGCCGCAACGTCGGCCAGGACCGCTTCCGCCGCGAGACCGGTCTTCCCCTCGCCTCCTACTTCGCCGGTCCGAAGGCCCGCTGGCTGCTGGACAACGTCGAGGGTCTGAAGGAGCGCGCCGAGGCCGGCGACATCCTCTTCGGCACCATGGACACCTGGGTCATCTGGAACCTGACCGGCGGTGCCGACGGCGGCAAGCACGTCACGGACGTCACCAACGCGTCCCGCACCATGCTGATGAACCTGCACACCATGGAGTGGGACGAGAAGATCGCCGAGTCGATCGGCGTGCCGCTGCAGATCCTGCCCGAGATCCGCTCCTCCGCCGAGGTCTACGGCGAGATCAAGGGCGGAAAGCTGGGCGACCTGCTCGGCGGCATCCCCGTCGCCTCCGCGCTCGGCGACCAGCAGGCGGCCCTCTTCGGCCAGACCTGTTTCTCCGAGGGCGAGGTCAAGTCGACGTACGGCACCGGCACCTTCATGGTGATGAACACCGGTGACAAGATCATCAACTCGTACGCGGGCCTGCTGACCACCGTCGGCTACAAGATCGGTGACCAGCCGACGGTCTACGCCCTCGAGGGCTCGATCGCCGTCACCGGCTCGCTGGTGCAGTGGATGCGCGACCAGATGGGCCTGATCTCCACCGCCGCCGAGATCGAGACGCTCGCGCTCTCGGTCGAGGACAACGGCGGCGCCTACTTCGTGCCCGCCTTCTCCGGCCTGTTCGCCCCGCACTGGCGCTCCGACGCCCGCGGTGTGATCGCCGGCCTGACCCGGTACGTCACCAAGGCGCACCTCGCCCGTGCCGTCCTGGAGGCCACCGCCTGGCAGACGCGTGAGATCGCCGACGCCATGGTCAAGGACTCCGGCGACGAGCTGGTGGCCCTCAAGGTCGACGGCGGCATGACCTCCAACAACCTGCTGATGCAGACCCTCTCGGACTTCCTGGACGCCCCGGTGGTGCGCCCGATGGTCGCCGAGACCACCTGCCTCGGCGCCGCCTACGCCGCCGGTCTCGCCGTCGGCTTCTGGTCCAGCACGGACGAGCTGCGCGCCAACTGGCGCCGGGCCGCCGAGTGGACCCCCCGCATGGACGCGGAGACCCGCGACCGTGAGTACAAGAACTGGCTCAAGGCCGTCGAGCGGACCATGGGCTGGATCGAGGACGACGAGAGCTGACGAGAGCCGAAAAAGCTCCGACGCCGGCTCTGATGAGGAGTAAGAACCCGAAATGACCAGTCAGTCCACCCTGCAGTCCGTGCCTGCCCTCGGTGCGCGCCCGGCCTCCGGCTCCAACCCGAGCCGGGCCGAGACCCGGGAGCAGCTCTCCAAGGCGTCGTACGACCTTCTCGTGATCGGCGGCGGCATCCTGGGCATCTCCACCGCCTGGCACGCCGCGCAGTCCGGCCTCAGGGTGGCTCTGGTCGACGCCGGCGACTTCGCCGGCGCCACCTCGTCCGCCTCCTCCAAGCTGCTCCACGGCGGTCTGCGCTATCTGCAGACCGGCGCGGTGAAGCTGGTGGCGGAGAACCACTTCGAGCGCCGTGCGGTGTCTCGCCAGGTGGCCCCCCACCTGGCGAACCCGCTCACGTTCTACCTCCCCGTGTACAAGGGCGGGCCGCACGGCGCTGCGAAGCTCGGGGCGGGCGTCTTCGCCTACTCCGCACTGTCCGCGTTCGGCGACGGCGTCGGCCACCTGCTCAGCCCCGCGAAGGCGGCGCAGGACGTGCCGGAGCTGCGCACCGAGAACCTCAAGGCCGTGGCCGTGTACGGCGACGACCAGATGAACGACGCGCGCATGGCGCTGATGACGGTCCGCGCGGCCGTCGAGGCGGGTGCCGTGGTGCTGAACCACGCCGAGGTCTCCGGCCTGCGCTTCACCAAGGGCCGGGTGACGGGCGCGGAGCTGCGCGACCGCCTCTCCGGCGACGAGTTCGGCGTGAACGCCCGCCTCGTGCTCAACGCGACCGGCCCCTGGGTCGACCACCTGCGCAAGATGGAGGACCCGAATGCGGCGCCGTCGATCCGTCTGTCGAAGGGCGCGCATCTGGTCCTGAAGCGCACCTCCCCCTGGAAGGCCGCGCTCGCCACCCCGATCGACAAGTACCGCATCACCTTCGCCCTCCCCTGGGAGGACATGCTCCTGCTCGGCACGACCGACGAGGAGTACGAGGGCGACCCGGCGGACGTCTCGGTCAACGACAAGGACATAGCCCAGATCCTGGACGAGGCCGCGTTCTCCATCCGCGACCAGCAGCTCGACCGGGACCTCATCACGTACGCCTTCGCGGGTCTGCGGGTGCTGCCGGGCGGGCCCGGCGACACGGCCAAGGCCAAGCGCGAGACGGTCGTCACCGAGGGCAGGGGCGGGATGCTGTCCGTGGCCGGCGGCAAGTGGACGACGTTCCGCCACATCGGCCGTACCGTCATGCAGAAGCTGGAGGCGCTGCCGGGCCACCCGCTCGGTGACGACTTCGAGCCGATCTCCTCGCTGCCGAAGAAGCTGCCGCTGCCGGGTGTCGCCAACCCGCGCGCGGTCGCCCACCGGCTGCTCGTCGACCACCCGGCGCCCGGCCCGCGCATGGCGGCGGACACCGCCAGGCACCTGGCCACGCACTACGGTTCGCTCGCCTTCGACATCGCCCGCCTGGCGAACGAGAACCCGGAGCTGGGCGAGCGCGTCCACCCCGACGCCCCCGAGATCTGGGCCCAGGTGGTCTACGCCCGCGACAACGAGTGGGCCGAGACCCCGGACGACGTGCTGCGTCGCCGGACGACGCTGACGATCCGCGGCCTGGCCACGGACGACGTCCGGGCGAAGGTCCAGGACCTGCTCGACAAGAAGTAGACCCTCCGCCGGCCCACTCCCCTGACCGGGGCCGGCACCGGGAACGGCCCCTCCGCACCGGGGTCGGCACCACGAGAGGGGGGGGGCCC